>NZ_CAUTEG010000004.1:0-60292 GCF_963537195.1 Oribacterium sinus | reverse complement strand
AAATATAATATGTATTTATGAAAAGTAAAAGAATCAATTTTATTGAGAATATTCAATAACGCATTAAGAACAGGAAAAACAAATATTGTTGTAAAATGCGTAATATAGAAAAAGAATGCAAGTAAAATCATAAAAAGAGCCATTCTTCTTTTTAATATAAATTTACGACTGTATAAAGTTAATATGCAAAAAAAAGCAATCCATGCGGACTCATGAAACAAAGTTCCCAAAAAGCAAAGTAGCAATGCGTTCTTTCTGGACTTATCTAATACGCAATATGCTGCTATAACCATTGTTATAGCGAGCCCCTGTCTAAGCACTATAAAACTATAGTAAAAGCCAATAAATGCAATATATAGCACATAAGAAATAAGCGCAGTATTTTTATACACTTTTTCCTTCATTATAGTTACATAAACCGTAGTAAGATTAAAAATTGCAATTAGAAAGAAAAATAAAGGATATCCGGCACATAAAAGCCTTGCTACAAATTTTGCAAAGAGTTCAAATAGAAATCCATATGTTCCATCTGCAGCAAATAAAGCTAAATTTTGGATTTTTTCATACCAGTTTATATATACAATTGTATCATATGATTTCACACTCCTAGTAGCACATAATAAACCGATCACAGTTGACACAATAATCTGCATCATAGCTACTGTTCGAATATTTATTTTTATATTATATTGCCTACTTATAGCAGTTATTCCATTATTGCAAGTAGGGTATTTTGAAAATAGCAGAAGGAAAATCCCAAAAAGATATAACAAAAAAAATACTATACTCATTTTACAATCTCCAGCTCTTACTCTTTATTTCTGATAAGCTTTAGAGCATCATTTCTACCTTGTTTTCTTGCATCTAACTTTTTTTGAAAATCACTCTCTTTTTTTATACTAAGCAAACTTATCAAATAAGAAATCTCTTTTTTTATGCAAAAAATAGGATCCACCATGAAATATTTATAAAGAATATAATAATGATTTCTAGCAATATAATAATGCCGCTTTACAGAATGTTCAAATATAATCTCGCCATTTTCACATGACTTTATATCTCCAATAGAATGTGTCATAATAGCATCTCTAGCTATTGCTAATATATATCCTGATTTTCTTAGCCGCAAACTTATATCAAAATCTACTGAGTCTATAAAAAGATTACTATTAAATCCACCTATTTCCCTTAGTGCACAGGTTTTTAAAAGGTTCCCTGACGTAATCAGATATCGTACTTTTTTTAACTTCTTAGATAAAATTTTCTTCCCATAGTTAGCTCCGACAGAATCGTATCCACTGTTAATTCCTTCAAGAAGCTTTTTAACACAATCTTTTCCAAGCAAGGTATCTTGATCCATTGTAAGAATCAATGGGAATCCTAAAATAATGGCTTGATTCAGCCCTTGATTCAATGCCTCTGCTTGACCTTTATTTTCTTTATTTTCAATAATCGTCAATAAACTATTTTTTTTATAGCTGTGTAAGGCCTCTAAAAAACACTTCTCGGAACCATTATCCACAATAATAATATGTGCCACCTGTGGAAGTATACTGTTTATGGTATTACTCAATGCTTCGCCATTATAGCTAACTACCACAGCTACTATGTTCTCTTTTGAATAATATACTTTATCAGCTTCATTACAAGAACCAGATTTTTTCATTGTTCACTCCCACCACTCAATTTTCTATAGCAAATACAAATATTGCACCTTTTTATCAGTAAAATTCATTGAGAATAACTTTTATCGATTCTCTCCAAAGAGAAAATCGTTTTTTATAGTCAATACTTCCAGTAACTGTACTCTCATAATGTATCACTTCCAACGTGCTATCATAATAACATTTCATTCCATTTTTTATTAGTAACTCTCCAATACAGGATTCTTCACTATATAACAATGCCCGGTATGTATAATCTGCTATTAATGATATAAATTTCCTTGTGAATATCATATATGCGCCATGAGGAGAATACACAATACAAGAATCCTTTTTCAGCTTAGGTTTTTGCTTCCTTTTAAGCAAAGATAGTTGTAAATATAATCTTCCTAAAGTAGGAAATTTGAAAATGTAATAAAGTCTTTTCAAATGATTCTTGTCTATACGGTTTAAGTAATGGGGATTCTGATAGCTTTTATCATTAGAAGAATAAATGCTCGGAGCGATAGCCCCAATATTTTCGGGATATTCTTTATGGGATAATTCATAAAAAAAATTCTTCTGTGAATAATCAATATCTGTATTAGACAATATTACATAATCATATTTTTCCATCTCTATATTTCGAATTGTAAAAAGCATTGCATTAAGGTAGCCAATATTCTCTCCATAATTAATAAATTTACATATGGATATCCTCATTGAATTAAGTTTATTTTCCAGTTCGACCACTGAGTTTTCGGTATCTTTATTCACAATAACTACGATATCCAACATTTCATCAGAAATTGCTGCTACATTAGTAATATATGATTCAACTTCTTCTTTGTTATCGTAGTAAATGATAATATTCAAACACTTCATAGTTCATATCAGCCTTTTCTCATATTCCCGGAACCATTTGTAATACTTCACTTTCATCTGATTCCTAGTTTCAAAACCTACATTTTTATCAATAATCTTGATAGAATTTAGGCATACTTCTATTTTCAAGAATTAATATTTGGATTATGTTGCATTACATAATTAGCATTTGCATATCTCATACACTACATACGATCCAAAATTTTATATTGATTTTTTCTTTTATCAAAAATACCTGTAGACTATTCCCTTAAATCCAGTCCTGATTATCATTCCAAAGTCAACTGTGTTTTATTAGAAAATACCCTTTAGCAATAAACATGTATTCGCTTTATCTCGTTTTCTCACAATTTATACGGTATTTATTAACAAAGCGCATATAACTAATGTTTAACAATGTGCAAAAGTATAAATAATAATTCTTATATTAATTCTCTTATACTTCTATCTATAGAAGCTACATCATCATACAATGCATACCTGATTTGATTTCTTTTTGAAGATATATTACACTAATTTTTGTATGCTCTTACAATAGCGTTATAAGCTACATCCGTTACATAATTACGTTTCAAACAATTCCTTGCATTCCTTGACTTCTCTTGTAATTCATCTTCTATCTGGTTTGATTCAAAGATTGATGAAATAAGATTTCTAAATTCTTGAGGATTCTTACTTTCTACCCACCATCCAAAATTTTCTTCCATAATTATTCTACCCACATCCGTATTTATATCGGTAGCTGCTATGACAGGGAGTCCATAATTCATGTAATCCAACAAACGAGATGGAAAGTTAGGAATGGTAAATCTATAATCTAAAAATAGTAATCCAACATCACAAGAGGCTACCAAGCAAGAATACTCTTCATAAGGTAATAAACAATCTATTACAGTCACATGCTTAGGGTTGACATTTTTAATGTATAAATCTATTTTAGAAAACTCGGTTCCTGATCCACATAAGATAAAATGTACAGCTTCTATATCAGAGCATCTATCGATTGCTTCAATAACATAATCTACATTCTGCGGCTTTCCAAAGTTTCCACCATATAAAAGTAAGTATTTATCTTTTGGAATTTTATATTTCTCTAAAATTGCATCATCTCTACGAATCTCAGTCTCATGCACAAAATCTATAGTGTTAGGGCAAAGCTCTATTTTATCTTTTGCAATTTCCCTATTATTTTTTAAAATAAAATCTATATTGGCATTTGACATACATCCTATTTTATCCGATATACTATATAACTGTCGTTCAATACACTTAAAATACCTATATACAATCCCTTTCCATCCTTTCCGAGACAAAATACCAATGTCAATAGCATTTTGCGGAAATATATCTTTTAGGAGCAAATAGGTATAAGCGTTATACTTCTTTTTTAATTCTGAAACCAAGCCTGCTATGGTAATAGGAGGGGTAGTATATAAAATCAAATCAAAGGATAATTGGCTCCAATACTTATCTATCGCCTTTTTGTAAAGATATCCTAGTGTCAGAGTGGAAATCCCTTTTTCAATCAAATTGGTTTTTGTAATATTCCCCACCCTGACTCTTAATACATTGATTCCTTCCTCAATTCCAAGCTCAGTGGCTCGACCATTTCGTTTTTCCAGTGCGCCTACCACATATACTTTATGTCCTTCTTTTGCAAACTTCTTTAATAAATCGGTATAGGCTCCACTATGACTAAAATTATATACTGCACCTATCGTTAAAAATAATATTCGCATTAATTTCACCTTATGCTCTATACTGAGGAAAAAACGCTGCTTCTTTACATGTTGGATTATCCTTTATTCTTAAATTCAACAAATAATCATATGCTTCCCTATTAAATATTTTTCTGCCAATATAAAAATCCACTATACCTCTTGGCGCAAGGCATGTTTTATATTGAAATATTCCGTCATCAGTACCATAACCTCCACCAAGAACAAAGTTTTTCAATCCCTTTTCTTTTGCCCATTTAATAATCTCAAATTTCAAAAAGTCATTTGGTCTTAAATCATAGTACTCTTTGTAAGTCCCTCCAAGATAGGAGTATGCATTTTCTGCACCATATAATACCAATTCAGTCGAAATTATCTTTTCATCCTGAAGGACATGAAAATACATAATATTATCTTTCATTCGATTTATACACTCATAAAATTCCTTTGAAAAGTAGAAACTGTCCTGTGCGTTGTTACGATCCATGGTTGAATAATAAATATCCAAAAAGTCTTTTAAATGTGCATCTGTATTTTCAATGATAATCTCCAATCCATTTTCTCTAGCTCTTTTTACATTCTTTCGAACCTTCTGTTTAAAGTCCATCCATAAATCATCGATGGGCAAGTCCAAGCTTCTTACCACATTGTGTGTTCTTGATTCTATTTCACCATCGTAGTACTTGTAGTAATCTTCCAAAAGCTCAAAACGAACAAATTCACATATATAGCCATTTTGAAGACAATAATGATTATATTCTTCGTTTAGTGAAGAATAATCAACTATATTTCCTAAAAAACCGCCATACCCATACGGCGAAATTAAGTCAAAATAGCTATTTTCTTTGATCTTATTTTTAAACTTATCATCCTTAGCTATATCCCGTTTAAATACAACATTTATAGCCCTTTCATCATTATTTTCATAATACAAAAGGATGGGAATTCCGTTTTTTTCTTCTTCCCTCATAAAAGCTAAAACATATTCATTAAGGTAAAAAACATCATAGTTGGAAATAGACTTAACAGTATTATTCCAACGCTCTTGCTCGTGAACATTGATTTCCGTAATTCCTTTTTTCATAAAATTATTCCTTAGATTTTATAATTTTCCCCAACTCGTAAACCTTCTTTTTAAGTCCTATGCTATACCAATATCTAAACATACAGTTTTAAGCATCTGATTATCAACTTAACGAATATCTTTTTTTAGTAAATACCTTTCTACTTGATATCCATTTTTCTGATAAAAGTTTACTGCAGGAACATTATTTTCAGTTACGAACAAATCCATACCATCGTAATTATGCTTTTTTGCATATCTTTCTGCTTCATCCATCAAAAGTAAGCCTAGACCTTGATTTCTCATTTTTTTTGAAACAGCAAAGCTCGCTACATGTAGTCTTTTTTTATCGAATCTGTCTATTGAATGACACCATATCCATCCCAAAACATCATTGTCTTTAATCGCTGTAAAAACAATTGCAGAACCATCTGAAATATATTCTCCCAATTTAGAAATTTTTTCTTCATAATACTCTTCTTTAATTATGAATTCAGGGAAACTAATACTCATTGCCTCCCTAATTAATTCCTTTATAGAATCTTTGGTTTTATCAAAGTTAAGCTTATCCAGTCTAGTGATTTCCATTTTTCCTCTCTTCATCAAAATCTTTTATCGTGTATTTTCCGTCCGTAGTAATATCTGAATGCATTATCACTTTTTTTATGGTTTTAAAAACTATTTTAATGTCCCCAACAAACGTAATCTTACTTACATACTTGCAATCAAGCGCAAATCTTTCATCCCAACCAAGATAATTCCTTCCGCTTACTTGCGAAAGTCCGGTCAGGCCCGGCTTTACTGCATGACGCATTCTTTCCTGTTCGGTATAAAAAGGAAGGTATTTTACAAGAAGAGGTCTTGGTCCAATCCAAGCCATATCCCTAAAAAGTAAAATATTAAATAAGATTTCCGGCAATTCATCCAGGCTGGTACTTCTCAGCTTTTTACCAAACTCGGTAAGTCTTTCCTCATCGGAAAGTTTGTTTTCACCTTCCTGAAGCATGGTTCTGAACTTATATAATTTAAAAATCTTTTCTTTTCCAGTTCGAGGATCAATTTTCCCCGGCCGATCTTGCGTATATAGTATCGGTGACCCAAGCTTGACTCTAACTAAAACAGCAATTATTATATATAGCCACCAAAAAAGTAGTACAAAAACAAATGCAAATAGCCACCCTAACACTGGCTTTAGGATGGCCTCATATAATCCATAAGGTCTATGTTTTAAATAATCACAATCCAATTCAGACATTTTACTGAAAGCACCTCTTCATAACTTCAATAATTCTATCTTGTTCTTCTTCCGTCATTTTATTATCCGAAGGTAAACACAGCCCTCTTTGAAAGATATCCGCTCCGACATCTACTATTTCTCCTTCATCAATATAGGCATTTGTCCGACCGCGTCCATTACCCTGACGTGTTACAAATGCATTCATTCGGTAAATCGGCTGCATATGCATCGGTTTCCAGATGGGACGACTTTCTGCATTAATTGCCGAAAGCATCTCCATGATTTCTTGCGGATTTGTTTTTCCTTCTTGAGACTGATATAAATACTCCCTCTCCCCTCGTACAATCGGAGACATTGCCTCTTTATCAATTAAAAGACAGCTGAGCCAGAAATTAGGCACACTATTCTCTGCATCATAAGGGTTCATCGTAATGGGTAAGTCTTTAAGTCCTTCCTTGTATCTTCTATAAATCTCTCTTTTTCTTGCAATATGCTCATCCAGATAAGGAATTTGTCCTCGTACTACTCCGGCTATTACATTAGACATCCGATAATTATATCCAATTTCTTCATGCTGATACCATGGAGCATCTTCTCGAGACTGGGTACTCCATTTTCTTACCTTATCTGCATCGTCTTTGGAATCTGTTAAGAACATTCCACCGGAAGAGCCTGTAATGATTTTATTGCCATTAAAGCTAATGGCATTATAGTCACCAAAAGTCCCGGTTTCTTTTCCCTTATAGCTTGCACCAAAGGATTCTGCTGCATCCTCAATAATGAGAGCATTGTGTTTTTGGGCGATTTCCAAAATCTCGTCCATCTTTCCGGGAGTTCCATAAAGATGAGCCAGTACGATTAATTTCACATCCGGATAAAGTGAAAAAGCTTTTTCTAAAGCTAGGGGATTCATGTTCCAGGTATCCTTTTCCGTATCAATGAAGATAGATTCCCCGTCCTCATAGGCCACAGGATTCACGGACGCATCAAAGGTTAAATCGGAACAAAAGACTTTTTTGCCTTTTAGCGTTCCTTCATGTGGTCTTGCCTGTCCGTAAAGCTTCTCTCCGGCAAGCTTTGTTGCAAGATGAAGCGCTGCCGTTCCGGAAGAGAGCGCAACCGCATAGCGGCATCCTATTCTTTCTGCAACCTGTCTCTCCACCTCATTGATATTCTTCCCTACAGTAGACATCCAGTTGCTCTCAAAAGCCTCTTTCATAAATGCCAGCTCTTCTCCGTGCATAGTAGGAGAGCTTAGCCAAACTTTCTTTTCAAAAGGCTTTATGCCATCCAGTGACTTCATTCTTAAACACTCCTTTTTTCTATTTCCGCCGGCTTATAGGTTCCCACAATTTCCTTCACCATTTCCCGGATATCGTCCTTGTTCTTATAGGCCGCTTCCATCAGGTCGTCCACCTTCCCCAGGAAGGCATCAATATCGAAACTCAGCGGCTTTCCGATATGAATACGCTCGTTGGCGGTGTTCTGCAAGCCCTCCTCCGCCATCAGCTTTTCTTCGTATAGCTTTTCTCCCGGACGAAGTCCGCTGTATTGTACCTTGATATCGATATCCGGCTTAAATCCGGAAAGGCGAATCAGGTTTCTGGCCAGGGTATCAATCTTTACCGGGCTTCCCATATCTAAGACAAAGATTTCTCCCCCCTTAGCGAAGGTTCCCGCCTCTAAGACAAGGCTTACCGCCTCAGGAATGGTCATAAAGTAACGGATAATATCCGGGTGAGTTACCGTTACCGGTCCGCCCTTTTCGATTTGCTTTTTGAAAATGGGAATGACGGAGCCGTTGGAGCCCAGCACATTTCCGAAGCGTACCGCCACGAATTCCGTCTGAATATCCTGGAACACTGCCCCCGTGCCGTCTTTGTCCGCATTCTCCATGCCCTTATGGGTGAAGAGCTGTGGGATGTCCTGCACTCTGCCTGCCTTAATCTTATTGTCAAAGGCCTGAATAATCATTTCGCAAAGTCGTTTGCTGGCTCCCATGATATTGGCAGGATTTACCGCCTTATCCGTGGAAATCAGCACAAAGCGCTTACAGCCGTTCACCATGGCCGCATAGGCGGTTTTGTAGGTTCCCAAGGCATTGTTCTTAATACTTTCGCAGGGGCTGTCCTCCATTAAGGGCACATGTTTATGAGCCGCTGCATGATAAACGATTTCCGGTCTGTACTCCTTAAAAATCTGGAACATTCTCCGGGAGTCTCGTACGGAGCCGATCAAGACCAGTAAATCCAACTCCGGAAAATTTTCCCTTAGCTCCAGCTGGATATTGTAGGCATTGTTCTCATAAATATCGAAGATAATCAGCTTCTTAGGACTGTGGCCTGCAATCTGCCGGCAAAGCTCCGAGCCGATGCTGCCCCCTCCGCCGGTGACCAATACCGTCTTTCCGTTAATAAAGGAAAATACCTCCCGAAGATCCACCTTGATCGGGTCTCTTCCCAGCAAATCCTCCACGGAAACTTTTCGCATGGCGCTGGCACTGACCTGTCCGGTAACCAGCTGGTACATTCCGGGAAGGTTCTTCAGCTCACAGGTGGTTTCGTTACAGATTTGCAGAATATCTCTTCTTTGAGAAACCGTAGCGGAAGGAATGGCCAGGAAGATTTTATCCACGGCAAATTTTTCCACCGCCTCCAAAATGCTTTCTCTTCCTCCCACCACAGGGATATTGTCAATCAGTCTTCCCCACTTGTTTTTGTTGTCATCGATAATACAAACTACCGCCCCGTCCACTTCTCCGGAGCGTTGAATGTCACGAATCAGCATTTGCCCGGCAGAACCTGCTCCGATTACCATAATCCGATGATGACTTTTCTTGTTATTGACCTTTCGAAGAAGCAGGATAAAACGATAGGAAAAGCGAATGCCCAGTACTGCCAGATACTGCAAAATCGCCCCGATAACGTAGTAGGAAATCGGCATTCTTCCCCACAAGAGCGTGATGCCGATGATATGAAAGACGGAGCAAATGACGGTGGCCATGCTTACCCGAAGAAGCTCGGAATAGCTGGCAAAACGCCAGATGCTTTTATAAAGCTTTAAAAACCAAAAAACCGCCAGTGACCCAAGAATATAGAAGGGAAGAAACGCTTTCCAACGTTCTATATATATTGTGTCAATGGTGCTGTAGCGCAAATCATAGCGAAGCCAAAGGGCAATCAAATAGGAAAAGCTGAGGGCAAGGGAATCATAAAGCATCAGTCCTAAAGCAATGATATGCCAATGCTCTAATCGAAAACCCTGCCCTCTCTTTTCTCGTTGGGGTACTTTCCCCCCATCTTGATTATCTATATTCTCGCTAGATATCTTGTCCTTAGTATTTTCCATGAAGAATGATTTCTCCTATTGCTACAGTCCTTGTACGTGTTGTTAAAAAGTTCTGCTGCTCTTTTTCTCGGGCGATGAAACGAAAACCTTTATTTCTTGCTCTAGGTATTTCTTCCCGCTCCGGTAAATTCTTATTCTTTTTTCTTACGCAGTGAAGGGGAAGCTCTCTCCCGGCTGCACGGTAACATCCTCCACTGTCTCTTCTCCCTTGGTGATTACATAGTGTACACCGTATTTTTGGAAGAAGCTTCCATAGCTGTCGTCTGTGGACTTACTATAACGGAAATCCTGTACCGCCGCCGCATTGGAAATCTCCCGCATCAGCTGATCCAGGAAAATGGTCAGTGCTTCATTGCTGACATTATCCACTATCTCTGCATGAACTTCCACCATATGGGTATCATTACTTCCGGAAATCGTCAGATTCTTTACAAAAGGGAAATCCTCAGGATCCATGCTCTCTATCACATCGTCAGAAATCTGGTCGAAATCGATAAGAATGACTTGATCTGCCGCTGCCGTAGTCATAACAGGAGCAGAATTCACTCCGTACTTGGGTTTGCAGGAAGCTAAAGATAACAAAGCCATAAGGCATAAAAGACAAGCTCTCTTCTTCAACATGAAATCTCCTTAAAAATTAATATCTTAATGTATTTTTTCTCTATTCTTATGCTAAAGCAGTATAGCATTGAACAGCGTTTTTAGCAATTTTTTATGAATCAGATTCTCTTATCTTAGAGACTTTATAAGAGCACTATTATACTGATACATCTATTCTTTAGCCAAGCAGATTGGTGCCATTGCCTCTAACACTTTTTGAACAACCTTATCCTGAAGATAAAAGTCCTTAAGATTAGACTTGTCATAAGGATAAGGGGAATCTTCTGTTTCTTCCATTAGTAAATCTGTAAAATATCTTTCCCAGCTAAAGTATTTTTCACTTTCAATATAATTTTCCGCTTCTTCAAGCCTTTTACGAATAAATGGTTTATTTAAAATATCCGCATACAATAAAAGCCATTCAAAAGATTCCGGAAGATAGAGTTTGATATTTGAATTTCCTCTAAGTAATTGAGAAATATGAGCCATTTCCGGTCCAAATGCTGCTCCATCCGCTATTACCAAAGTTTCCTTCTGCTCTTTATTAAGCAGCCTTTTCTGTAAAATCCCTAGAATATTAGACTTTCCATCTGCACTTTCGCAGCAAATCCCCCTTGTCATGGCAACTTGTGAAAAAAAGGTAAATCCTGCTTGAGAATCCTCCGTCACTAAGGACTTTACCAAAAGCTTTCCGGGATTTGTCTCCGAGTATATCTTATAAAACAGGTTATATACCTGCCTTGTATCCATATATCTTCCCGAACAATGAATCCCGTATATTTCTTCCACGGAGTAGGGTAAGGCAGGTAAATTTTCTCTGGTAATCAGCACATAATAATTATTGGAATTACGAATTCTTTTTGCAAAATCCTTAGTTTTCAAAAACCTACTGTCCTCATCAACAAAGACTATGGAATCATGGATATTTTCCAACGTCTCCTGCCAGTATTTTCCGGATAGCGCTACACAGGCCTTATCGCATTGAATTTGCACGCCAGAATCCTTGCCAAGATTTCCATATTCTTCAATCATAGAGAACAGCGTTGTTTTTCCCGTAGCACTATCTCCTCGGATAATAGTAATATTTCTTTTTATAGAAAATGCAAATCGAATCCGCTTATTTTGTATAACAATGTGGTGCATTCCCTTCATTTTAGAAGTCCTCCAAAGGAATTTTAATAGCTTCCTCTAAATACGCATTGTAGCTTTCTACCATTTTGCCGGTATTTAAGATAAATGCGGAAAATCCTTCCACAGTGCTAAAATCCATGATGTGATGCAAATTAATTGTTAAATCTTTATGAGACGCAATGGTAGAAATCCACTTGGCGCAATTATCTCCGCAAGCCGATCCATTAAAGATATGTCCGCTGTTATCAAAAGCCATCAGCAAAAGGGTCTTGACTCCCCCGGAAAGCCTTTCAGGGGGAATCGGTCCCAATATCGGACTCTCAATTAGATGGCTACTAACCACCTTGGATTGATCCACATCTTCTATCATTACCTTTGCCAAGTCCTCTTCCAGCCACTCATCCTCATATTGATTGTTAAAGTATATTGAAGGCGTATAAATTGCATTTTCCATTTCTCCGAAAAAAATCTTTAACAAAGCACTTCCTCCTAAGCTAGAGTCTTGACCATACGATTCTAAGCTATCCTATCACATTTTCCTTAAATCTTGAATTTAAGTTTTTCTTATTCACAGTAATAAAAAAGACGCATCCCTTAAAGGATACGCCTTTTTATCTATTACTTTCTTGGATTCTTAATCTGCGCCTGTGCTGCAGCAAGACGTGCTACCGGCACACGGAACGGAGAACAGGAAACGTAATCCAGTCCGATATCGTGGCAGAACTCAACGGAAGAAGGATCTCCACCGTGCTCACCACAGATTCCTACGTGTAAGTGCGGATTTACAGGCTTTCCTAACTCGATAGCCATCTTCATCAGCTTTCCTACACCAACCTGATCCAGCTTTGCAAATGGGTCAGACTCAAAAATCTTGTTGTCATAGTAAGCATTCAGGAACTTTCCTGCGTCATCTCTGGAGAAGCCGAAGGTCATCTGGGTTAAGTCGTTGGTTCCGAAGCAGAAGAAGTCTGCATTTTTCGCAATCTCATCCGCAGTAAGGCAGGCTCTTGGAATCTCCACCATGGTTCCTACCTGGTATGCAAGATTTACGCCGGCCTTCTTGATTTCCTCGTCAGCAGTCTCTACAACCACCTTCTTAACAACATTGAACTCCTTCACTTCGGAAGTAAGAGGAATCATGATTTCCGGATTCATCTTCCAATCAGGATGCTTCTTCTGTACGTTGATTGCCGCACGGATAACTGCCTTGGTCTGCATAACGGCAATTTCAGGATAGGTAACAGCAAGACGAAGTCCTCTGTGTCCCATCATGGGGTTGAACTCGTGCAGGGAAGTGATGATATCCTTGATTTCCTGTACGCTCTTGTTCTTTGCCTTAGCCAGCTTCTCGATTTCCTCTTCCTCCTGTGGAACGAACTCGTGAAGAGGCGGGTCTAAGAAACGGATGGTAACAGGATTGCCCTCAAGTGCCTCATAGAGTGCCTCAAAGTCTCCCTGCTGGTAGGGAAGAATCTTCTCTAATGCTTCTTCTCTCTCTTCCTTGGTGTCGGATACGATCATCTCACGGAAAGCGAAGATTCTCTCGGGATCGAAGAACATATGCTCTGTACGGCAAAGTCCGATTCCCTCTGCACCAAGCTCTCTTGCCTTCTTAGCATCCTGTGGAGTATCTGCATTGGTACGAACGGCAAGCTTTCTGTACTTGTCAGCCCAAGCCATGATTCTTCCGAACTCTCCGGCAATAGAAGCGTCTACTGTAGGAATCAGGCCGTCATAAACATTTCCGGTAGAACCGTCTAAGGAAATGAAATCTCCCTCGTGGAAGGTCTTTCCGCCTAAAGTAAACTTCTTATTTGCCTCGTCCATGACAATGTCGCCAAGTCCGGATACGCAGCAGGTTCCCATTCCTCTTGCTACTACGGCTGCGTGAGAAGTCATACCGCCACGAACGGTCAGGATACCCTGTGCCACCTTCATTCCGGTGATATCCTCAGGAGATGTCTCCAAACGAACCAGGATTACCTTTTCTCCACGTGCTGCCCAAACTTCCGCATCGTCAGCAGTGAACACAACCTTACCGCAAGCAGCTCCGGGAGATGCGCCAAGTCCCTTTCCAAGAGGAGTAGCTGCCTTTAATGCCTTCTGGTCAAACTGTGGGTGAAGAAGGGTATCTAAGTTTCGAGGATCAATCATAGCAACTGCCTCTTCCTCGGTACGCATTCCTTCATCTACCAAATCACAAGCAATCTTTAATGCTGCCTGAGCGGTTCTCTTACCGTTTCTGGTCTGCAACATATACAGCTTTCCGTGCTCTACGGTAAACTCCATATCCTGCATATCTCTATAGTGCTTCTCTAAAATCTGACACACTTCTGTAAACTGCTTGAAGGCCTCAGGGAACTTCTGCTCCATCTCATTGATGTGCATAGGAGTACGAACTCCGGCTACTACGTCCTCTCCTTGTGCATTGGTTAAGAACTCACCGAACAATCCCTTTGCTCCTGTTCCGGGGTCTCTGGTAAATGCTACACCGGTTCCGCAATCGTCACCCATGTTTCCGAAAGCCATGGACTGAACGTTTACAGCGGTACCCCAAGAGTATGGGATGTCGTTGTCTCTACGGTAAACGTTGGCTCTTGGGTTATCCCAGCTTCTGAATACCGCCATAATAGCCCCGTAGAGCTGCTCCTTAGGATCGGAGGGGAAGTCGGAACCAATCTTGGATTTGTACTCTGCCTTAAACTGCTCAGTCAACTCGTGTAAGTCTTCTGCAGTAAGGTCAACGTCCTGAGTAACGCCCTTCTTAGCCTTCATCTCATCGATAAGCTCTTCGAAGTACTTCTTACCTACTTCCATAACTACATCAGAGTACATCTGGATAAATCTTCTGTAGCAGTCCCATGCCCATCTTGGATTGTTGGACTTCTCAGCCAAAACTCTAACAACATCTTCATTTAAACCAAGGTTCAAGATGGTATCCATCATACCCGGCATGGAAGCTCTTGCTCCGGAACGAACGGACACTAACAATGGATTCTCATGATCTCCAAACTTCTTTCCTGTAATCTCTTCCATCTTAAGGATGTGTGCGTCGATCTGCTCACGAATCTCGTCATTAATCGTCTTGCCATCCTCATAGTACTGTGTACAAGCCTCGGTAGTAATGGTAAATCCCTGAGGAACCGGTAAACCGATCTTGGTCATCTCCGCCAAGTTCGCTCCCTTACCACCCAAAAGCTCACGCATGCCTGCATCACCTTCTTTGAAAAGGTAAACCCATTTTCTTGCCATTGTGCATCCTCCTTAATCGATTAGGGAAAATGGAAAAAATTTTTTTCATTCCCGTCATTTGAAGTAATTGTCAGATTGTTCGTGATAAAATACGAAAATCATACTCCGTCATTATAAACAAGAATAAAATGATAGTAAAGGGAGGAAACAGGTAAATTCAGCTTTTCTATTTCCTATGCTTTAAAGCGATACCCCACACCCCAGATTGTCTCGATGTATTGAGGCTTCACTGCATTTTCCATCTCAATCTTCTCACGAAGCTTCTTGATATGTACGGTAACAGTGGCAATATCTCCGATGGACTCCATTTTCCAAATCTCCTGGAACAGCTCTTCCTTGGTGTAAACCCGGTTGGGATGGGCCGCAAGAAAGGCTAAAAGATCAAACTCTCTAGATGTAAAGGGCACCTCTTCTCCGTTTACAAACACTCTTCTGGCGGTGGTATCAATCTTCAAACCCCGGATTTCAATGATTTCATTTTCTTCCTTGCCGCTATCCCGAAGTCTTGTGTATCTTGCCAAATGGGCCTTTACTCTGGCCACCAGCTCGCTGGCGGAGAAGGGCTTGGTCATGTAATCATCCGCCCCAAGGCCTAATCCTCTGATTTTATCGATATCGTCTCTTCTTGCCGAAACCAGCAGGATGGGGATATCCTTCTTGCTTCGCACCTCCTGCGTAATGGAGAAGCCGTCTCTTCCCGGGAGCATCAAATCCAGAATCAGAAGGTCATAATTTCCTTCCAAAGCCTTCTTTAAGCCCTTTTCTCCGTCCCCCTCGGTCTCCACCTGAAAGCCGGACAGCTCCAAATAGTCTTTTTCCAGCTCTGCGATGGAGGCTTCGTCCTCCACAATCAAAATTTTCTTCTTCTCTTCCATAGAATTTCCTTTCTTGCTTCCGTATTTTATCTTTTTCCCTTTTTCTTCTTTTGGGAAATGCTTTAGCTGCCTTAATGGTTTCTTGTTTGGGGAAAGCATTTTCGTAATACAAAATGAATGCTTGTTCCCTCTCCCAATTCGCTCTCCGCCCAGATTCTGCCACCGCTATCTTCGATAATCTTCTTTACGATGGAAAGGCCAATGCCGGAACCGCCGGTTTCCGTATTTCTGGCGGCATCTGTTCGGAAAAATCTTTCAAAAATATTGGGTAAATCTTTTTTTTCGATTCCCTTTCCGTTATCGGAAATCTCCACCTCTACGAAATCCCCCGCATCGGAAAGCACGAAGCGAATCTTCGGATCCTTCTTATCCATATATTTAATGGCATTGGAAATGATATTGTTCAGCACCTTTCGTAGCTGCTCCGGATCCGCAATGACCTCCACGGATTCTTCCAGCAGAAAGTCCGTTTCGAACCTGTAGCCCATGGCATCCAAGTCCATCGCCACCTCCACGCTGAAATCCTGAAAATACTCCAAGGCGGGAAGCTGACAAAAATGATAGGGAATCCTGTTGGTTTCTATCTTGGCGTAGTAATTCAATTCGTCAATCAGGCGATTCATCTCCACTGCCTTATGGTAAATGGTTTGGATGTATTTCCGTTTTTTCTCCTCGGTGGAGGCTACCCCATCCAGAATTCCCTCCGCATATCCTTTGATAGAGGTAATGGGAGTCTTTAAATCATGGGCAATATTGGTGACAAGCTCCCTGTTTTCCTGCTCGTCCTTTAACTTTTCTTCCTGATTCTGCTTTAGGCGAATCCGCATTTTCTCGAAGGCCTGGGTCAGCTCTCCAAACTCATCGTGGCTTTCCGCCTCCAGACTGAAGTCCAAGTCTCCGTCTCCGATACGTTTGGCTGCGTTTTTCAATTCATCCACCGGCTTCACAATGCCGTTATAAATCCAAGCAATAAAGAACAGTCCCGCAAAAATCAGGATAAAAATCCCCTGACTGATTCGAAGAATCTTCAGAAAGGAGAGGTAAAACAAGAGGATGGGCAAAAGGGTGGTTACCACAAATCCTACCGCTACACGCCCCATAAGTCCTATGGGTTTCATTGTTTCCTCCTTTCCGACAAATACCGTTTATCCTAAATGCTTTTTGGAAAAGTCCAGGGCGGAGGCAATAACCATATCCATGTCATAGTATTTGTACTCTCCCAGGCGGCCTCCGAAAAGTACCTTCTCTTCCTTCTCGGAAAGCGCCTTGTACTTCTGATACAAAGCCTGGTTTTTCTCATCATTTACCGGGTAGTAGGGCTCTTCTCCCCTCTTCCACTCCGCACTGTATTCCTTGGAAATGATGGTTGTGGGAATATCCTTTCCTTCCAGATCCTTTCCGAAGGTAAACCACTTATGCTCTATAATTCGAGTATAGGGGCTTTCTTCATCGGTGTAATTCACCGCGGCATTTCCCTGATAATTCTCTATAGGAAGCTCTTCCACCACGAAATCCACCTTCCTGTATTCCAACTCTCCCAAGGAGTACTCGTAAAAGGCATCAATAGGACCGGTAAATACAATCTTCTCCGCCTTTTCCATCCACATTTCCCTATTCTCAAAGAAGTTTTGAGACAGCTCCACGGGGATATCGGAAAGAATATTTTCCACCAGCTTGGTATAGCCCGCCTTGGGAATTCCCTGATATAGGGCATTAAAGTAGTTGTTGTCATAGGTTAGACGTACCGGAAGTCTTTTGATAATGGAAGCCGGAAGATCCTTACAATCCCTGCCCCACTGCTTTTTGGTATAGCCCTTAATCAATTTCTCATAGATTTCCCTTCCCACCAAGGAAATAGCCTGCTCTTCCAGATTCTTAGGCTCGCTAATTCCCGCGGCCTTTCGCTCCGCCTCAATTTTTTCTTTCGCTTCCTCCGGGCGGATTACCCCCCACATCCGATTGAAGGTATACATGTTAAAGGGCAGAGAATAAATCTCCCCCTTATAATTGGCTATAGGGGAATTGGTGAAGCGGTTAAATTCCGAAAAGCGATTCACATACCGCCAAACCTCTTCATTGTTGGTATGGAAAATGTGAGCCCCATAGTGGTGAACCATGATACCATTTTTCTCGTAGCTGTAAACATTTCCCCCGATATGATTCCTTTGGTCAATGACCAGAACCTTCTTCCCCCGTTCCTTTGCCTCTCTAGCAAAAACAGCGCCAAAAAGTCCCGCACCCACTACCAGATAATCAAACTCTGCCATCTATTCCTCCAATCTTGTCTCGAACTGTACACTGCTCCCTATTTTACCAAAGCTTTGGGAAGAACGATAGCGGAAAACAAGTCAACTGACAAAATCTTTACTCTATTAGTCGCTAAACAAAAAACAAAAAAGAAAGGAGGACCTTAGTCCTCCTCCAATCCCTCTAAGGTTCTATGTAATAATTTCTTCAATACCTGCATCTCTTCATCGCTTAGAGAAATGCATGACCGCATTCCCTCCGGAATGGACAGGGCTTTCTGCTTTAGTGCCTCTCCCTCTGCACTAATGCGTACACAAAGGGCTCTCTCATCCTCCTGATTGCGAGAGCGTGTAAGCAATCCTTTTTGCTCCAATCTTTTTAAAAGAGGCGTCAAGGTTCCGGAATCCAGATATAGGGCTTCTCCCAAATCCTTTACCCGCACTTCTTTTTTCTCCCAAAGCACCATCATGGCAATATATTGGGTATAGGTCAGATCCAAGGGATCCAGAAATGGCTTATATTTTCTTGTGACCTCCTTGGCACAAGCATAAAGAGGAAAACAAAGCTGATTTTCCAGTCTCAAACTTAAGTCGCGATCTACTTTCATTTATAGTCCTTTTTCGTTGATATAGCTTACTGCTGCAAGTCCTGCCACTGCACCGTCGGAGGCTGCTGTTGCCAGCTGGCGGATTGCCTTGGTTCTGCAATCTCCTGCGGTGAAAATGCCGGGAGTCTTGGTTAAGGTACTTTCTCCTGCAGAAATGTATCCCTTACCGTCTAATTCCACCAGTTCAGAGAAGGCCTGATTGTCCGGCGCCTGTCCAATGGCAACAAACAGACCGTCCACCTTCAGAGTTCTTTCCTCTCCGTTCTTATTCTCTACCACAATACTGGTTAATCCGGAAGCATCACTTTCCAGCCTCTTTACGGTGGAATTCAAAACCAGCTCTACATTTGGCTTGGAGGTCAAACGATCCACTTCTGCCTTGTCCGCTCTGAATTCGTCTCTTCTGTGAATCACATAAACCTTCTGCACATAATCGGAAAGGAAGGTGGCATCCTCTACTGCTGTGTTTCCACCGCCGTTTACTGCTACCACCTTGCCACGGTAGAACATTCCGTCACAGGTTGCACAGTAGGAAATGCCCTTTCCCACCAGCTCCTCTTCCTTTTCCACGCCAAGGCTTCTGTTCTTGGCACCGGTAGCAAGGATTACGGTTTTTCCCTCGTAGCTCTTGTCCTTTGTCTTTACTTCCTTAAACTGTCCCTTATCTTCGATTCCCTCTACCTTTTCAAAAGCAAACTCTGCTCCCAGGTTTTTCGCCTGATTATAGAGGTTTGTGGCAAATTCAAAACCGGAAATCTTCTGGATTGCCGGATAATTTTCAATTTCCGGAGTGTTGATAATCTGACCGCCGTATGAAGCCTGTTCTAAAACCAATACGCTTTTTCCGGCTCTCAGTCCGTAAATGGCTGCGGATAATCCTGCTGTTCCCGCTCCCACAATGATAATATCATGCATTGTTTTTCTTTCCTTTCTATCTTAATCGCTTCGCCTATTTTATTCTTTTATAAGTCTTATTTTCCCTGTTTCTGCGTTTCTGCTTCTACTTCTCTGTTTCTGCTTTTCTGTTTCTGCTTTTCTGTTTCTGCACTTCTTAAGCTTTATTTTTCGTTTAGTTATAAGAAAAGGGCGACCGCAGTCACCCTCTCCCTTCCCCTAAGGGGCTTTCTATCTTTAGACCCAAACTACTCTTTTTCCTGAAAGAACGGACTGCTTGCCTTCTTTAAAGAAAATATGCTCCGTTAAATTACTTTAAAAGATCTAAAACCTGATCCTTCTGAATAAATCCTGTATTCTGCTTGTATACCTGGCCATCCTTAAATACGATTAAGGTTGGGATAGCGCGAACACCGTAGCGAGCCATCAAGTCCTGCTCTTCATCGGCATTAACCGCATATACCTTAAAGCCCTGTGCCTCAGCTGCAATCTCTCCGATAATTGGAGAAAGCATCTTACAAGGTCCACACCAGTCTGCCCAGAAATCCACTAATACCGGCTCCTTAGACTGTAGTACCTTCTCTTCAAACTCTGCTGCAGTAATATTTGGTGCTGACATATTCATTCCTCCTTGAGTATTTATAAAAGTGATTATTGATTTTCTTTACGTGTTTGATTGTACGCAATTAAATAGACTGTGTCAAGTTTTCATTTCTAAAGAGTTTATAAAGTACAGACAGCCCTCCTGTATAGCATTAAATTTGTAAGTCTGCATTATTTAGTATTCCTTTAAACAAGCCATGATACATATCTCTTAAAGGCTCTTCTATTTTGGATATTGTAGATATTTTATTTCCTACATCTTTCGAAGATGCTCCACAAAAATAAAAAGCTTCATGATTTGTACCATAGTCAATAGCAAGATATCTATCATGATACATTGTTCCTACGTTTTTTATTTTCAATTGGATGTTGGGATAATCTTGTCTGAAGTCATTTAAAATACTCTGCGTGAGCATATCCTTGTTTTTCAAATTTTCGCTAAAGACTATAATTTCAACATTATCTTTAGCAGCTCTCAATAATTCCAATGTTTTTAGACCTATGTAGTTATCAATTAAGAAAATGCTTTTCTTTGCAGACTTATATACTGTAGTATAGGCAAGATCAGCTTCAATCTTCTCTCCGTTCATCAGCAGAAAATGTTTATAGCTATTCGGATCTATAAAGTTATCCATTACTTTTTTAAAGTCTTCCTTTGATGCCAAAGTGCTTATCTTATTATTAAGTATTGCTATATCTCTGGTATTCTGTGTCGTCTGTGCTGCTACTTGTATAAACGCTTTGGCATCGATAAACTCACTGTTTTCAACAAGGAAATCCTTCATCTGCTTAAACATTCGTATCAATGCCTTGCTTTGTTTTGTGGCAAGTTCCCCTTTTAACACAGTCATTAGCATATAAATTCCTTGCTCTGTAAAAGCGTAGGGGAGATATCTTCTACCGCCGGATCCCTGCTCTGATTTTGAGGTCGAATTTTTCGACCTCAAAATTTCCCACTCATCTCTTGTGAGTTGAAACAGAAAATCTTCATCAAACTTGCCAGCATTGTTTTTCACTTGCTCATTAAATCTCTTCGTAGAATAACCATATATTTCAGCAAGATCAAAATCAAGCATAACCTTTTGATGTCTAATATTGAAGACCTTTTTCTTAATTGTATTTTCATCTATTACAATATTTTTTTCTTTTGATTCCTCCATGAACTTCACCTTCCGATATACTTTATCTGTATTACTCTAGTGATAACTTCTCACTTAGTTTTGAAAATATATCCTCTATTGTTTATAGTTTTCTACTCCTCCTGCTGCAAATACTCCTGAATCATACTGTAAGAAAAGCCCTTTCGAAGGAGGGAGGCCGTAAGCTTCTGCCTCTCCTTCCAATCCGATAGATCCATGTTTCTGCTTTTTTTCTCCAGCCAACGCTTTAAAGCAATTCTTTCCGGATCAGTTTCTCTTTGCTCTTCAAAGGAACTTTCCTCTCCCTCTTCTCTATGTTTTCTTTGATAATCCTCCATGGCTTCTCGAATCACAGAGCCGTCAACGCCTCTACCATAGAGCTTAGTCTGTATATCCTTTGCGGAACGGCGGTGAGCATTTTCCTCCAAATATTGCATACAATAGCGATAGTCATTGATGTAGTCGTATTCTTTAAGAAAGGAAATGGTTCTCTCTATAATTTCTTCTGTATAATGCTCGGACTTTTGCAGTTTTTCCCGAAGTCTCCGTTCGGTCTTTGCTGCCCCTGTTAAGAGATAAAGGCTTCTTTCTTTGCATCGGTTATAGAGCCTTTCCTCTTCGGAAAGACTTTCTCTTCGTAAGGGATTCCGGACAATTTCAGCAAGTTCAGTATCCTTCAAAGAAAAAGCAATGCCCCTCGACTCGCTGTCTTCCTGCTTCCTTTCTTCCCGTTGTTCTTCTTCCGCTTCCTCTGCCTTACTTTCTTTATTGCTACTTTTCTTTCTCACTGCCTGTTCCCGAAGAAATTCCTCCGGATTCCATTCCTTCAAGTTGTTCCTCCTTTTGTCCACTCTGTATAAAGCTTTAGGAAAAAAGAGGGAGTCCGCACTCCCTCTTCAAACAAATCTTATTCCTCTGCGTCCTCAGCCAGGCTAACCGTAAGATCCATATCCTCATCCTCCGGAACAAAGGCCAAAACCTCTTCCAAATAGGGGTCTTCCTTCAAACCGTATTCTTTACGAAGTTGAATCTCCAAATCCGCCATGATTCTGGGATGACTCTTTAAGAAGGCCTTGGCATTCTCACGGCCCTGTCCGATCTTATCCCCGTTATAGGCAAACCAGGCACCACTCTTCTCAATCATCTTCTTTTCTACCGCAAGATCCAGGATTTCTCCTTCCTTGGAAATACCGGAACCGAAGCTGATGTCAAACTCCGCATTCTTAAAGGGAGGGGCAATCTTATTCTTGGAAATCTTCACCTTGGTACGGGCTCCACTGAAATCTCCGTCACCGGTCTTAATGCTTTCTCCCTTTCGGATGTCCACACGAACAGAGGCATAGAACTTTAACGCGCGTCCACCGGTGGTAGTCTCCGGATTACCAAACATCACGCCGACCTTTTCTCTTAACTGATTGATGAAAATAAGGATACAGTTGGACTTGGCGATAATAGCGGTAAGCTTTCTTAAAGCCATAGACATCAAACGAGCCTGTAAGCCCACATGGCTGTCTCCCATCTCTCCGTCAATCTCCGCCTTAGGCACCAATGCCGCCACGGAGTCCACAACCAAGATGTCCATCGCACCGGAACGAACCATGGTCTCTACAATATCCAAGGCCTGCTCTCCGGAATCCGGCTGTGCCACATAGAGGTTATCAATGTCCACGCCGATAGCCTGAGCATAGCGGGGATCCAAAGCATGCTCCGCATCAATAAAGGCCGCGATTCCTCCACGCTTTTGTACCTCTGCCACTGCATGAAGGGCAAGGGTAGTCTTACCGGAGGATTCCGGACCGTAGATCTCGATAATACGCCCTCTTGGGAAACCGCCTGCCCCAAGAGCAATATCCACGGATAAGGAACCGGTGGGTACTACGGAGATGTCCTTATTCACTCCGGAATCTCCCAGCTTCATCACGGAGCCCTTTCCGCAATCCTTTTCAATCTTGCTGAGAGCCGCATCCAGCGCCTTTAACTTTTCATCCCGATCTTCCAATGCTACTACAGGAGCCTTGCTTACTTTGTTTGCCATGATTTTCTTCCTTTACTTTTTGTATTGTTACTTGGACCGGTTTTCGCTTCTTACCGGACTACTGTTCTTTCCCTTTATTTCTTCATTTTTTGCTTGCCGAGAGATTATATCATAGAACATACATTCTGGCTATTGGAATTTTTCTTCAGCTTCTTCCGTTATAACACAAAACACTCCAATCTCCTATACTCCACATTCGGATAAGCTTTTCTTAAAAAATACGCTTCGAATTCCCTGTTCGGAATGCCTGTTTATCATAAGGCTTATCGTAAGACTTTCTATAATGCTTTCCATAAAATCCTTATGCGTATGTCCAATGAGATATCCCACACTACCCGTGAGATACTCCTTAAGAAAAAAAGAGAGGGATTACTCCCCTGTGGAAAGTATCCCTCTCTCGACCGCTTCTTCGTATTGGAAGACCGCCTGATTATAATCCAGTTTTGCCTGAGCAGCTGCATTTTCCTTGGATAAGGCTTCTAAGGATAAGCCTTGGAAATCTGCCCTTCCCAAAAGTCCCAAAGCATTCATCCGCTCTGCTTTTTCCTTTTGTAAACGGGAAAGCTCTGAAACGGATTCTGCCGCATTTAATGCCGCTTCCGCTTCGCTAATATTCCGTCTGAGCTCCTCCATGGAAACTCGAATCTGCTGTTCTTTTTCCTTTTGACTCTGTTTCTTCTCCGTCCAGCCGGTAATGTTATTATCCTTAACGCGGAGAATACTGCCCAGTTCACTGTTATGACTTAGGGCGGAATCAATGTCCTTTCCCCAGTCTCTTGTTGACAGATAATTTCTTGGATAGTCGGGAATGGCTTCGAACTGAATATTAGAATAGGTATTCATGCTCCAACCAAGGCTCAGTCCCATATTTCTCTTCATGCTTTCCAGACCGTCCTTAGCCTTTTGTAAATCCGACTGAGCACCGTCCAAGGCAAGCTTTGCCGCGCTCACATCATTTGCCGTAGCCTGTCCGAGGCGCGCCTGTCTTTCCGTCTTTTCTAAGCCTGCCTGTAACATGGCCACTCTTTTTTCCAGCATTGTCTTATTGTTTTCCAAGGAAATGGCACTGAAATAAAGATTTTGCATACCGTCGCTTAAGAGCTTTTTTCCGGTATAAAATCCGGACTTCACAGCCTTTTCCGTCTTGGCTTCCGCCTTCTTCATGCTTTTTTCCGTCTCGGAAAGCTGCACCAGGCCTTGGTTCACCTCTGCCAGACTGCTGTCTATATCCGGTAAAATCTTCTTGCTGTTCTTTACCTTTTCTAACTGATTGATCTGGCTTTGCAAAAAAGCCTTGGTCGTAGGATCTGTGGTATCCTGCTTCTGCTCCTTTAAGCTGTCAATGCTTTCCTGCAAATTCGCCAGTATATCAGCCTTTTCGTCCTTTACCGCCTTCTGTACGGAAGCCATATCGCCGGTGCTTTGCGCCAAAGCATCCTGCTCCATCTTGGCCACGGTACTGAATTGGTCCACAAGATCCGGGATTTCTCTGAAGGAAATGATGTTGTCATTTACATCCCAAGGCTTCTCCTCCGCGAAAGCAGGGAAACTTTGACAGAGAAGCCCTAGGCTCAAAGCCAGAGCAAATGCGGATTTTATCTTATTCTTTTTCTTCTCCATAAAAGATTCAATGTATCCTTTCTCTTACTCTGCCGTCGCCAAACCATTCTTTCCGGCCTGATAATCCAAATATTCTTCATAAAGCTTCAAATCCGCCTGCTGCTTTTGAAGGCTTGCAGTATCGGAAGCATTTTTCGCCTTTTCAAAATCCACTCGGCTTACACTTCCCAGCTTATAGCCACGCTCTGCCTTTTGGTAAGCCTGCTGTGCGTTGGAAGCCTGCAGCTCCGCCTGTCTTTTTGCCTCCTCCGCCTGCTTTAAGCTTTGGTAGCGAGAAAGCATATCGGATTGAATCTTTTCCTTTGCTGCGGAAATGCTTCTTGTCAGGTTCTGTCGGTTGGCATCTCCTGTGGAAAGGTTTAGCTTTCTTTCTGAAATCCGAAGACTGTAGTTATTCTGTAAAGCCGTCTTACTGTCTTCCTCTAAATTCACTGCCGTAAGCTGCTCTGCACTAAGGCTTGGAATTACAGGCATCTCCGGAGTGTCACTAGCTTTCCAGCCCAGGTTCACCCGTAAAAGCTCCGTCATCTTATCAAAGGCGGAATTGTTCTTCGTAAGACTCAGATTCGCCTGGTCATAGGCCTCCTTAGCAGTCAGTACATCAATCTGGGTGGCCTTTCCGATAGCTTTCTTTCTCTCGGTGCTTTTCTGTGCACTTTTCGCATCTGCTAAAGATAAGGCATCGATTTGCTTTTGAAGACCGGTGCTTTCTCTGCTAATGAAGGACTTTCTAATGGTCTCAATAGTATTCTGCTCGGTTTGCTCCACGGAAAGCTTGGCAATCTCCCGGTCTGCGTTCTGTGCTACAGTATCTGCGGAAAAATTGCTGCTGTTGCTCTGATACTGCATTTCTGCCAGAGCCTCCGCCACACTGTTTCCGTCTGCTGCGGACAATGCCTTTTCATAGGCTTCTTCCACCTGATTTCTGGCATCCTCTACATTGACATTGTAGCTGCCCTTGCTGTCACTTTCCCGGAAGTTTCTCCAAAGACTGGATACGGTGGGGTTGTACTCGTGTACCAAGTCCCCGATTTCTTCCCAGGAAATCACATTGTCCCGAAGCTTTGCCCACTCCTCCTCGGAACGCTGCCGTTCAAAGGAAGTCTGCATCTGATCCACGGAAACATTATCGGAAAAGCCCGGTACCTTCTGCGCCATGGCAGGCATGGTAAAGGACAGACTCGCTAAAACAATTGCTATACTAATAGGATATCCCTTTTTTCTCATCTTCTTCTCCTTACAAAAAAGGCTCATATTCTCTAAGCATGGGGCTGTAAAGTACACTGTACTGCATAAGAGCTATAATGTATCCTTACAGCCCCTACTAAGAGAAAAGGAGTCTTCTCTACTATAACATAATATTCCTCGGAATTTCTTAACGAAAATCGTCAATCCTGTGAACTTTTGGTGTTCTTTTTCCTAAATAAGTTTCTACTATCCTGCCAAATATCGCCTTACGCTATGCACCAAAGCTGCACTGCCGGCTTTAAACTTTTATCATATGTTTTTTCCTGCCATAGATAATCATGTAGTACACCGGAAGTAGAAGCAATGCCAGCAAGGTGGACGCCACCAAGCCTCCTACATTTACCAAGGCCAGCCCCTGCATCAGGGCGCCATTATCACCAAAGCCCAAAGCCATGGGAATCATAGACAATACCGTAGTCAGGGTGGTCATCAAAATAGGACGAAGTCGGGTGGCACCGGACTCTGTCAAAGCTTTCTCCAAAGGCATTTCCTGACGGTACTGGTTTACCGTATCCACATAAAGGATTCCGTTGTTTACTACAGTTCCCACCAGCATCAAAAATCCCAAAAGGGAGGTCATGGACAGGGTGGCATCAAAGAGCCACAAGAGACCGAAGGAACCAATTAAGGAGAAGGGGATAGTGGTCATCACCATAAAGCTGAAGCGTGTAGACTCAAACTGGGCCGCCATGACTACAAAGACCAGAAAGACCGCAATAGCTATGGCACGGAACAGGTCCGCAAACTCTTCATTCATGCTTTGGGTTTGAGAATTGGCCACAACGGAAATATTTTCTCCTAAATTCTTACCCACCAATTCATCAATCTCTGCCTTGGTATTGCTGTTAGCACTATCCGTATAATTTGCCGTAATCGTCGCCTGATATTTTTTATCTTCTCGTTCAATGCTGGCCGGAGAATCCGCATACTTTACAGTAGCCAAACTTTCCAGGGAAACCTGCGCTCCTGTGGGTGTAGTAAAACGAATGGACTTCACTTTTTCCAAGCTATCGAATTGATCTTTGGGATAATTCACCCACACATCTACCTTTTGCCCCTCCACCGTCATTTTCATTGCTTTTTTTCCGGTAAGATCGGTATTTAAGGACTGGGCAATCTGGATAGGACTTAAGCCTTCCGCCGCCGCCTTAATGGGGTCTACCTTCACCTGCAAGAGGGGAGCTGCATTTTCCAGGCTGGAATGAATGCCGGTGAGGCTGCTCTGCTTTTGTAATAAAGAAAGAAGTTCATTACTCTTTCTTTGCAGTTCTTCCAAATCCGATCCCTGAATAATAATTTCATAGTTGTTGCCGAGGCTGTAATCTCCTCCGCTCATACTGGTATCACTTACGGACTTTATGCTTAAAACCTCTTGAGACCGGTTTTCCAAGGCCTTCTTCCATGCCTTTACCTTTTCCTTAGTTTTCATGGAACGATCCTTTTTCAGATATACCGTAATCGTAGGATCAGTGCTTCCTCCGTACAGAGCGGAAAGAGCGGATCCTCCCGCCGTTGCGGTATAACGGTCCGTATCCGGATCCTTCGCCACCAGCTCCTCCAGCTCTTTTATTACCCTTTCCTTTTCTTCTATGGAAAGACCGGGCTTTTGGGTAATGCCGATTTCAACGGTTCCGGTATCAATATCCGCCATCAGCTCTGTTCTGAGCTGTGTCGCCAGGAAGAGAGAAAGAACTAAAATACCGGCTGTAGCTACAAGCACTACTTTTTTATGTCGTAGAAATTTACTGATGGTGCTTCTATAGGCATCCTGTAAAAGCCGAACTCCACGATAAGCTACCGCCTTACTGTTCTCCTTAGGCTTATAAAGGGTAAAGCAAAGAGGCACAATGGTAACTGCGGAAATCAAAGAGGCCACCATACAGAAGACAATGGTAAAGCCAAGGGGCTTAAAGTACTGTCCGGAAATTCCCTGTAAAAAACCCAGGGGAAGGAATACTACACAGGTGGTAAGAGTACCTCCAAAAACTGAGGCTCCCACTACCCTGACAGAATCGATAGCAGCTTCCCTCAGACTTCTTTGCTGCTCTCCGTAATCGTCCATGGCACGGAAGCAGGCCTCCAATACTACGATGGAATTGTCCACCATCATACCCACGCCCAAAACCAGGGCGGAAAGGGTCAGCATATTCAGGCTATAGCCCATGGCTCCCATAAAGACGACTGCTCCCAGGATCGCCAAGGGAATGGAGGAACCTACGATTAGGGAGGCCTTTATATCTCCAAAGAAAAGGAAGATAATCAGCATAGAAATCACGACAGCCATAATCATGGTCTGAAATACGCTGGACAGGGAGCTCTTAATGCTATCCGCAGAGTCGGAAATCACATGAATTTCCAGATTGGGATTCTTCCCTTCCAATTTCTTGATTAAGGTGTTCACATCCTTACTCATGGCAATGTCCGACTTACTCTGTAGCTTATTTAAGCTTAAGGTAATGGTCTCTTCGCCGTTATATCGTCCTATACTGCTTTTATCCGACAGAGCGGAACCCACTGTAGCCAAATCCGAAAGGGTCAAAGTATTTCCTGTTCCGGTAGTAATAGGAAGCTTTCGTAATTCCTCAATGGTGGAATAGTCCTGAGCGGTACTGATGGATAATTCCTGATCTCCCACCTTTGTACTTCCTGCAGGATAGGTGAACTTTGCAGCCTGCATCATTCCCACCACCTGTTCCATGGTCAAATGATACTGTTGCAGTTTTTCCGGGGAAAGCTCCACTCTTACATAGCTTTCCTGTCCTCCGGAAAGAGAAAGGGAAGCCACGGTGGATAATTTTTCAAACTCCGGCCTAATGTTATTCTCTACATAATTATAAAGCTGACTCTCGTTTTTATTGTTGATGGAGAGAACCATTCCCGGTCTGGCATTAATATCCACTTCCATAATGCTGATATCCTTGGCGTCCTCCGGCAGAGAGGATTTAATGGCGTCCATCTTTTTCTTCAGACTGTCATAGGCCTTGGTCATGTTCGTACCGTAATTGTAACGAACAATAACCATGGAAAAGTTCTCATTGGACTGGGATCTGACCTGCTTTACATCGGAAAGCAGGGAAACCTCCTCCTCAACGGGCTTGGTGACAAGCTCGTCCACATCCTCCGGAGAGGCTCCGGGATAGGTGGTGGTCACGATGAGGTAGGGGAAGTTCATATTGGGGAGCAACTCCATTTTCATGGTGGTAAAGCTCATAAAACCGAAGAAAATGAGGGTGATTACCACAAGAAAGGTAGTAACCGGTCGTCTTAAGACGAATTTCGTCATGGAAAGCATCCTTAGCCCTCCTTTCCGGTTTCCGTAGCGGCAGAACTAACTGCCCCAGTACTGCTATCTGTTTCTCCTGCCGTCTTTCCATCAGAAGAAGACGCTGTTTCCGAGCTATTCAGTCTTACCTTTGCGCCGTCATACATCTCATTATTCCAGGAGCTGAGGATCAAATCCTTCTCCGTAAGCCCGGAAAGTATTTCCACCTTTTCCTCTCCCTGCAAGCCAAGCTCTACAAACTGCTTTTTAATGCTTCCATTCTCACCCTCTCCCTTTTCCAAAAGATAAACGTAGGGAGAACCGTTGTCATAGTAAATAACGGATAAAGGAAGAAGATTTACTTGTTTCCTACTATCCTTCGTTACCGTTAATTTCACCCGACTTCCCTCAGGAAGAGAGGAATTCTCTAAATTCGCTTTCACGTTGAAGAGGCCGGTCTGGGCATTCATCACCCCGGAAATCTCGGTAATGGAGCCGGTATATTGTTCCTGTCCCTTCTCCACCTTCACTTCCTGGCCTAAAGACAGGTTCTTCATCAGTTCCTCTGTTGCGGAAAAGACAAGCTGCTGTTTTCCATTCCCCATAAGACTGGCTATCTGAGTGCCCTGGGGAATCATGGCATCCTTCACCAAAATGCTGTTTTGCAAAACCCCGTCTGCAGGAGCGGTAATGGTGGCAAACTCCACCTGGGTATCATAGTTCAGCTTTGCCGCCTTTACCTGGGCTTCCGCAGCCTTTGCCTGGGCATCCGCCGATTCAAAATCCTGGGCGGAAATATCTCCGGAAGCTTGGAGGCTTGCCAAACGGTTTCTGGCGTCGCTTGCCGCCTTCGCCTGGGCCTCGGCCTGCTCCAAAGTATATTTTGCCGCATCAATCTGCTTTTGATTGTCTAAGCGGGCAATCTTATCCCCTTTTTTCAGCTCCGCACCATTTTCCGCATAGATTTCCAAGACCTCTCCGGAAACCTTGGAAGCCAAAGCATACTGCTCACTGGCCTCAATGGTACCCACCAAAGACTCTGTAATGGACAGGTCACCCTTTTCCACGGAAATACCGGTAGCCAAAGGAAGCTGCGTATGTTCCACTTCCTCTTTAGGCTTTAACACACGCCTTCCTACCAAAAATGCCACTCCTAAAAGGATAAGCAACACGATTACAATTTTTACCCCTTTTTTCATCTCTACTCTATTCCTCCTAACGCTTTCTCCAAAAGTTGAATCTGCTTTTGAAACACATAAAGAATCTTTTGCAGAAAAACTTCCCGCTCTTTCGTATCCTCCTCCGGCGATCCCTCTTTTCGCCCTTCTATGGAAAAGGCCTGTAAAAGGCTGAGGGAAGCCAGTGAAAATGCGGTTTGAATCCCGATGCCCTTTTCCTCCTCCGATAGTGTCTTCGGAAAATAATCTTTGGGTATCGCCTCTAAGACCACATCAATGTTGTCCCGTCTTCCCTGATCCATGTGGCTTCTCATACTGGCCAAGGAAAGATTTTTTAAAAATCCGGAGCGGTAAAACATGGCAAAGCTGTCCTGCACAATCTGTTTTTTTCGAACCTTCACGATTTCGATGACCCATTCCTGAATACTTTGAAAAAAATCCCCTTGATTTCGCTGCATGATTTCCATGAAATACCGCACCGCCTTATCCTCTTCCGCTTCAAAGAGGTGCACCAGTAAATCATCTTTATCCAGGAAGTAGGTATAAAAAGCCCCTCTGGAAATATCACTTTCTTGAATAATCCGATTAATGGATACTTTGTCATAATCATAGGAAGAAAATTCTTTTTTTGCCGCTTCCAAAATCCGTCTTCTCTTCTCTTCTTCCAGTTTTAGAAATCTCTGTGTGGGCATGCCCCCTCCTCCGCCAAAGTAGATGATAGTGACAAATCATCACTGTTTGTATCTCCTGTGTGGTGACATCACTATTAGTGTCTCCGGTGTAGTGACAAGTTGTCACCAGTTGCACCGACTCAGTATAGTGACAGCTTGTCACCATGTCAAGAAGTTTTTTATTTTTATCTACTTTAGTAACACAAAGGATTGCACTTGCAAAAATGCAATTTAACCTTTACAATAAAGTGGCGTTTGTATACAGGATTTTTTTAAGAAGGAAGAAGCATGGAAGAACAGCGAATTCAGGCTTACGGAAAGATTAATCTTTCCCTGGATGTGCGAAGAAAAAGACCGGATGGCTATCATGATGTGTGCATGGTCATGCATACCGTGAAGCTTTGCGATGAAATTTCTCTGAAAAGGGAGAAGACTCCCGGCATTCGCTTAAGCAGTAATTTGGACTTTCTCCCCACAGGAGAGGATAATCTGATGGTAAAGGCTGCAAAGCTTTTGGCTGACGAGTTCTCTATCCGGGAAGGCTTATCCTTTCACTTGGAAAAACGTATTCCGGTTTCCGGGGGAATGGCGGGAGGCTCCACAGATGCCGCCGCCGTGTTGCATTTAATGAATCGGGTATATGCTCTGGGTCTTAGTATAGAGGACCTGGAGAAAAGAGGCGTGAAGCTGGGGGCGGATGTTCCCTTCTGCTTACACAGGGGCTGTTATCTTTCGGAGGGTATAGGAGAAATTCTTACTCCCCTTCCCAACTTACCGGCTTGTATTCTTCTCTTGGCTAAACCGGCATTTTCCCTGTCTACAAAGGCTGTTTATGAAGCCCTGAACGTAAATGCCATTCCCAAAGAAGAACATCCGGATGTGGAAAAATTTCTGTATTTTCTGAAAAAAGGAAATTTATCGGAAATTACCCCTTTGATGGGAAATCTTCTGGAAAAAGTCAGCATTGCCATGCGACCGGAAATACAGCTTCTTAAGGAGCGGCTCCAATCCTACGGAGCGGAGGTGGCTTTAATGAGCGGTTCCGGCCCCACGGTTTTTGCCCTCTTTCCTTTGGAGCATAAAGCTTGGGCGGAAAAAGCCTATCAAGCACTTCGCTATGGCGAGGATCAACATTTAGCACAACAGGTATATCTTACAGAACCATGGGCAGAAGAAGGAGGAACAGATGAGTAGTGATTTTACCATTAATATGAACGAGTATCTTCCCCTACGGGATTTGGTGTTCAATACCCTGAGACAGGCGATTTTAAAGGGAGAACTGAAGCCCGGCGAACGACTCATGGAGATTCAGCTGGCAGAAAAGCTGGGAGTTTCCAGAACGCCCATTCGTGAGGCAATCCGAAAGCTGGAGCTGGAAGGTTTGGTTCTGATGATTCCCAGACGAGGGGCAGAGGTGGCAAAGATTTCCCATAAGTCTTTACAGGATGTGCTGGAGGTTCGGGGTGCTTTGGAAGAGCTGGCTACAGACCTGGCCTGCCAGAGAATCGACGAGGAGCAACTGGCTGCCTTACATGAGGCGGAGGATCGTTTTAAGAAGGCCGTAGCCACCGGTACGGAAATGGAGATTGCGGAGGCGGATGAGGCCTACCACGACATCATTTACAATGCCACCGGCAATAAGCGTTTGATTCAAATGATTAACAATCTTCGGGAGCAGATGTACCGCTATCGTTTAGAGTACATCAAGGATGAAGCCCAGAGGGGAACACTGATTAACGAGCACGAGAAGATCTTGGAGGCCATCCGGATTCGAGACATTATTCGTGCAAAGGCTCTGATGAAGGAGCATATCGATAATCAGGAAATGACGGTTTCCAAAAATCTGAATGAGCAGGAAGAAGCCGGAAAGAAATAGATAAAAAAACACCTTGGAAAGAGCCCCCTTACGCCTTTCGGCAAGCTCTTTTCTAAGGTGTTTTTCTTTAACCTTCCCCGTTCTTTCTCTCCTAAACCAAGAAAGGGAAAGGCTCTTTACTCTTCTGTTTCGGGATTTTCATCATCCTCACTACGCTTCTTCACCTGGTAGCTCCAAAAACCGAAGCTTCCCATGGCCAGCAGGGCTGATAGTCCATAGAATACCATATCACTGTCATCTCCTGTGGCAATCTTTCTGGCCACACCCAATACAGCAGGTACCTGACTGATGATTCCCTCGATGGGTTTTAGGATTTCTCTGCCCACTCCCAAAACACCGGGATTCTTGGGCGGACTACCGGGAGGATTTTCATTTCCTCCTTTCGGCCCAGGTCCGGGAGCCGGCGTGGAGGGGTCTCGGTAGTAGCTGTTTTTAAACAAAAGCTCACCGGACTTATCCTCTTCTCCTTCTTTCTCCGCAAGGACAACGGCATAAAGATAAGGAGATACTTCATTTCCATTGTAGTCCTTGTTCTTACTGTGTACTTCAATCACAACGGAATATACCGTGGTGTCATAGGTAAAGCCTTCATGATTTCGCTGTTCCTGACGAACACGATAATGATACTCACCCTCACTTAAAAACTGCATCTTTCCAAAGCTGAACTGCTCTTCCCCGGAGTCCATGTGGAGATCCATAATGTAGGGGTTTGGTAGCGGCGCATTGGGGCTTTCCACAGCTCTTTCTATATAGACGCGAAAATCTGACTGGGGAACCTCTTCTCCTGAAACAGAGATGGCAAAGGGAATCTGCACTTCTGCAGGCTTCTCCAAGCCGAAATTTTTCTTCTGTTCACTGGCACTGGAGACCAGTACCGTGGACTTCCCCGTCCCCATTAAGAGGAGGGCACATAGTCCCGCTAAGATTTTTTGACATTTTTTTCGAAACAAATTCCCTCACCCCCCTTATGGGTTTATTCTGGCAAAGACAATCATCCTACCGTTGGTGGATGCGGATACACAGGTGGATAAGCTGATTACCTGATCCGTGTCTTTCATTCCAATATCTCTATACTGCTGTGCATTATTTTTGATGTAATCCAGAAACTCCTGCATATTCCCCTGTTTATCCATAACATTATAGATATAGGGGTCATAGGCATCTCCCTCCATACAGGCAAAAACCTCTAACTGCCTTGCCTTTCCGGGCAAATACAAAGTTCCCGTCTTATGTTCTTCAAAATAACTGTTATCGATGAACTCCATCACATCTCCGTACATTCCGCCATTGTCCATATGATGTCCATAGGTCAGAATATAGGGGTCGGAAAAATCCGACGCATTGTGATAGCTCATAAAAATGGATCCGGATAGGGAAAAGTTTCCCTCCACATCCTTATTGACGTATTCCATATCATCCTTTCCCTGTACCATAGGGTAGTCGATATTGGTTCCGTCCAGGGTAATCCAAGCTCTGGTATCTTTGTTTAAGGCTAAGAGTTCCTCAAAGCTTAGACTGCCATCCTCACTTACTACTGGTTTTAAGGACATTAAGTCATTATTTAAAAATCCTTCTTGCATGGTCATATAGGTGTACCAAAGGGAAAATCCCCCGTAGCTCATGAGTAGAATCATTAGAATGGCAGCTAAGATGGTAATCATGCGATCTCCCAGCCTTGCCGCGCTCACCGCAATGTTCATATTTGCCTCTCTACTCTTGTATCCCGGGATACATGCAATACTTTTGTTCCCGAAAATCTCGCATCTATCCGGGATTACCGGGATGGATTAGGGAAAAGGGGATGGGGAAGAATCCGGGAAAAGAAAAACCTCATAGCTTTCCTTTTCCCGCTTCCTCTATCCTAAGAAGGGATAGACGACTTATTCCTCTTCCTTCTTCCGGTTAAAGAACATGAAGCCCATGCTTCCTGCCACTGCTAACATCATGGCATAAGGAGCCACAGTCAGTACTACACCGGTTGGTGTGATTTCATCAATATGGTTGTGATAAGCCACATGGCTGTCCTTCTGTACTAAGCTCTTATCTCCTCCTCTTTCTGTGGAGCTTGCTGCAGGAGCCACTGTTTCAGTGGTTACCGCCGCAGTATCCGGAACCGGATTTGCCACATCCTCGGAGAAGCGCACATCAGACTTAATGGTTAAAGCAGTATTGTTGGTCTCCTTTACATTATAGGTAGTGGTTTTTGGCAAACCGATGATTTCCAAAGATTGTCCGTCCTTCAGCTTTGCGCCTAATCCGGGGATTTCACTGGCCTTCTTAACGGTATAAGCAGTTGCTCCCGGCATCTTTACCTTAACCTGCAAATCCGCGTTGTCAAAGTTGACTGCTCCTGCTTTGTTATGAAAAAGGTTGACTGTGAAGGGAAAGAGATTATCCTTATTGATCATTCCGCTAATCTTCTTATCCACCTTCAGCTTTCTCGGAGTATAACGGGTATATCCCTGAGGAGTATCTCTCTTGCCCGTTTTATTGCCATCTCCGTCAAAACCGCTGTTCTTGTCTCCGGTATGCTTATTTCCTGTTGCATTGTTGGCAAGCAGAGTATCTCCACTGTGGAGAACATAGCCGTAGATTTCTCTTTCACCGGTAGCACTACCTTCCTTCAAACGTACATATACATCCAGGAAACGCTGAGTCTGGTAGGGTTTTTCCACACCATCCACGTTAACCTTCATAGCCTCCACGTCTCCGCTGTTTGCTCCTGTTGCAGGATTTTCTGTAACTACGAAGCGATATACTCCGGGAGTAGCAAAGGCAGAAGGCTTAAAGGTGATTTTTACTCCGTCTTTAAAATCCTTTAATGTACTTCCTTCCGTGCCGGCAAGGTTAAAGCTGTTGGCCTTAAATTCCGCCTTTAAATCACTGTTTCCCGTATCAATCTGGGAATCCTGTCCGGCTAAAACAATCATTTCCTGATTATTTTTATCTACAATTTTTGTTTTACCTACCTCAAATGCTGCTGATTCGGAAGCTCCGCCGACATTAATCTTCTGGTTGTTTGTGACTCCTGCAACGCCGTATGTCCATACCACATCCGGCTGGTCTACCATTTCATTGTTGTCCGTTTCAACACGGATTACCTTATCAAAGGAAACGGAATTCCCTAAAGTCTCTAACTTTCCAGCGGCATTTGCACTTACACCTACGTTAGCTTCATCCTTTCCATAATATACATTTAAGTTCGGATCAGTCTTGTTGACATTGGTGCTGGATGCGAATACCGGTGCGGCGGTGGAAAGTACCATCATTCCGCTTAATGCCAATGTTGCTAATCTGTTCATGTTCTTCTTCATCATTAATTATCCCTCACTTTGCGTTCTTTATAAAAAATGTCTATGCAGACAATTTTTTTCATACTCTTTTTGTTTTCGTTTGCTTTCGTTTATTTTCTTACTAAGAAGAAATTCTTCTCTTCCTCCTTAGAAAAAGGAGCTATGCTTTTATAAAGTTTTAAGGGGACGGGGGAATCTCACCACGGGCTCTTCTTTTTCTCAGCGCCCTCGGTTCAGGCATAAATAGTGCTGAACTCTCTTTGCCGTATATTCTGTGCTCCCACGGGTGTTCCCCGGTCCTCTTACCGTATTTTCGAAAGAGTAGAGTGTATTGCAGCTACCCTCTTAAGCTCTTCCCGCCGGCGGTGCTTTGCCGCCTTTCTCTCCCCTCTTCGGGGGCTTTTCTCTGATTCCTCTATTTCTTATCTTCCTCATTTTTATAGCTCCTTTTTTTCTTAAATTATTTTGCTATGTATGTATATCGCGTTATTTTTTTAATATATAAGCAAAAAATCAAAAAATATTCTACTTTTGCAAAATAATTTTTCTTTATAAGTTTTTTGCTCCAAAAGACCGATAAAAGCACGAAAAAAGCCGCTATCTCTCGATAACGGCTTTTGTTAATAGCTTTCGGTAATTCCTTATATTCATAGAATATGATAGGGAGGAAACTTTTGGAATGATGATGGGGAAGGATAATGGAGAGCTTCCCGGCATATCTATCTTAATCCCTAATCTTTCGTTCCTCACTACAGGTAAAGTAAAAAATCTGACGACTCTTGGCAAGCTCCTCCAGCAAAGCTCTTGCTCTTGCTCCGTTTTTCTCATCCAAATGACTGAAGGGATCATCCAGTAATAAGAAGGCTTTCTCCTCTTGAAACATGGCATCAAAGATGGCCAGTTTTTGACAGAAACGGCAAAGATCCTGCAAACCCTCACTTAGATAGCCCTGCTCCCGGCTTAATCCTCTGTCCACAAAGCTAAGCTCCAGGTCCTCACTCATCTGGAATTGTAGCGGCTCTGTGCAGATGCTCTGAAAATACTTCTGAAAAGCTTCCAGAATAGGCTCCTTATATTGTAGGGCAAAACGCTCCTTGGCCATTTCCAGATAGGCTTTTGTTTTTTGCAAAAGATTGTAACGCTTTTCCAAGGCCTCCCGCTCTTCTTTTTTCTGTTCCAGAAGTCTTTCCTGTTCTTCCAAGAACTCCAAATCCCGAACCTTCGCTTCTCTTTCCGCCCGTTTCTTCCGAATCTCTTCCCTTCTTTCTTCTTCCTCTTTTCGGAACTCTTCCAGCTTTCTCCTACTCTCCTCTAAGGAAGGGCCTTCCTCCCATTCCTTCTGTTTCTCTTCCAATAAAGAAAAGGCCTGCTCTCCTCCTTCCTCTTCCACGAAGCGAAGGAACGCTTCTTTTCGACCTGCTGCTTCCATTTCTAAATCCTGCATATCTTCCAGCTTATGAAAACGGGAAAGAAGCTCTTCCAAGGAGGCAAAGCGTATTGCCTGTTGCTTTCTTTGTCTGGCCTCTTCCTCTTCCTGCTTTTCTTTCCATGTCCGCTTTTTCTGTTCTCCACTCCACCAAAGGAAGAAGCAAAGACTAAGGGAAAGGATCCCCAGTAATAGGAATAGGGCTGAGGGAAGTCCCAATGGCATACCGAAAAGCTTTCCGAAGAAAAGAAGAACAAAGACTAGTCCCAGTCCTGCCAAAGCGAAAAGCACTACAGGAGAAGTACCATACTGTCCCATTTCCTTTGTCCCATTCCCAAAGGTCTCGTTCTTCGAAGTATCTTTCTTTGCACGACTGGCACCGGGAACACTTGCTTCTTCAAGGGGCAGCACTATTCCCCCTTCTGTTCCGGCCTCAACACCGATATTCTCTACACCGTTATTCTCCCCGCCGGCTTCCGATACTTTTTCGATTTCCTTCTTAATAGAACGAATCTGTTCCTGAAGGGACTGCATTTCCTCCTTCCAAAGGAGTGCTTTCTTCTCCTCGGGAATCTCGGAAAAACGCTCCTGATAGTACCACTTTAAAGCATTTTCATAACGATACTCCGCCTTTTCCCGTTCTTCCTTCTTCTGGGCATAAGACATCCACTTCCCCAAAGAATCTTTTTCCGAAATCCTTTGGCTAAGCTCCTCCTCCAGAGCCTTTCCCTCTTCCTTCCGCCTGGCTTCCTTTTCTGTAAGAGCAAGCACTTCCTTCTCTATAGAAAGAACTGCATTTTCCAAAGCCTCCTTGCCGTAAAGACCGGAGGACAATTCCTCCTCCTGCATCTTTAATTTGAAAATGTTTCCGGTTCGACGGTTAGGAGATAGGGCATTGATGCCATCCTTAAGAATCGTCTGCACCTGCTGGAACTTCTTCATATCCTCCTGATCCTCCGCCACATTGCCAAGCTTGGCATGCATACGAGAGTTCATGGAAAAATGAAGATCCTCATGGCTAATCATGCAAACTCTTTGGAAAGACTCTGCGTCCAAAGAAAAAAGCTCTTCTCCGATATTTTCCGAATAATCCTTGGATTCCTTTCCGCTATCCTCATCAAAAAGTCGGAAGCTGTCCTCAGACTTCTTTAGCCCGAAGCTTCTTTCCAAGCGATAACGCTTCTCCCCGATACGGAAAATGATCCGTCCTCCAAAGGATGCTCCTTGGAAGGGCATGTAATGCTTTCGCTCATTTTCCTCCAAGTCCTGTTTTCTATCTCCGGAAACCCCATAGAACATCAGCTTAAAAAAGTAGATAAAGCTGGTTTTTCCATAGCCGTTGTCCCAGAGGAAGCTGTTCTTTCCGGGAGAAAAGGAAAAATCCGCATCCTTCCATTTTCCGAATTGGGCAATGTGGCATGCTTCTATAATCATAGTTCTCCTCCCTGCAAAAGCCCCATTCCTAAGGCAATGATTTCTTCCTGCTCTTCCTTGGAAAGATTATCCGCAGCGGCCAGCACCCGCAGAAACTCCCCCTTCAGGCTCTTCTCCTTCATGGCTTCTTCCCGATTCCAGCTAAGCTCGCTCTCATCCTGTATTTCCAGGAAAAATACGCTGTCCTGAAGCTGTAATTGCAGGTAACGAAGATTTCTTTCCTGCTCCAAGCCCTTTTTTCCTTTTAAAATAATGCGAAGGCTGTCCTCTTTGGAAATGCCGGCCTTCTCCATTTCATCTTCTATCTTTTTCAGGCAGGCTAAAGTACCCTCATCTTCCAAAAGCTCAATCTCCAAAATCCGAAACTCCCCCTGCTTAATGGGAATAAATTCCTTGTGAATTTCCTTCTTCTCTTCTTCGACCTTCAGATACAGAAATCCCCTTTCTCCTTCCTCATCGAAGCCTCTTCCTTGCAGGCAACCGGGATAGGCCCAAAGAGCCCCATTATTTAACTTCCCTTCGCCCCCCTTATGGATGTGACCAAGGGCAATATAGGATAGGGGAAGCTTTTCCAGGTTTTTCAGGAAAATGCCTTCCTCCCCCTGAAAGCTATCCCCCTTGGGTGTTCCCTGATACAGGGCACCATGAAGCAGGAGGATATTGCAGTCCTCTTCTTTCAGCTTTAGGAACTTGGATTCTTCTTCCGACTCAGTTTCGTTTTTGCTTAGCGCTTCCGCTCCATGTACGGTTTCCTGCCCTACGCCTTGTTCGGCAGCTTGTCCGGCTCCCTGTGTAGCCCCTTCATTTTCTCCAAAGGAAATATCCTTGGTGCCGTATTCCACCCCTGCCAAAAGTAATCTGTCGTTTAAACGGTATTTCTTCCCTTTATCCGAAAAGAGAAAGAGATTCTTCGGCAGATTTTCCTGATAACGGAAGGTATTTTCCGTATCATGGTTTCCTCTTAAATAGAAGAAGGAAATCTCCGGGTGCTCCGCAATAGTGGATAGAAAGAAGTCCATGGTTCCATGAGAAACCACCGGACTGTCAAAAAGGTCACCGGCAATCAAGATTCCCTGTACCTTTTTCTCCACAGCAAAGGACAGCAGCTCCTTCCAAGCCATAAGCTGCTTTTGTCTCCTATTTTCCGCCTCTTCCTTGGTAAAGCGGGAGCGAAATGCACTGTCCAAATGCAAATCTGCGGTATGAATGAGTTTAACCATAGGGGAATTCCTTCTTTCTTAAGTACTGCAATGCATCGATTACCGGTACGAAGCTTATCGTTTATTTCTCTATTGACTTCTTTAGTAACTTCTTTAGTAATTTCTTTATTGATTTCTTTATTGATTTCTTTATTGATTTCTTTATTAATCTACTCGTTATGCATTCTATTATAGCATCTCAATGGAGCGTTCCAAAATACCCGTCATCTTTGCCATAGCCAGTCCGTAATTACAAATGGGAATCTTCTTTCGAAGAAAGTCCTGATAACGACTCTCCACTTCTTTTTCACTAAGCATGCAGGCGCCGCAGTGAATCATTATCTTCACCCGCTTCTGTTCCTCCTCCGGCAAAAATCCCTTTCCCTCCGAGTACATAAACTGAAGCTTCTTTCCGGTATATTTTTCCAGCATCCGTGGAAGCTTTACCGTACCGATGTCTCCGCACTGCCGATGATGGCTACAGCCCTCTGCAATATAAACCCTGTCTCCATCCTCCAAGGTGGAAAGCACGGCACAGCCCTCCAGGGCATAGCTTAGAAATCCCTTGTATCTTGCCATCAGAATGGAAAAGGAGGTCAATGGCATGGTCTTAGGAAGAATTTGATTCACCTTGGAAAATGCCTGAGAATCCGTAACTACCAGCTTGATTTTATCTCCCAAATTTTCCAGAGTCTTCGGAAGCTCCTCCACCTGGCAGACCAGAGGGATTCCATTATAATCTAAAATGTCTCGAATCGCCATTTGTTGCGGTAAAATCAGTCTTCCTTTCGGAGCGGATTCATCAATAGGGGTCACCAGTACCACAAAATCTCCCGGCTCCACCAGACCGTGGAAGAGTCGTTTTTTCTCTTCCTGTAGACTTGCTAAGGGCGCAAAGGCATTCTTTACTGCTTCTACTCCCTCCTTGGTTTCGGAAGATACTAAAAATATCCCCTGAAAAGGCAGATCCTTTTTCCGGGAAATCCGGTCCTCTATCCACTCCTCTATCCGCCCTCTTTCTTCGGAAGAAAGTTTATCCGCCTGGCTTAATAAGAGGAATGCAGGAATTTTATTTTCCTGAAAAAGTCTAAGGTAGGAGGCCTCTTTCTCCGGCAAGAAAAGGCCTTCACCCTGCTCCTCTTTCCTTGCAGACAAAAAGTCCTTGGCAGGAAGAAATAAAAGGGCAATATCCGTTTCCCGAAGCACCTCTTTGGTTCTTTCCACCCTCATGCTTCCCAGCTCCCCTTCATCATCAAAGCCCGGGGTGTCAATCAAAAGTACCGGTCCCAAGGGCAAAATCTCCATGGATTTCCGCACCGGATCTGTCGTGGTTCCTAAGATTTCCGAAGTAAGGGACAGCTTCTGTCCGGCAATGGCATTAAAAAAACTGGATTTTCCCGCATTTCTCCTCCCGAAAAATGCGATGTGGATCCGCTCCCCCTGAGGGGTGTCCTGTAGACTCATCTTTTTCTCCTGTTATAAAAAGTCTTGGCTATAGCCCTACGCGCTGAAGGAACTTCCTCTACGTACAGACTGTAAAAAATCAAAAAAATTTTCTAATCAATAAAGGTCTGAAGTTGGGGCACGTTCAGACTTCCCTGCATTCAGACCTTTATTGCCGAAGCTACTCCTAAATTATCTATAGCCTGTAATTTCTTTAGAAATAAAAGTCCCTCTTATTGGACTCGTAAATATTACTGATGTGATCCTTGGCAATGTCCCGTCGTTTTTCATTGGGGATGGTAAGGAGCTCTTTCTCGATTAAGTCTTCTCCGCACTTCTTGGTACCCTCACTGGCATAGTCGGTGAGGAACTCCGCCAAGGTCATTAAGGCATTGGGATGACAACAGTTTTGAATCTGTCCGGATTTACACAGCGCCATAAAGCGATCTCCGGTTCTTCCCTCCCGATAACAAGCAGTACAGAAGGAAGGCAGATAACCAAGATCCATCAGCCATTTTACCACCTCATCCAGGCTTCTCTGGTCGGAAACATCGAACTGCTCCGTATCATGGGGACGCTCCTCTTCGGAATAACCGCCTACAGAGGTTCTGGATGCTCCGGAAATCTGAGAAATACCGATGGATAAAGCCCTTCCTCTAACCGCTTCGGACTCTCTGGTAGAAATAATCATACCGGTATAGGGCACGGCAATCCGAATGCAGGCAATAATTTTTTCAAAAATCTCATCATCAATACCATTGTCAAACTGGCTGGGATCAATATCGGAGGCCCTTTTCAATCTGGGCACGGAAATGGTATGAGGCCCAACACCATGAACTGCCTCCAAATGCTCTGCATGCATCAGAAGCCCTGCAAACTCATAGCGGTACTTGTCCAAACCGAAGAGTACGCCAATACCTACGTCATCAATACCGCCCTCCATGGCTCTGTCCATAGCTTCCGTATGATAACGATAATCATGCTTCGGTCCGGTAGGGTGAAGCTGTTCATAGCTTTCCTTATGGTAGGTTTCCTGGAACAAGATATAGGTACCGATACCGGCTTCTTTAAGCTTTCGATAATTTTCCACGGTGGTTGCCGCAATGTTCACATTGACACGGCGAATGTCTCCATTTTTATGATGGATACTGTAAATGGTTTTAATACTCTCCAAAATATACTCAATGGGGTTATGAACAGGATCCTCTCCCGCCTCTAAAGCCAGACGCTTGTGTCCCATATCCTGAAGGGCAATGACCTCTTTACGAATCTCCTCCTGGCTTAGTTTTCTTCTGGCAATGTCCTTGTTCTTCGCATGATAAGGACAGTAAACACAACCGTTTACGCAGTAATTGGAAAGGTATAATGGCGCAAAAAGCACGATACGATTCCCATAAAAGGCCAGCTTAATCTCCTCCGCCAGTTTAAACATTTTCTCGTTTAAATCCGGTAATTCGCAAGCCAATAAAACGGAGGCCTCCCGATGGCTCAAACCATCACAATGGACTCTGCCCTTCTCATCATATACCGGCTTTGCCTTTTCCAAGATTGACTCTATATAAGCCCGGTCATTCTTATGCTCATCGGCAAACGCCAAAGTTTCCAGGATTTCTTCATGGGAAATAAATTCTTCTGCTTTAGTTGATTTTGGATTATAGATTGTACTCATAATACTCCCTTCTTCCGGTTCGACTTCCTTTTTAGAAAAATGTGTTTACGTTCCGTTCAGATTGGAAGGCATAAATGCTTTCACCTGATTAATAGACTATTTGATTTTTCTTATGCTTCTACTTTTGCTTTCTTTGCATCTCCTCTATCCACCAGAAGCTTGGCGCCTACAGACTCCATCCTTCGACTTAAGCAGGCACGACACTGAGCCGCCTCATCTCCGGTACAGATTTTGTTGTCATAGAGAAGATATTTTTTTCGCACTGCCGTGGGAGACAGATTGGGCATCAGAACATTTGCCCCTGCTAAAATCCCCAGTTCTCTTCCTCGTTTATCGATGGTTCCCAGAGCTGTGGTGGCGGGAATCAAGAGATTCGGTTGAATCAAACGTAGCATGGATAGGAGAAAGAGGGTGTCCTCCAAACTGCCCTGCTTTTCCTTTGCGAAAATGGTGCTGTGCTGGGGAATGAATGGGCCAATCCCGCACATATCCGGTTTGAATTCCTGTATAAAGTACAGGTCCTTCGCCAAACTTTTACTGCTCTGTCCCGGAGAACCTACCATGAAACCGCAGCCCACCTGAAAGCCGATGTCCTTTAGGTCCTGAAGACAACGCATCCTGTTTTGAAAGGATAATTCCTTAGGGTGAAGCTTCTGATAATGAGCTTCATCCGCAGTTTCATGCCGAAGAAGATAGCGGTCTGCTCCTGCTTGAAAATATTTTTCATAGGATTCTTTAGATTTTTCTCCAATGGAAAGGGTGACGGCGCAATCCGGAAATTCTTCTTTGATTGCCTTTACAATCTCTACGATCCGCTCATCCGTAAAGTAAGGATCCTCGCCTCCCTGTAAAACAAAGGTACGAAATCCCAGTTGATGCCCTTCCCGGCAACAGTCCAAGATTTCCTCCTTCGTCAGACGATAGCGCTCCACCTCTTGATTTTCCCTCTGAATCCCGCAGTAGTGACAGCCGTTCTTGCAATAATTGGTGAACTCGATTAATCCTCTGGTATACACTCCATTGCCGTAATATTCTTCGGTACAGTCCTTCGCCAGGTTCTTCGCCAGCTCCTCATCCTCTTTCGTCCTATTCGAAAGAATCAGCTCATATTCTTCCAAAGACAAATGATGGGTTTTTTGCAGCTGACGAAGCAAATCCGCTACTTTACTTGCTGGCATAGGCAGTTTTTACACTGATTTCCGGGATGTTCCCAATCTTTCCCGCCAAAGCGGAAATCGTGTCGTTGGGGGCATCCAGAGCGATGGATACAATGTTTACTCCCTTCTTCTCATAGGGTAATCCCATTCTCCCTACGATATAGTCCCCATATTCATGAAGAAGATGATTCAGCGTATCCACGGACTCACGATTCTCAACAATAATCGCCATTACCGCAATTCTGCTTTCCTGTTCCATAATTGAACCTCCTTTAGATATAGTTCTGTTTGATTATTTTATCATAATGCCAGGGGAGAGGCTATAGGGGAGTTTATTTTTGGAGAATATGTTAATGATAAAAAATAATAATCATACCATTACTTAAATTAAGGATAAAATTTATGTTTTTTATGATATGATATATTATGCTACCACCCCTAAACGGGTACGGAAAGGGGGTGTGCTACATGGGGATATTTTTGTCTTTTTTAATCTCTGTTTTGGCGGGTATTGTTTGCCACTTTATCTGCAAATGGTTGGACGGAGATCAGTAAGCGGTAGTCAACCTAAGGTCTAATCCACCTTGCCACAACGGAAAAAAATCCCCCAGGAGTTGCCGCTCCTGGGGGATTTGCGTACTACATGAGTACTTCTGTCTTTTTTACGTTTCTAAGTATAGCATAAGCAGACAAAAAATCAAGAAATGGTGTAATGAAATAATGTAGCGTATGAAGATTATATAAAATTAGGTGGCATTGTGGACATTATTGGTGACATCCTTTGCTATTAGCAAAATCCACAACCAACTTCATGTACTGTATATCTTTTCGATGGAGAATATTATCCGCCCCAGAAGTTGCCGTTCCTGGGGGATTTGCGTACTGCATAAGTACTTCTATTTTGCATTTCCTTGTCCTATACATGAATCGCATCGGATGCATTTATAGAATAAATTGTGGCATGCTTCAAAGCATTCCCATATTTCTTATTTTGGCCTGCAAGCATTAGCACAGGAAGTATAAAAGCCTTAATGAAATACAGAATTGTCCAAATCACAGTGTTTTCGAATTGGTAAGATTTCGTTACAACTCCATAAAGTAAAGTAGAATTCAGAATCAAATTAAATGTTGTGGCCAAACTAGCAGTCATTAGATTCGTCCGTATTTCGGGATGATAAAATTTTACTGCATATAGGCCAAGTAAAGAAATGTTGTAAATACAAATCGGCTTATAATCTTTCCTATAAACTACCAGTGTTTTTCGATTATAAAACAAAAACTTTTTTCTTACATAATGGGCTTCATTAATCCATACATGGCTTACAGCAGTAATTTCCGTCCAGGGCACAAGTAAATCTATTTTACAAAGGTAAATCCCCTCCTCACCAATGCTACATTTCCAGCCTATAAAAGAAAATAATAAAATGAGAAAGAGACTGATTCCCGAAAGGATATAGTTTATCTCCTCCTGACCAATACTAACCATTCCTTGAAAAAGCTCCAGTTTCTCACCACTCTTCTCGGTAATAGTCCAAAGGAAAAGAAGAGGAAGAATCACAACGATAAACAAATAGTAGCGATAATAAATACTATGAAACTTAATTCCTTTTTTCATCCTAAACGAAACTCCAACACTATGCATTAAACCTGTCAAAAAGATCATGCTTCAATCCTAAACTCCAAAAGATGCCCTAAAAGCTCCTCTGCCGGTACATCGAATTCCTCTGCAAGCTCCTGCAAACGTTCATCAATCAAGTACTTACTTTGCTTTTGATAACGCCTTAGTCGCTCTCCGTGGAGAAAGCTTTCACTGATTCCATTGGGCTTTGCCTCTAACTTCCGCATCATACCGATAGAAGCTTCATTGTCCGCATCCACCCGTCCTCTATAGACAGACTCTCCGGTACGGCGCTTTAAGGCCTTCATCAAAAGTCTTAAGCTTTCTGTACCGATTCCCCGTCCTTGATATTGTTTTTTCAAGGAAATGCACAATTCCCAAGGGTTTGCCTGTAGATTTCGGATTCCACAATAGCCTAAGAATAGTCCATTAAAAGAAAATATACTGTAATAGGCTCTATTCCTATAATGGAAGCTGTTCCAAAGATTCTTTAAAAACCTCTGGTCGGAAAAGGCCGCCTTAAAGAAGGAAGTATCATATTCCACCTCCATATAATCCTCCCTATCTTCCTCTGCAATTCCCAGCAAACAAAGGCTTTCTCCCTCCGCCAGAAGCTCCCCTTCCCTCGGCAAAATGCTTTCATCAAAAGCAGGATTCCTCTCCTCCAGAACTTCTTCCTCTGCGAAATGAAGTTCCTCCTCTAGTGCAGAAAAGAGGCTGCAAAATCGCTCTGCTGCCCCTTCTTTCTTGTCACCCTGTTCAATTTTTTCGATTTCTTTCAAACCTTCCAATATTTCCGAGAACAACATCTGTTCCTTCAAGTGAATATTTCTGTCCTCCTTCAGTACTTTCATAGCCACCCCTCTCTGTAGGTCGCCGTCCCACGCTCTATAATTCTCCAAGCCTTATTGCCGGAGAATATTTCTATACCGAAAAGGCTATCTTTCTAGCTTTAGGATACACCCAAGAGTATGGGATTTCTACACTTTAGAGCATAAAAGTTTTTTGCAATCCCGCTAAAGGTTTAAATTATTTTTCATTTTTTCAAAATTATAATTTTATGGGTTTTCGATGTCTATGAAATTTAATAAAGAAAGAGATTATGAAGCAAAATCAACCCTAGCTTTTATGCATCATAGGTCTGAAACGGGGGTAATCTGAGCCCGTCAGTACTTACTGAAAGCAAGCACCTGCTTTTATCCCTTAGACATACAAAATCCTTTGTCCCGCTGCCTTCTTTAAGCGATTCATTAAGGCAAATCCTACTCCTTCTTCGGAATAGCACTCTCCCAAAATCAATTCCGCTCCCTCTTCATCTGCCTTACGAAGCAGTCGAAACAAATTATGGGTCATGGATAGGGGTTCCTCTCGCCTCCCTAAAATTTGCACTGTAAAACGCCCATCCCCCTCATATAGGGACGCAGTATCCTCTCCGCAAAGAATCCAGATTCTTTTCTCCGGAGATACCGAGAGTTCCTTCTCTCCATAAGAAAGGATGGCTTCCGCTACAGACTTTTTCATCTCTTTCTCCGGGCAATCAGAAAGTTCCTTTTCCCCATAAGAAAGGATCAATTCTGCTATTTCCTCTTGCCCTGACCTTGTCTCATCTTCTTCCTTTTTCTTAAAGAGTATCATCTCCGCCTTAGGCGCATAATGCCGGTACTTCATGCCGGGAGCCTTTGGGGTAAAGCCCTCTGCCATGCTCTTTCCCAATAAAGTCGGGTCAATGGCCACCTTTTCCCCTAAAACCTCTTCCAAATCCTCTATCGTAATAGCTCCCGGACGAAGCAGGGTGGGACAGTTTTCACTTAAATCCACAATGGTGGATTCTACCCCGATGCCTACTGCACCGTCCTCTAAGATGCCCTCAATCCTGCCTCCCAAATCCACAAAAACGTGGGAAGCCTCTGTGGGGCTGGGGCGTCCGGAAAGATTTGCAGAGGGTCCTGCAATGGGAAAGCCGCAGGCGCGAATCAGATCGAGGGTTAAGGCATTTTCCGGAGAACGTAGAGCTACGGTTTCCAGTCCTCCCGTACTTTCTTTGGGCACCAAGTCGGACTTTGGCAGTACCAGTGTCAAGGGTCCCGGCCAAAAGGCTTCCATCAGCTTTTTTGCCTTTTCCGGTAAAGCTTTTACCAAAGGGTAGACCTCTTCTATAGAGGAAACGTGCAAAATCAAAGGATTGTCGGAGGGTCTACCCTTAGCGGCGTAAATCTTTTTTGCCGCCTCCTTATCCAAACCGTTCCCTCCTAAGCCGTATACAGTTTCCGTAGGGAAAGCCACTAAGCCTCCCCCCTTTAGAATCTCAGCGGCCTCTGAAATCCCTTCTTTTCCAAAGATTTGTGTCTTCATCCTGACGCCTCTAATTTAAGATATTTCTATAATGCTTTTACGATATAATCACGCTTTGTTAAAATGCCTTTTTGCGACTTTTTATACTTTTTATGATGCTATATTTGTGATGCTACTTTTATGATGCTATTTTTATGATGCTATTTTATACTTCTGTTTCATAATGCATCTTTATGAAGCCTTTTCTTCTAAATTCAGAATAGACCAAAAGCCCTGAGGCTCCTGTCCCAGCTTCCAAGCCGCAACACCTTGAATGCCCTTTTCCCGAAGCAGGCTTATCTTTGCTTCCATGGACTTTTCATCCTCCATCCAGATTTCCTTTTTCTCATTTCCATCTTGAATCACACCGTAGTATTGACCAATATCCTCTTTCCACTCTAAAGGAACATTTTTCTCTGTAATCCATTCCTTGGCCTTTGTGATGGAAAGAGCCTCGGAACGGAGCTTTCCGTTTGCATCGGTAATCCACACTCTGGTATAGAAAGGAAGGGCGATAATCACCCTGTTCTTATCCATCTTCGCAGCACTTTCGTCAATTCCCCTCTCCACATAGCTTAAAGAGGACACGGAGCCTGCTTCCTCCGAGCCTGCATAATGCTCGTCATAGCACATAATGACCACATAGTCGCAAATTTCTCCCAGCTCCTTGATATTGTAGTAAGCATTATAAGAATAGGGAACATAGCAATCCACGCTCAAAAAGAGCTCCTCGGTACGGCAGGCAATGGACAGCTCCCGCATGAATTCCAGATAATCTCTGGCTGCGCCTTCCGGTAAAAGCTCAATATCCACATTGATTCCGTCAATCTGCTTTTCCTTTAAATCCTTGATCAAATTTTCAATCAAAGCGCTTCTATGCTTTGCCGCAGAAAAAAGTGCCTTGGCATCCACCTTTCCCGCATCAAAGTTATTCAGAGTGGCAAATACCTTCTTTCCTGCTGCATGAGCCTTGGCTACATAGCTGGCATCGCTATAGGAAATAAAGTTACCTGCATTGTCGGAAAGCACATACCAGGTAGGTGCCACAATATTGCTCTCTGCTGCATTTGGCAGCAAGGTGTCCAAGGTATTGTTGGCTTCCGGAGTGGTAATCTGATGGAAGGCCAAAGTAGGATGAACTCCCTCTCCCATGCTTTTATGGGAATAGACCGGAGCCTGGAAGTCGGAGCTTTTTTCAATCTCCACCTCATCCCCTAAACGGCTGTTTCGAAGGTAACCGATAAAGCCGTCCTTGGTTTCCACCTTAGACCACTTCTCCATTTTTTCTAAAACAAGAACCTTATCTCCCTTTTCCAGGTCCGTAAGGATAGGACTCTTCACTCCACCCTGCACACGAACCGCCTCTTTAGCCGTTAAAGTCGCCTGCTTTTCCTTGCCAAAAGCATTGTAAAGGAAGACTCTCTTATGCTCCGCATCCGTAAAGCTTTCCACTTCCAGGGCAGTATGGGACTGAATCAGAGAGAGGCTGAGGAAAATGTTTTTCCCGTCCACAAAATAGGGAAGCTTTCCATCCTTTCCCTTTTCTCCCGGCTGATAGATTTCCACAGAATCCGGCAGGGCATAGCGGAGGGTTTTCTCATCATCGTCATAATAAAAACGAATATTTAACTGCTTTACCACAAAGCCATAGGGGAGATAGACCTCTCCATCCTGCATTCTTCCCAGAGTCAGTACGGAATCCTCTACCTGTTTTTCATGGTTTAAATACAGCTCCACATTGTCTCCGGATACGGAAAAATAGCTGTTTAAATCCGCTCTGGCTTTGGTGGGCATATACTTCTTCACATAGTAAAAAAGACCTGCCCCCGCAAAAAGCAAAATGAAGCAAAAAAAGATCAGAAAAAAAGGAAGGAGACTCTTTCCCCCACTCTTTCCCCTTTTTCTGCTCTGTCTTTCTCTTTGTTCTTCCATTCCTTACCCCTTCTATACTTTCATCAGCACGATTCATTATTCCAAAGAAACTATTTTATTATACAAAAATCCCCCCTTTTCCCCATTAAGAAAAGGAGGCATTTTCCTTAATTCTTCTCTTCCAATCGTGCCAGTTTCTCTGCCTGATCTTCAGTAATCAACGGGTCAATTAAGAGATCCAGATCTCCGGAAAGCACCGCATCAATATTGTAAAGAGTAAGCTTGATTCTATGATCCGTTACTCTTCCCTGAGGGAAGTTGTAGGTACGAATCTTCTCGGAGCGGTCTCCCGTTCCTAACTGAGAACGCTTCTCCGCCGCATTTTCCGACTGCTGCTTTTCCAACTCGATTTCATAAAGTCTTGCTCTCAGAAGTCGCATAGCCTTCTCTCTGTTTTGTACCTGAGAACGCTCCTCCTGACACTCTGCCACAAGACCGGTAGGCTCATGAATCAGTCGAACCGCAGAAGAAGTCTTATTGATATGCTGTCCACCGGCTCCGGAGGAACGGAAAACCTCCATACGCACATCCGCAGGATTGATTTCTACCTGCACATCCTCTACCTCCGGCATAACCGCCACCGTTGCAGTGGAGGTATGAATTCTTCCGCCACTTTCCGTCTCCGGTACACGCTGTACTCTGTGTACCCCGGATTCATATTTTAAACGGGAGTAAGCACCGTGACCGTCTACAATAAAGACTACTTCCTTTAACCCCCCAAGGCCGGTTTCATTAAAGGAAACAAGCTCTGTCTTCCAGCCTCTTTTTTCCGCATAGCTGGTGTACATTCTATAAAGAGATCCGGCAAATAAAGCCGCTTCCTCTCCCCCTGCACCGCCACGGATTTCCATTACGATGTTCTTATCATCATTTTCATCCTTAGGTAAGAGGAGAAGCTGAATCTCCTTGGTAAGTCTCTCTTGGTCTTCCTTGGCCTGCTGCAATTCTTCCTTGGCCATCTCCAGAATTTCCTTATCCTTTTCATTGTCCAAAAGGGAAAGAGCCTCCTCTTCACTTTGCTCCGCCTTTCGGAAAGCCAAATAAGCCTTATAAATCGGCTCCAAGCTGGTCTGCTCCAAAATCAACTTTTTATACTGACTAATGTCGGAAACCACCTCCGGAATCGTCAGGTTATGCATAATTTCTTCGTAATGCTTTTTTACTTCTTCTAAATTTTCAAACATCCTTTACTCCTTGTAATGGAATTTTTCCCAAGAGGGGATTCAATGCTGTAAGACCTGCACGCCTAAAGGGACTGCCTTGGCTCTACACTATGCATTCGCAAAGGGAACGCCTCATCTCTACAATATGCACTTGCAAAGGGAACTATATAGCAAAAAGCCTCCCCCTGTCAAATGAGATTTTCCCTTGACTCTCCCCTACAATTTCGTATAGTGATAAGGGAAAAGTAAACGCCTAAAAAGGAGGAAATATGAAGGTTCAAATCGTTGGTAGTCACATGTGTCCGGGATGCGTAGAAATTCTGGAAGAAATGAAGAAAAGAAATGTAGAGGTGGATTTTGTAAATATTTTTGAGGATTTTCACTCTCTGAAATATTATCTGATGTTACGGGAGCAGGAGGACTGCTATGCGGAGATTCGGAAGCAGGCCCTTCAGTCTGATTATCCTGAAAATGGCAGACTGGGCATTCCTTGCATGATTCTTCCGGACGGAAGAAAGTTCCTGGATATGGATGAGGCGATTGCCGCATTAGAAGCCTAGCAATAAGAATAGAATATAAAAGATATAAAGAATCAAAATTAAATAGCTTTTATAAGCATAGGTCTGAAAGAGGGGTAGTCTGAGCCCGACGGTACTTGCGAAAAACAAGAGAAACGAAGTTTTTCGCTTAGTATCCGTTTCGAGGCGAAGCTAGCGGGAGCGTGCCCCATTTCAGACCTATGCTTTATAAAAAGCGTATGCAGTATTCAGCTATATTTTTTTACATTTAGCTAAGAACTGAAGCGGTAAAGCCTCCTACATTCTACCCTTTTCTACCTGCTCCTTCGCCAGTACCGCAGCACCTAATGCTCCGGCAGAGCGGGCATTTTTATGGGAATGAATGGGTTTTCCGATTTTCTCCGATAAAATCTCCTGAAAATAGGCCGCTTCACAGAGCCCTCCGGTAAGATAGACCTCCGGGCTTTGATCTCTGAGCCTTCCCAACATTTGCACCACCTTTCCTGCAACGGATTGCAGGATGCCGTAAGCAATATTGGCTCGTTCAATCCCCTGTCCCACCAAGGAAATTACCTCTGATTCCGCAAAAACCGTACACATAGAGCTGATTTTTACTTCTTCGGTATGCTCCTTGGCAAGAGAGTTTAAGTCCTCCATGGAAATGTTTAAGCGGTTTGCCATAACCTCCAAAAACTTTCCTGTTCCTGCAGAGCATTTGTCATTCATGAAAAACTCTTCCACGGTTCTCCCCTTACAGGTAATGACCTTGGTATCCTGACCGCCCACATCAATCACATTCATGGCCTCATTCCCAAAAAGAGCCATGGCCCCTTTGGCATGGCAGGTGATTTCCGTCATGGTTTTTCCCGCAAAGGCCACCGCGTTTCTACCGTAGCCTGTGGCAATGCAGGCATAATGTTCTTCATCCATGGGTTCTTCCAATCTTTCCCCAATGGACTTTAAAGCCTCAAAGCTACTCCAGCCGGTAGGCACGGAAAAGGCTTGAAGAATCTCGCCTTTTCCGTCTAAAACCACCGCCTTTCCCGCTGTGGAGCCTATATCAATTCCTAAATATTTTCTCTCCATCTTCCCTTCCCTACAAAAAGATCAAAAAGGAATTACAGCATCTCGATAAATGCTGCCACACGGGTATTTAACTGTCCCACATTGGACTGAGAGTAGTCAGTCTCTACGTTAAGATAGGGAATGCCCTTTTCTTCATTTACAAAGCGGCGAATCTTATTGGTCTCAATAGCATAGGTATGGCAGGCCTGCAAGGTCATATCCAAAACACCATCCGCATGATACTCACTGATCATCTCTCCCAAAGTCTGGAAACGGTTATTATTCGGTGTCATTACAGAGCAGCCAATAGCCAGGTATCTTCTGGAAATTGCCTCGTAGATATCTTCAGCATTTTCATCCACCTGAATACCGATAGCCTTTTCTCCTGTACAGTTTTCATATCCTACTACTACACCGCCATTTTCCTCTACCGCACGAATGACCTTCTCGGTAGCTCCTCCGATAGGACAGCCTGTAATCAGTATACGGGGGCGCTTCTCAAAATGCTTGCCTGCCTTATATTCCTCTTCTGTCTTCTGCTTTAAGGCAATGACCTCCTCCGCCAATGCCGCTCTATCAAACTTAAAGGTAGAGCCGTAGAGTACCTTAAAAACATCATAACCGGAAATCGGTGTAGGATCGTGCTTCATGAGTCCGTAGAAATCCTTTAATGCCTGATTGGCTCTATTGTTGATTCTGGTGGCTTCTCTAACCATTTCATCGGTAATATCCACCTGGAACTTCTCGGAAAGATAGTCCTTTAAACGAATGATTTCGTTTCGATACAGCTGAACAGCCAATTCTGTCTGCTCATGGGGCAGCCGCAGGAAGAAAACATCCTTAAACTCACTCATCAATTCATACATCTTCTTCTTTCCGTCACAGGTACTTTCTCCCACAACCACATCGGAAAAATAGAAGAAGGGACACTTGTCGGTTTTTGCAAAACCATAGCTTGACTTAATCAAAGGGCAGAGATTCTTGGGTAAATCCTTCTCCGCCTCTGCAATGGTTTCATCGGAAGTAGAGCAAAGAGAAACACTGGCTGCTCCTGCCGCCATAGCAATTTCCTTCGGAAAATAAGTACAATAAGATCCTACAATGGGCTTCCCCTGGTCCTTCCATTCCTTCACCATCAGGAAGGACTTCTTTCTCTGCTCCGCAAAACTCTCAAAAATCTCCGGCAAATCCTGTACAAGTTGCATATTTGTCTCCTTTCCAAAATAGACGCAAGTAGAATATATTGTGCTACAGCTCCTCTTCCCTCCTGACAAAGGAGAGAAACTGTTGTAACCTTTCCTGTTTGGTATCGGAGAAAAACTCCTCCGGTGGGGCATCCACCTGAATCTTCCCTTCTTCCATAAATAAAATTCGGTTTGCCACCTGTCTGGCAAAGGAAATTTCATGGGTGACGATAAGCATGGTGCGCCCCTCTTTCGCTACCTCTTGTATGGTAGCCAAGACTTCCTTTACCCACTCCGGATCCAGAGCCGAGGTGGGTTCATCGAATAAAATCACCTCCGGATTTACCGCCAATGCTCTGGCAATGCCCACTCTTTGCTGCTGTCCTCCGGACAGCTTGGACGGATAGAAGTCCATTCTATCCCCCATCCCTACTTGCTCTAATAAATGCTTGGAAATTTCTTCCGCCTCCGCTTTGGGCATCTTTTGCACCTTCGTTAAGGCTTCCATAACATTTTCCAAGGCAGTTTTGTTTTTAAACAGGTTGAACTGCTGAAAAACCATGGAAGATTTCCGCCGTAAAGCATAAACTTCTTCCTTTGTGTGAGACTTTGCGTCCACTGTACATTCCCCGATGCGAATCTTTCCTTCGCTGGGTACCGTAAGATAATTTAAACAACGAAGCAGGGTGGACTTTCCCGTTCCGGAGGGCCCAATGATGGCTACAATATCTCCTTTATGAATCTCCAAGGAAATATCCTTTAAAACCTCTGTTCCTCCCGGAAAGCTTTTGGACAAATGTTCAATTTCTATGAGCACTTCTTTTGCCACGGATTGTCCTCCCTACTTCTATGCATAATCCTTTACATACTTCTTTGTATGCTTCTTTACATAATTCTTTGTATACTTCTTTGTATGCTTCTTTACATAATTCTTTGCATACTTCAATATGTGCTGCTGTATGAATACTCTTCTTATACTCTTCCGCTTATTTCTTATTCCACGGTAAAGCCAAGCTCACTGTAAGGAATAATGTTCTTGGTCATATCGGAATACATATATTTCTCTACAATCTTTGCTACAGTTCCGTCCTCCAGCATTTCGGAAAGAACCACATTTACCTCATTTCTTAAAGCCTTACCTTCATCAGTTTTTGCAAAGTAGTAAGCAACGTCGTTGGCATAAAGTCGCTCATCCAAGAAACGAAGCTTATTGTTGCTGGCATTTTCCCACTTATAGACTGCGGAGTCTGTGGAAGCAAAGGCATCCAGCCTTCCCAAAAGAACATCCTGATATCCTGCGGAACCGTTCTCGCCCTCATATAAGGTTACGGTAAAGCCCTTTTCCTGCCCCATTCTTTCAATGGTCTGCTGGGCAGCCTGTCCGTTTAATACTCCAACCTTCTTATCCTTTAAATCATCGAAGGTCTTAATGGCACTGTCTTCCTTTACCACTACGCACTGTGCATCTCCATAGTAAGGTACGGAAACCAAATACTTCTGCACTCTGTCAGCATTTACCGCATAACAGTTTGCCGCCACATCCGCTCTTTTCGCATCCACCTGTCCGAAGGTTGCTCCGGAGCCGGTGGCCTGCATCACATCAATGGTCCAACCGGTTCTGTTTCCTATTTCCTTCCAGATTTCCGCATCAATACCGGTCCAGTTGCCCTTGTCATCAATCAAGCTGTAGGGCTCTCCCCCACCGCTGGTCGCCACATGGACGGTTCTTCCCTTGGTTATTTCCACCTTGGCACTATCACCTTCTGCCTTCTCTGTAACTTTCTCGCTTTCTCCCGCCTTCTCCTCAGCTTTCTCAGAAGCCGCCTCAGTAGCCTTCTCACTGGCATTTTCGCTTCCCACCGCAGTTGTTGCACTCTTGGCTCCTCCACAGGCATTTAATGCCAATGCAGCCAAGGCCAAAGCAATCCATAAATTCTTTTTCTTCATTTTTCTTCCTCCCTATACAAAAGTTTCGCTTTTTCAAGCAGTAGCCGGTGCTCTTTGAATTTCCGTATAAAAGCTCTTTCACCAGGAAAGCTTTATCCCAAAGCGCTGTCGATAAGCCAAATACGCCTACAGCATTTCTTTCCTTTAGTAGGCTTCCTTCAAGCGTTTCTCCACTATTTTCCGGAAAAAATCAAAGAAACTAATCACAACCCAGTACACCAGCATCACTGCCCCATAAACTTCAAAATAACGGTAGCTTTGGGAACCTTCCGTTCTGGCTGCTCCCATGATATCTGGAACCCCCAGCATAAAGGCTAGGGAACTGGATTTGATCAGATTGATAAAGTCATTAAAGAGGGGTGGTATAGCCACACGAATTGCCTGAGGCAAGACAATGCGGTATACCACCTGAAAGTGAGTCATCCCTAAAGACAGAGCCGCTTCTTTCTGTCCTTCTTCTACAGACATAAGGGCTCCTCGGATGCTTTCTGACATAAATGCTCCAACATTGACACTCAGCACAAAGGCTACTGCGGAAATCGGTGTCATGTCTCTTACAAGAACACTGTAAACCGCCAAGCCGAAATAAAAGAAATAAAGCTGGGCAACGATGGGGGTTCCCCGCATAAAGGAAACCAAAAATTTACATAAGGGGTTTAAAATCGGAACCTGATAATAAGAAATAATGGCAATCAAAATGCCCAAAACCAGGGAGAAAAATGTTGCGATTAAAGCGATTTCCAGAGTTACGGGAACCTTTAGGAAAATCTTGGGAACCACAGAAAAAAAATAAGAAATATCAAACATTGTGCTATCCACATCCCTCTATACAAGCCTTAAAATTCGTGTCAAAAAGAAAATTTTTCTTTTATAGGATAAACGAAAATGCATAGCATGACAAATTCTGAAAACTTATAATTTCTCATATTTATAGAGAATTTAAATATGCGCGTTTTTTATGAGTCTCCTTAGCAAAAAAGAGAGTGCATCCACTCTCCTTAAGCTGATATTTCTATTCTATATACCTATATCTGTCTTACCCTTATGCTTCCTCCGCCAACGACCTTATGGACTGAGCATACTCCGAAGGAGACATATCACACTCTTTTTTAAACTGCCGGGAAAAATAATGAATGGAGGAATAGCCCAGCTGGTCTGCAATCTGGGTAAAGTTTAGCTGTCCCTCTCGAATCATCCGCTTTGCGGTATCAATCTTCATCTTATGGAAGAGTTCCATCACTCCCATGCTTCCCACTTCCTGAAAGAGCTTTTGTAAATGAGAACGTCCCAATAGCATATCCCGACAGATTTCCTCTATAGTAAGCTTCTCCTGAATTCTTCTTTCCAGATACTCTACCACGCTGTTATAAAGCTCCCGTTTCCGATTTCCCTTTTCCACAAAATACTCCGTACTTCTCCCCGGTAAGGGCAAAGAAAAATACCGTCTGTATAAGGAAATCAAAAACTCCGCCAAATACTGCCGAATCAGCTGTTGCCCGCCGAAATTTTGCTCCGGAGAGAAAAGCAGCTTCTTTTGGTAGGGCTGATCCATTCTTCCGCTGAAAACATTGCTGCCTTCTTGAATAATTTTCGATAAAATCCGTTTTTCCTGCTCTGTAACGGAAAGACATTTTCTACGAAAATGCCAAAGAGCCGGACTGTGACAGTAAAAACTGATGACCACAAGGCTGGGTGCACTCTTTCCGTTGGTTAAGACATTATGAAACTCATTGGGTTCATGGAAGAGTATTTCTCCCTTTTTCAGGGGAATCGCCTTCTCTCCCGCAATGGCCGTGATTTCTCCGGAATCCACACAAACAAATTCCCAAAAGGGATGAGCCTCTCCGGGAAAAGCAAAATCTTTATGGTATTGAAAATAATGAAGAGATACCAGTTCCGAAATCTCTATAGAATCCTGCAAATACACGCTTTCATAATCCATAAGTCCTCCTAGTACTGCACCTTCCTATCGTCTGTACTATTCGATTATACCAATTAAATCGCTAATCATGCAAATATATATTCCCATTTTTTATGCTTTTTGCACTAAAATACGGGGTAGATTTATTTTCACTTTTAACACCAATCATGGCTAAAAAGCAAAGCCGGTCTTAAATAGCAGTCATAGGAAATGGTCTCAGCGCAAAGCAAGAAATACAGATGCATTGCGCCATAGGGAAAACAGAAAATACCAAGGAATAGAGAGGCAACAGTATGGGAAAAAGAACAGGACAACTTACTCTTCCCGGAGAAGAGAATTTTTTTGAAGAAACCAAGGAACTGGTGGAGCGTTTAGGAGCGGATGCCATCAGAGACAGTGACGGCACGCACTTGGATCCAAAAAGCAAAACTCTGCCGGTAAAAATTTACAGCACTTATTTTGTAGCCAGAGGGCACAATGAATTTGCAGAAAAGCATCCGGAGGAGTGTCAGCAATTTTATTTGATGTCCAAACCGGTAACCGCCTATTCCTCCCACTTGGAAATCCCCTATATGGAAGGCTTCTTTCCAAAGCAGGTAAGTCCGGACTTTGACCATGATCCGAAAAAATGGTGGGAGCTTATAGACCGTAGTACAGGGGAAGTGGTAGAGTCCTCCCTTTGGAGCCTAAAGACAGAAAAGAAGGAAGAGGGAAATCAGTATCTCCTGATTCTGGAAGATGCTCTTCCCTTCCACCGTTATACCCTAAGCTTTTTAGCCTATGCCCTTTGGGATCCCACAGAGCTTTATAACCACATTACCAACCAATGGGGGGATAAGCCCGGAGATATCCCTTTTGATATTCGGAAGCCCCACAGTAAGGCCTTTGCCAAATCCTGTCTTAGTCAGTGGTTGGCAGAGCACCCGGATACGGATGTGGTCCGCTTCACCACCTTTTTCTACCATTTTACCCTTCTCTTCAATCATGAAGAAAAAGAAAAATATGTGGACTGGTTTGGCTATGGAAACACCGTTTCCACAGATGCTTTAGAGGCCTTTGCAGAGGAATACGGCTATGCTCTTCGACCGGAGGATTTGGTGGACGAGGGATATTTCAACAGTACCTTCCGTATTCCTACCAAGGCTTATCTGGATTACATGGATTTCATCCAGCGCTTCGTGGCCAAGGAAGCCAAGGAGCTGGTGGAGCTTTGCCATAAGGAAGGCAGAGAAGCCATGATGTTCCTGGGGGATAACTGGATCGGTACAGAGCCCTACGGAAAATATTTTCCCTCCATCGGCTTAGACAGCGTGGTGGGAAGCGTGGGAGGAGGGGCTACTCTTCGTCTGATTTCCGACATTCCCGGAGTCCGTTATACCGAAGGGCGTTTCCTTCCCTACTTCTTCCCGGACAGCTTCTCCCCCGGCATGCATCCCGAAAAGGAAGCCATAGAAAACTGGATTAGCGCAAGACGGGCCATTTTCAGAAGTCCCATTGACCGCATCGGTTACGGCGGATATTTGAGCCTGGCCTACAAGTTCCCCGCCTTTTTGGATACCATGGAAAAGGTGGCGGAGGAATTTAGAGAAATTCATCAGGAAGTAAAGGGGCAGAAAGCCTACAACAAATGTAAGGTAGCCATCCTGAATGCCTGGGGGAAAATTCGTTCCTGGCAGGCTTACATGGTGGCTCACGCCCTGTATTATCAGCAGATTTACAGCTATTTCGGTATTTTGGAAGCCCTGTCCGGTATGGCGGTGGATGTGGAATTCCTCTCCTTTACCGATCTTTTGGAAAATGGGATTCCAAAAGACATTGATGTCATCCTGAATGCAGGGGATGCAGGTACCTCCTGGTCCG
>NZ_CAUTEG010000003.1:0-69445 GCF_963537195.1 Oribacterium sinus | reverse complement strand
TTGGCCCATTTTTAATCAAGGACAGGTCCTCCGGAGAAAAAATAATGATATTTCCCAGACCGAAAAGCTCCGAGCTTTTCTTCACAGGAAATCCGTCTATAGCCACTCCCTTACTTTTATTTTTCTTTAGGTGAATGTCTATCCTGTGGGAAATTCCCTTTTTCTTCAGGATCATTTTCAAATGGGCTTCCTCCGCCCCGAAATGAATCAGCTCCTTGTCCTTACAAAAGCGAAAGGACTTTCCGGTGCTGCCAAAGAAAATGGCTTCCAAAAGATTGGTCTTCCCCTGGGCATTGTCTCCGTAAAGAATATTGTTCTTCTCTCCCAGAGGAAGCTTCAATTTTTCTATATTTCTATAATTTTGTAATTCTATGGATTCGATAATCATCCTACGGCTTCCGCATTAAAGTTAACCGGTAAAATCATGTAGTTGTAGCTTTCCTCCTGATCCCGAATAAAGACGGGAGAGCGGGAAATAGTAAAGTACAAATCCACCTCTTCCTCTTCAATATTTTGAAGGGCATCCATCAGGTAAGTAGGATTAAAGCCGATGAGTAGATCCTTTCCTTCCTGCTGTACCGGCATTTCCGCATCCATCCTTCCGATGTCGGAAACAATTTTCAAAGATAGGCTCTGGTCTTCAATTTTTAAAATCAAAGGCTGCTTATCATTGTCTCTGGCCAGGATTCTGGCTCTGTCTATATTTTCCAAAAATTGCTTACGATTTAAGCGAATCTTGGTTTCGTAATCGGAGGACAACATCTGGCGAACATGGAAATATTCTCCCTCCACCAGCTGGGTTACCACGATGGTGTCTTCAAAGGAAAATTGCAGATACTGCTTGGAAAAGCAAATCTCCACCTTATCCTCCAGCCCTCCGCTGATAATTTTGGAAAGCTCGGACAGAACTTCCTTGGGAACAATGGCGGAACAGTTGTCATAGGACTCGGAAAGCTCGGTCTTTCGAATAGCAATTCTATGTCCGTCCAGGGCGGTAATGGAGAATTGATTGTCTGTAATTTCGAAATATTCTCCCGTCATCTTCTTATTGTTCTCTCCGGAAGCGGTGGAAAAAATAGTCTGATTAATCATGTTTCTGAGACTCAACTGAGAAATCTCCACAATCTCCTGCTTCTCTACGGAAGGAAGGGAGGTAAATTCCTCAGGATTTCTGCCCATGATTTTAAAGACGGACTTTTCACACTGAATGGTACAATTTCCGTTTTCCTCTGTACTGAGAAGAATATTCTTTCCCTCCGTCTGGGGTAAACGCTTGATAATCTCTTGGAAAAGTCTTGCCTCCAGGGCAATCTTTCCCGGCTCCAGTATGTCTCCCGGACAAATGCTTTCTATTCCAAAATCATTTTTGTTTCCTGTTAAACGAATCTGCCCCTCAGTGGCGTCCACCAGGATGCACTCCATAATGCTTAGGGTGGTTTTGGAAGCAACGGCCTTCCCTACCACTTGCAGGGTGGAAAGCAAATCATTTTTTTGAAAAGATAATTTCATAGGAGTCCTTTCTTTTTATTCTGTAGAAGTTTTTTGAAAAGCCGCTAAATTTTATTCTTAACAAGTATCGCTTTTGAGCCTCGCGATATTTTGTTTTTGTTCTTTCTTTTTCTCTAGTAGTGTTATTAGGGGCTGTGGAAATGTGTAATTGCCAAAATCTCTTTATTTTTCAATCTTCCAAGCCTTCTTTTTTTCTGTGGAAAGGGAAAGGAAAAAATGGGGATTAGGGAGAGATTTTTTTCCGTAAAACCTCTATTGTGGATTGTAATTGTTCATTTGTGGACAATTCCTTGGATATCTTGTCGCAACCGTGAATGATGGTGGAATGGTCTCTTCCTCCCAGCAGTTCCCCCACAGTATTTAAGGGGATACTGGTCATTTCCCGGCAAAGATACATGGCAATCTGCCGGGGAACAACGATTTCCTTGTTCTTTCTTTTGGAAACAAGGTCGGAAAGACTCAGGCCGTGATGCTCCGCCACCACCTCGATAATCCATTTTGGAGTAAGCTCCTTTTTCTCCGCCGGAGTAATATTGTCCTTTAAAAGTTCCTCGGCAAGACTTAGGGTAACGGGCTGTTTAATCAGGCGGGACTTTGCCACCACCTTGGTTAAGGCTCCCTCCAGTTCCCGGACATTGGACTTAATATTGTCTGCAATGTATTTGATGACTTCGTTGTCAATGTTGTAGCCTTCCAGTTCTTCCTTTTTCCGAAGAATCGCCATCCTGGTTTCCACATCCGGAAGCTGGATATCCACGGTGAGTCCCACCTCGAAGCGGGAGAGGAGTCGTTCTTCAATATTGTCAATCTTCTTCGGCGGCTTATCGGAGGCGATGATAATCTGTTTTCTATTATCATAGAGGGCATTGAAGGTATGGAAGAATTCTTCCTGGGTTCCTTCCTTACCGATAAGAAACTGAATATCGTCTATGAGAAGAACATCCAGTTCCCTATATTTTCTTCTGAATTCCGCCGGGGAAATGTTATTTTTATTACGGATACTGTCGACAAATTCGTTAATAAAGGTTTCGGAGGTAACATAGCGAATCTTGGCATTTTTGTTTTGCTGTAAAATGTAATGGGCCACAGATTGCATCAGGTGGGTTTTTCCCAAACCTGCTCCTCCGTAGATATAAAGAGGATTGTACTGTTCTCCGGGCATCTCCGCCGCCGCCACACAGGCTGCATGGGCTAAGGCGTTGGAGGAACCTACTACAAAGCTGTCGAAGGTATAGCGGGAGTTCAGGTTGGCATTTTTTAAGGCCTCCTCCAGTCCTAACTGTTCTTCCTGATTTTTCTTAGGATAGAGTTCTTTCAAACCTTCCTCATCGGTGATGAGAATCTCGGTATAAATGCCGGTGACTTCCATAATGGAAATCTTTAAGGTTTCGGCATAGCGTTTCCGGATCATACTGATAAATTCCTTCCTCTCAGCCAGTATAATCAGTTGGTCCCCGATAGAATCGTATAATTTTAAAGGGGCAATCCAAACATTATAGGCTACATCCGGCATTTCATTTATTTCTCTGGTATGTAGGAGGATTTCTTCCCATTTTTCTTTTATGAGGTTAAAGTCTTTTGCCATTCCCAGACTCCTTAAAATCAACGACAAGGGGGTTCTCGCTATTTTTCCAAAAAAAAAGTACCCTTTTTTCTGAAAAGACAGTTCCTTTTATTTTACAGCAAGAGAGCCTCTTTCGCAAGTTCACATCCTTTGAGAAAAAGGAATAATTCAACAGGGAAAGAGTATAAATGGAGTATAAAAATAAGAGATATCCACAGAATAAAGCCAAAAGAAGCCTTTTTACATGAGAAAAAAGGAAAATTATACACTTATCCACAGTTTATAAACAGTTTGTGGATAAGGTGAACAGATGTTTTTGTGGATAGAATTTGTGGATAAGTGCATAAATTTGTGGATAAACCCTGTTTTTACAGGATTTTCCGGCCTTTTTTAGGGGATAAAGAGGGTAAGATATACACATTTCTTCCGGAAAATAAGTTTTTTCCAAAGGGTATTGACGATTTATAGCCCTTTCTATATAATAATCTGCGATGTTTACCCAAAATTAGGAGTTTATTCGGGACCTTTCGGATAAGGACGAATAATTCCCGGAGAAACGATCGGTGGCTTCAGGCCATACACTAAAAAAAGGGAGGTGTCCGTATGCATAAGGGAAAAATGACTTATCAGCCAAAGACAAGACAGAGAGCAAAGGTGCATGGATTTAGAAAGAGAATGTCCACAGCCAACGGTAGAAAGGTTTTGTCTGCTAGAAGAGCTAAAGGTAGAGCAAGATTATCTGCATAATGCAGAAACATAAAGGAAGCTTTCTTGAAAAGCTTAAGGGGAGTATTTCCCCTGTAGAATACAGAAATGAGGCCGCTGGAAAGCGGTCTTTCTTCAACCTTGGAGATATTTTATGAAACGTTTTCCTTCCATGAAGTCAAATGAAGAGTTTCAGCATTGTTATAAAAAAGGAAAATCCTATGCCAATGCTTATTTTGTGATGTTGATAGTGGAAAACGGCTTAGACTATTCCCGACTGGGAATATCCTGTTCCAAGAAGGTGGGAAATTCTGTAGTTCGTCATGGAATCAGCAGAAAGCTTCGAGAGATATTTCGATTACACAAAGAAATCAAAGAGGGGTTAGACATCGTTTTAGTCGTAAGACAGAAGGTAGCTTTTGCAAGCTATTCGGAATTGGAGATTGCTTATCTCGATTTATGTAGCAGGCATCATATACTTAGTAATGGAGAGAAGTTCTGAAATTCTGATTTTTTCCAAAGGGAAATAAAATCCCTATTATAATAGGAAGAAACTCGGACAAAAAATACGTTTTATAAGGATATAAGCTTTTCAAAATTGTGAAAAAGCTTATTCCGAAGGAGAGCTTTGATGAAAAAACTGATGTTAAAAATGATTCGTTTTTATCAAAAATTTTTATCTCCTATGAAGGGACATTCTCATTGTAAATACACACCCACATGTTCTCAATACGCCTATGAGGCCATACAAAAGCACGGGTGTGTGAAAGGACTATTGTTGGCAATCTGGCGATTACTGCGTTGTAATCCCTTTGCTAAAGGCGGATATGATCCTGTTCCCTAGAGATGAAGGGAGAAAAACTTGATTCAAAATCTGATTATTTTAACCAAAAACACATCCAATATGCCTTTATTCGGACCAATCTGGAACCTTATCGTAAATGCTTTGGGCTGGATTATGAACTGGATTTACCTTTTCTTGGACGGAATCGGTATTCCAAACATTGGATTGGCCATCATTCTGTTTACCTTGGTAACTCGTATTTTGCTGTTCCCGACCTCTTTAAAACAGCAAAAATCCTCCAGAATGATGCAGATTATGCAACCGGAAATTCGTGCTGTACAGGAAAAGTATAAGAACAAAACGGACAATGCTTCCATGATGGCGCAGCAAACCGAAATGAAAGCCATTTATGAAAAGTACGGCACTTCTATGACTGCAGGGTGTTTGCCTTTGTTTTTACAAATGCCGATTATTTTCGCCCTGTATCGTATTATTATGAACATTCCTGCCTATGTTCCTTCCGTAAAGGCGGTTTATGAAAGTGTTTCTACCGCTATCGGAGGTTCCTCTGCGGCTCAAAGTCTTCTGGACTTCGGAAAAGCCAACGGTATGGAATCTATTTTAAAGACCTTACACAACTTAGGTCTGGATGACCCCGCTAAGTATAATGCAGACGCGGTTCATAATTTTGTCATTGACTTTTTGTATAAGTTAAATCCTACGCAGTGGGCAAAGCTTCCGGAGATTTTCCCTTCTGCTACCCAGGTAATTCAGCAGGCTGCGGCAAAGTCTACAGAGATTAACAGCTTTTTAGGCTTAAACCTTTCCACTGCTCCCTCTGCCTATGGATTTACCCCAAATATTTACTGGTTAATTCCTATTTTGGCAGGCTTAAGCCAGTGGGCTTCCACCCTGCTGATGCAGAAGCAGACCATGCCTACCGCAACTGAGGAGGGGGATCAGTCCCAGCAGATGATGAAGAGCATGAACGTTATGATGCCTTTGATGTCTGTGTGGTTCTGCTTCAGCTTTGCTTCCGGAATCGGTTTATACTGGATTGCTTCTTCCGTATTTATGCTCTTACAGCAGTTGATTTTAAACTGGTACTTCGGAAAGAAGACCAATGAAGAGCTTTTACAGGATGCTATGGCAAAGGCTAACGAAAAAAGAGCTAAAAAAGGCTTACCTCCCATTGATGAAAAGACCGTGGAAAACAGATTAAAGCTTATGCAGGCTAAGGAAGATTCTGAAGAGAAGAACCGTATGGAAAAGATTGCAAAGCAAAATCTGAAGACAAAAGAATCTACAGACTATTACAATCAAAATGCGAAAGAGGGCTCATTAGCCAGCAAGGCAAACATGGTACAGCTTTACAATGAAAAGCATGAGAAAAAAGAGAAAAAGTAAAAAGCTTAGGGAGAAAAGCTATGGACAAGTTTAGAGTTTCTGCAAAGACGGTAGAAGAAGCGATTACAAAGGCAACCATCTCTTTAGGTTGTACCTCAGACAGAATTTCCTACAATGTGATTGTACAGGGAAGCAACGGTTTATTCGGTATCGGAGCAAAGCCCTGGATTATCGAAGCCTGGGAAAAGGATGAAGCGGAAATCGCAAAAGAAAAGGTTGCAGCGGAAAAGCCCGCGGCAGTAGAGAAAGCGGCATTTGAAAAGAAGGAAGCGGAAGGAAAAAGGGAAAGCTCTTCTGTAGAGGAAAAGTCTCAGAGTTTTGAGAAAAGGGAAGAAAGAAAGGCTTCCGGGGAGGATAAATCATTTTCCCATAATGCTTCTTTGGAAAAGAAGGACGAAAAAAGAGAGAGGAAGTTTGAAAAGAAGGAAGGCTTTAAGGGCTTTAGCAGAGGAGGCTACGATCCTATCCCTGCGCCTATGTCTTCCGCTCCCGTAAAGAGAGAGGAAAAGTCCTTTGAAGGAAGAAGTTCCGAGAAGAGAGAACTTACGCCCCTTTCCGAAGAGGAGATTGCAGCGGTAACTAAGGCTGCTTTAGATTTCTTAAACTCTGTATTTCAGGGTATGGAAATGGAAGTGGAGCTTCAGACAGAATTTAGAAACAGCAGCAATGAGCTTTACATAAACCTTATAGGACCGGATATGGGCATCCTTATCGGAAAAAGAGGACAAACCCTGGATTCCTTACAGTATCTTTGTTCTTTAGTGGTGAATAAAAACCACGGAGACGAGTATCTTCGGGTAAAGCTGGATACGGAAGATTACCGTAAGAGAAGAGAGCAGACTTTAAGAAGTCTTGCTAAAAATATTGCCTACAAGGTAAAGAAGAACCGGAAATCTGTTCATTTGGAGCCAATGAATCCTTATGAGAGAAGAATCATCCATGCCGCACTGCAAAGTGACAGTCAGATTTCCACAAAATCCGAGGGAGAGGATCCTTTCCGCCACGTAGTGATTTTCTGTAAAAATGGAGGAAAGTTCCAAAAGGATTTCCGCCACAAGGGAAACAGGATGAGAAGAGAGGACAGGAAAGAAGAAAAGAGAGAAGAAAAGAGCGAAGAATAAGACTTTCTTGCACCCCATGGAAGAAATAAGAAGAATTAAGTAAATTCATTCGGTAAGGGGAACATATTCAGTAAGAAGAAGTTGTCAAAAGAAGTCATCAAAAGAAGTCATAAAACGTAAGTTAAAGAATTGTGTGATATTTAAGCAATAGAGGTCTGAAATAGGGAGAGTTAGTTCTACCCTGATTTCAGACCTCTATTGCTTATTTGTATACAAGCTATTTAGGCTTATTTATAATTTCCATCCTAGGCTTTTCATTGCATTGTAGGACAAATCTTAGTAAAATACAGAATTGCTGAGGAGGTGAGGATTTGGAAAATACCATTAGCGGAATTGCCACCGCATTAGTAGAAAGCGGAATCGGCATTATCCGGATTAGCGGAAATCAGGCTGTGGAAATTGCCGGAAAAATTTTAAGAACTAAGGGGGGAAAACCCTTAGATATCAGGGAAAGCCACCGGATTCGCTATGGCTTTGTTTTTGACGGGGAAAAGGAAATTGATGAGGTTTTGGTTTCCACTTTTTTAGCACCCAAATCCTTTACCGGAGAAGATACTGTGGAAATCAACTGTCACGGCGGAATCCTTTTGATGCAAAAGGTTTTTCAGGCCACTCTCAAGGCCGGAGCAAGACCGGCGGAGCCGGGAGAGTTCAGTAAACGAGCCTTTTTAAATGGGCGTATCGATCTTTCTCAGGCGGAGGCAGTGGCGGATTTAATTTCTGCTAAAAGCGAGGACAGCATTCGCTCCTCCCTTTCCCTCCTACAGGGTTCACTGAAGGAGAAAATCAAGGGAATGCGGAGCAGAATTCTGGAGGATACCGCCTTTATTGAAGCGGCTTTGGATGATCCGGAGCATATTTCTTTGGAGGGCTTTTCCGAGCAGTGTCAAGCCCATGTGGAAGGGATTCTCTCTGAAATTTCAGAGCTTTTGAAGCACCAAAGGGAAGGAAAACTCTTAAAGGAGGGAATTCAAACCGTTATTGTGGGAAAGCCCAATGCGGGAAAGTCTTCTCTTTTAAATTGTCTGGTTAAGGCGGATAAGGCTATTGTAAGCAATATTCCGGGAACCACCAGAGATACGGTGGAGGAGGATATTCGTATCGGCTCCCTTTCTCTTCATTTGATGGATACCGCAGGAATCCGGGAAACAGAGGATATTGTGGAAGAAATCGGTGTGAATCGGGCAAAGGAAGGGATTGAAAAGGCGGACTGCGTTCTTTTGGTTTTGGACGGAAGCCTTCCTTTAGAGGAGGAGGACCGAAAGATTTTATCCCTTTTAGAGGGAAAAAAGGTCCTGGTGCTTCTAAATAAAATGGATAAGGAAAGCATTTTACAAAAAGAAGAGCTGGAAAAGGCTACCGGTTTTCCTGTGATTCCTATTTCTGCCAAAGAGGGAAGGGGTATTGAGGAGCTTGGCCAGAAGCTGGAAGAGCTTTTCTACACCGGAAGTCTTTCTTTTTCCACGGAAACTTATATTCATAGTGAACGACAGATTGCAGCATTGGAAGAGGCAAAGTCCGCTTTGGAATTGGTCTTGGAGGGAATCCGTCTGGAATTGTCCGAGGATTTCTTAAGCATAGATTTAATGGGGGCATACAGTGCCTTAGGAAGAATTCTGGGAGAGGATGTTTCCGAGGATTTGATTAATGAGATTTTTGCAAAGTTTTGCATGGGAAAATAGTAAAGAGGGAATATGGCATTTTTAGAAGAACAGGTGGATATTGTAGTGGTGGGAGCAGGGCATGCAGGAGTGGAAGCGGCCCTGGTTTCCGCTAGGCGGGGACATAAAACTCTTCTTTTTACCCTGAGCCCGGACAGCATTTCCATGATGGCCTGTAACCCCAATATCGGGGGAAGCTCCAAGGGGCATCTGGTCAGAGAATTGGATGCCCTGGGGGGAATGATGGGAAAGGTCTGCGACCAATCCTTTCTCCAGTCCAGGATGTTAAATCAATCCAAGGGTCCGGCGGTTCATTCCTTAAGAGCCCAGGCGGATAAGCAGGTTTATTCTCAAAATATGCGGCATATTGTGGAAAATCAGGAGAATCTTCATATTCGGCAGGGAGAAATCGTCTCTCTGCTGTGCAATGAGGAAAAGACGGAAATTCGCGGGGTTGTGAGCAGTACCGGAGCCAGATACTATGCCAAGGCAGTGCTGATCTGCACCGGTGTGTACTTGAATGCCCGCTGCATTTACGGGGAGGTTTCTGAAGAAACCGGGCCAAACGGCCTTCGCAGAGCTACAAAGCTGAGTCAGGCTCTTTTGGATTTAGGCTTCAGGCTACAGCGTTTTAAAACCGGAACCCCTGCCAGAGTGGATAGAAGGTCTCTGGATTTTAGCAAGATGGAAGTCCAGAAGGGAGATGTGCCTGTGGTGCCCTTCTCCTTTTCTACGGATCCTGATACGGTGCAGATTCCCCAAGAGGATTGCTATCTGACCTATACCTGTGAAGAAGGTCATGAGATTATTCGGGAAAATATTGACCGTTCCCCCATGTATAACGGGGTGATCCAGGGAACCGGCCCCAGATACTGTCCTTCCATCGAAGATAAGGTCATGAAGTTCCCGGAGAAAAATCGGCATCAGATTTTTGTGGAGCCGGAGGGAAGATACACCAACGAAATGTATCTTTCCGGTCTTTCCTCTTCTCTTCCTGAAGACGTGCAGATGAGAATTCTTCGTACTATGGCGGGCTTTGAACAGGCGGAAATGGTGAGAACCGGCTATGCCATTGAATACGACTGCTTAAATTCTTTGGAACTGGAAAATACCTTGGAAACAAAGAAAATTTCCGGCCTGTATTTTGCAGGACAAATGAACGGTTCCTCCGGCTATGAGGAGGCGGCGGTACAGGGCTTTATGGCGGGAATAAATGCGGTACAAAAAATTGAAGGAAAAGAGCCCTTTGTATTAGATCGTTCCGAGGCCTATATCGGGGTTTTGATTGATGACCTGGTGACCAAGGAAAACAAAGAGCCTTATAGAATGATGACCAGCAGGGCGGAGTATCGTCTTCTGCTTAGACAGGACAATGCGGACCTTCGTCTTCGGGAAAAGGGCTATGCTCTGGGGATGGTTTCAGAGGAGGAAATCAAGGCTACCAGGGAAAAGCAGGAAGCCATCCAAAAAGAGCTTCGCCGTATGGAAACTACCTATATCGGGGCAAATGCGGAGAATAACAGGATTTTGGAAAGCATTTCCTCTTCTCCTATCCAGTCCGGTATTTCTTTGAGAGAGCTTTGTAAGAGACCGGAGTGTAATTATCAAAACATTGCTCCCTTGGATCCGGAAAGACCTTCCCTTTCTCCCTTCATACAGGAAGAAGTGGAAATCGAAATTAAATATGAGGGCTATATCAAGAGACAGATTCAACAGGTGGAAGCCTTTAAGAAAATGGAGCGGAAAAAGCTGCCAAAGGATATCTGCTATCATGATATTCACAACCTCCGTCTGGAAGCCAGACAGAAGCTGGATTTGATTCGTCCGGAAAATATGGGTATGGCCTCCCGCATCAGCGGTGTCAGCCCTGCGGATTTATCGGTGCTTTTGATTTATCTGGAGAAGGAAAAGGAAAGAAGAAAGGAAGAGAAATGACCGAATTTTTTCGAGAGAAGCTTTCCCATTTAACAGAGAGCTTAGGACTTTCTTTAACAGAACAACAGCTTTTACAGTTTTATCAATATTATCAGATTCTGGTGGAAAAAAATAAGGTGATGAATCTTACCGCCATTACGGAAGAGGAAGAGGTCATTGTTAAGCACTTTGTGGATTGTCTGGCTATTTGTCAAATGAATGTTTCACGTGAAACATTTTCAGAATGGATAGAGGGAAAGTCGGTAATGGATGTGGGAACAGGAGCAGGATTTCCCGGACTTGTTCTAAAAATTGCCTTTCCAAGTATTCAGCTTTCTTTGAGTGACTCTTTGCAAAAGCGGATTCGTTTTTTGGAAGAGCTGGTGGAAAGCCTTGGTTTGGAAGGGGTGAGATTTTATCACGGTCGGGCTGAGGACCTGGGACATGATAAGAGCTTGCGGGAACAGTACGATTTGGTAGTTTCCAGGGCAGTGGCAAATCTTGCCACCCTCAGTGAGTATGACCTTCCCTTTGTGAAGCCGGGAGGCTATTTTCTGGCCTTAAAGGGCAGAGAAGTGGAAGAAGAATTGGAGCAGGGAAAGAAAGCCATTTTCCTTTTAGGAGGAAAATGTGTGGAGAAGAAAATCTATACCCTGCCGGAAACCGATATGGGAAGGGCTATGCTTTTGATTCAAAAAGTAGAGCCTAGCGGAAAAAAATATCCTAGAAAGGCGGGAACTCCGGCTAAGTCGCCTCTTAGTTAGAGAAGTATTATCAAGTGGAAAAGTTAAATGAAATAGAGAAAGAAAGCATTTTCCCAAAAGGAGAGGAAAAGCTTTTGACCGAAAAAAAGCATCCCTATAGGGAGAGAAATAAGGGAATTATTGCTCTTTTGATTACGACTGTGATTTGGAGTTTGGCCTTTATTGCCCAAAGTACCGCAATGGATCAAATCGGTCCCTGCGCCTTTGTGTTTTATCGTCATCTTTTATCCGGTCTATGTTTACTCCCCTTTGCTTTTTTAAAGCCTTGTTCTTCAGAGGAAAAAAGAGCAGGAATTAAGGGAGGATCCCTTACCGGCATTGTGCTGGGCTTGGCCAGTGTGATTCAGCAGTTTGGCGTAAAGGAAACCACCGTGGGAAAGGCAGCTTTTTTAACGGTACTGTATATTATCCTGATTCCGATTTTCGGTTTAGTTATCGGAAAAAAGCCGGAAAAGAAAATCTGGTTTTGTGCAATTCTGGCTTTGGTCGGGGTTTATTTTATCGCGATTAAGGCAGGGACGAAATTCACCATTGGTAGGGGAGATATGTACATCATTCTTTGCTCGGTGCTCTATGCCATACAGATTATGCAGGTGGGGCATTATGTGAAGAAGGTCAATATCAGCTGGTATATGTCCATACAGTTTTTAGCAGGCTCTTTGGTGGGATTACTGGGCTTTATTTTCTTTGAAAAGTTCTCCTTCATGAGTTTGAAGGCAGCCTTCCTTCCCATTGCTTATGCCGGTATTATGTCCGGGGCAGTGGCCTTCACCATGCAAAGCTATGCGCAAAAGAGACTGGAGGATACTCTTGCTTCTCTTCTTATGTCTACCACTGCCATTTATGCGGCGATTTGGGGATGGCTGTTTTTGGGAGAGTCTTTGGGAATTCGGGAAATATTCGGCTGTATCATTATGACCATTGCGGTGGTCTATGCCCAGCTTCCGGAAAAACAGAAGAAAAGAAGCTAGAATTTTTTTATAGAAGAAGGATAGCAACAGAATAGCTGCTAAAAGAGATAGCTTAGCAATGAAATAGATAGAAAAAAGTAGCAGGAAGATAAATTGACAGTAATATAGAGCTGGGCTAAAATGTTTCACGTGAAACAAAAGCGGAAATGGAATACAATTCATAGCAAGCAAGGATATAAATATTCTATACGAATATCCTATACGAAATCTTATACGAATATCTTATACAAATATCTTATACAAATAGCTTGTTATGGAATAGATTAAGGCAGAAAAAGAAAGGCTAAGGGGTCTTATGGCGAAGATTATTACAATTGCAAACCAAAAGGGGGGTGTGGGAAAAACCACCACCGCTGTCAATTTGGCGGCTTCCTTAGCGGAAGCAAAACAGAAAGTTTTGCTTTTGGACTTTGATCCCCAGGGAAATGCGGGAAGCGGAATCGGTATTCGGGAGGAAGAAATCAGCATTTACCGAATTCTTAGCGGAGAGTTTCCCATAGAAAAGGGCATTGTTCGGGAGGCTTTGGAAAATCTGGATTTTATTGCCGCAGACAGGAATCTTTCCGCCATGGATGCAGAGCTTGCAGAGGAGGAAAATAAAAACTTCTTATTAAAGGAAGCTCTGGAGAATATCCAAAAGGACTATGATTATATCTTTATTGATTGTCCTCCCAGCCTTGGTACCCTTACGGTAAATGCTTTAACGGCTTCTCACTCCGTCCTGATTCCCATTCAGTGCGAATACTATGCATTGGAAGGACTTAGCCAAATGACGGATACCATTTCCATGGTAAAGGACGCCTTGAATCCGGATTTAACAATCGAGGGAATTTTATTTACTATGTATGACAGCAGAAATCTTCTGTCTCAGGAGGTGGTAAAAGCGGTGCAGGAGCATTTTTCGGATCCTATTTTTAAGACGATTATTCCCAGAAATGTTCGTCTGGCGGAGGCTCCCAGCCACGGTCTTCCTATCTCCCTTTACGACAACAGCTCTACAGGGGCGGAGGCCTACAGAAAGCTTGCAGCGGAGATTCTGGAAAAGGACATAGCGTATTAAAAGCATGCTGCGGGGATTTTGGAAAAGGATGTAGCTGACTAAAAGCTTATAGTTGAGATTTTCGCAAAGAATATCATTTACTAAAATTTAGAAAAATCGGAAAAGCAGGAAAGAACATAAGCTTAAACATAAATTTCAGCCGGATAGAGAAAGGAAGGGAAGAACATGGCAAAGCATGGTTTGGGAAGAGGGGTGGATACCCTTTTTGCCGGAAAGAAGGATGGACGGGAGAAGAAAGAGGAGCAGGCAATGGTGAAGCTTTCTTTGATTCAAGCCAATCCAAAGCAGCCCAGAAAACAATTTTCCCAGGAAGAGCTGGAGGAACTTTCTCAGAGCATTAAGCAATTCGGTGTTTTACAACCCTTACTGGTAAAAAAGGAAGGCCCTCTCTATGAAATTATTGCCGGAGAAAGAAGATTTCGGGCGGCAAAGATGGCCGGTCTTACGGAAATTCCCGTATTGATTCGGGACTATGATGAAAAGCTCAGTAAGGAAGTAGCCATCATTGAAAATATCCAAAGAGAAGACTTAAATGCGGTGGAGGAAGCCATGGCTTACCAAAGCCTGCTGACGGAATATCATTTGAGTCAGGAGGAGCTGGCGGAAAGGGTGGCGAAGAAGCGTTCTACCATTGCCAACAGCCTTCGACTTTTAAAGCTTGAGGAAGAGATTTTAGAATATCTTCGTCAGAATCTTTTGTCCGAGGGACATGCCAGAGCACTGCTTTCCGTGGAAAATACAGAGAAAAGACTTTCTCTTGCCAAGGAATGTGTAGAGAAAAAATGGAGTGTCCGGGAAATGGAAAGACGGGCCAAGGAAGAAAAAGCTCCGATGGAAAAGCAAGACAAGCCCAAGAAATTAAGCTCTCAGTGGAAAACCATTGTTCACGGCTTGGAAGAGAAGATGAAGGAGCATTTGGGGACAAAGGTGACAATTACCGCCAAGAACGAGGATAAGGGTAAGGTGGAAATCGAATATTACTCCAAGGAGGATTTGGATAGGATCACCCGGATTTTAGAAGGAAGGGGAGAAGAATAAATGGAAGTATTGCTACAACATGGTAAATTGGTTTTCGTACTGGTTTCCACATTAATTTCGCTCATTTCTCTCTTTTTCGCTCTGAAGGCAGAGGCCAAGTATAAAAAGCTTTATCGCCAGTATGATTATTTTATGCGGGGGAAGGATGCGGAAACTCTGGAGGATTATTTTATCGAGCTGCAGAGACATGTGGAAAAGCTGGAGGACCTGGAAGAAGAACAGCGGGAAATGCTTAAGATTTTGCATAAGAATATCAGACGTTCCTTCCAAAAATGGGGTATCGTTCGCTATAATGCTTATGGCGGTATGGGAGGAAATCTCTCCTTTGCCCTAGCGATTTTGAATTATGATAACAGCGGCTTTATCTTTAATTCTGTTCATGCCAAAGAAGGGGGCTTCCTCTATATTAAAGAGGTGGAGGAAGGCAGCACTTCCGTGGAGCTTGGAGCGGAGGAAAAGCTGGCTCTGGAAGAGGCCTTAGGCTATAGGAAGAAGCCCCAGACTTAGGAAAGATTCAGAGGTAGGAAAAAGCCCCAGACTTAGAAAAGATTCAGAGATAGGAAAAAGCCCCGGACTTAGGAAAGATTCAGAGATAGAAAAAAGCCTTAGGGCATAGGAAGACCGGATTAGGAAGAAGGGTTAAACTTTGTTAAAACGACTAGGCGAAAGTAAACAGAAGTTTTGGAATAAAAGAAGAAGCAGAGCTTTGGTATTGGGCGGCATTTTTTTTGTCGCTCTGCTTTTTTATTTCTTCCATTCTTATCGTTCCATGGATCAAAACAATAGAATTTATGCCAACATGGGAAAAAGCAAATTACCGGTGCTTCATGTGCTTTCCTCCGGAAAAGAAATCAATCCTCTCTACGGCTATTTGCAGGAAATGGATGATGTCTTTGTGCGGGACAGCCTGACCTTACTTCCGGAAAACCGGCAGTGTGAGTTGATTTTGGAGGAGGGAAAGTCCGCCCCTAAGTCTGTGCATTATGATATTCGTTCCCTGGATGGGACGGAGCTTTTGGAAAAGGACCAGGAAGGAAGCTTACAGGAGGAAGGGGGAAGGGTACACATTATCCTTCCTATCCAAAACTTGATGAAGGAAGGAAAGGAGTACCTTCTTCGTCTACGACTGGACCTGGGAGAAAGCAGCGTCTATTACTATACCCGCGTTTTACTGGGGAAGGAGGATATGGGACAGGAAGTTCTGAGTCTTGCGGAGGATTTTACCAGAAAGAGCTTTTCCAAATCGGAGGCCAAGAGCCTTAGCACTTATCTGGAAAGTGATGATACCATGGATAACAGTTCTCTTGCCCATGTGAATCTGCATTCCTCCTTCCAGCAGATAACCTGGGGAGACAGCGGCATGGAAATGGACGGGGAGCCGGAGATTCGTTTGAAGGAGCTGGACGGTACCATGGCATTAGTGCAAATCCAGTATGCCTCCAGAGCCACGGATCAGGACGGTAATGTGCACCGTTTCTTTAATGAAGATAACTATGTGATGCGATATGATCCCCAAAGAATTTTCCTGATGGACTTTGACCGAAGAACCAAGGAGCTTTTTGACGGACAGAATTATCGTTACAAGGATAAAAAGATTTTACTGGGTGTGGGGGAAAAGAGCGATATTGAGGCCCTGCAATCCGCTACTAAAAATTTCTATGCCTTTACCGATAAGAATACCCTTTACCGTGCCGACGGGGAGGGAAAGGGCAATATGAACCGGATTTTCTCCTATTACGAGGGGGAGAAGTCGGTGGAGAAGGAGAGCTTTACCCACGGCATTCATATTTTGAGTGTGGACACCAACGGGGATGTGGATTTTCTGGTATACGGCTATATTCGAAGAGGTCGACACGAGGGCTATACCGGCATTGTCTTTTATACCTATGACAATTCGGAAAATACGGTGGTGGAGAATTTCTTCCTGCCTCTAAAGGCCAGTAAGGAAAAGCTGGAGGAAAATATTCAAAATCTTTCCTACTATGCGGACAATAGGATGTTCTACATTTTCTTTGCCGGCAGTATCTATGGGGTGGACACCAACAGCTTCGAGGTCATTACGCTGGCTACCGGACTTTCGGAAAATGATTTTGCCTCCAGTAGCAGTAAGCAATTTATTGCTTACGGAGAAAAGAACAATGACGGAGAATTGCACAGAGAAATTGCCTTTAGAAATCTCCACGGAGATAAGAATTTGAGCATTTCCGAAGATGGAAAACGACTGAAGGTAATCGGCTTTCTGGGGGAGGATTTCCTCTACGGCTTACAGGATAGTGATAAGGATCAGATTTGGAATCCTCAGGGAGAAGTGCCGGTATCGGAGATTCGCATAGTTGGGGAAGACATGAAAACCAAGCTTTCCTACAAAAAGGATGGCCTGTATTTTGCAAATTTCAGTCTGGAAGGAAATCAGCTTCGATTTGATGAATACCAGCTGCAGGACGGGGAATATCAGTATGTGGGGAAGGACAGTTTGCTTTCCAACAAAGAAATCAAAGATGAAAGAAAGATTGCCTTGGAATCCAAGGTTCTGGGAAATATCGGAAAACTGCAGTACCTTCCCATGGTAGGTAAGGCGGTTAGCCAGTTTAGTCTGCATTACCCGGAAAAGTTCTCTATTGAAAAGGCAGGCTCTATTGAGCTTCCGGGAGAAACCAAGGAAGAGAATATACTTTTCTCCGCCTATAGCCTGGGGCATTATCAGGGAGAGTTCTCCACCATGGAGGCGGCCTATAAGAAGATTTATGACCAGTTCGGTTATGTGGTGGATCAGAAGGAGCGGATTGTTTGGAATAGAACAGACCGTCCCAATACCGCTAACCTGAAGATTCAGGAAGAGGCAATCAGCAATTTTGTTTCCCAAATCCCGGAGCTTCGAAGAGCTATGGACTATGATAACGGCGTGCTTCTAAATCTTTATGGTATGGATCTGCACGCTGCCCTCTACTATGTGGGCAAGGGCTATCCTCTGATGATTCGTATGGAGGATCAATGGGAGTTAATCAGCGGCTACAACAATAGCTTTATTACGGTATATACCCTAGGAGGAAGCAGCATACCCAGAAACATCAGTAGAGAAGAAGCTATCGCCAGATATGAGAAGGTGCATAATGCTTTTTACGGATATTTGAAGAAGTAGATCTAAAAGGGCTGTGAAAATCAAAATAGTCAAGCTTTCGTATATGCATTAATAGGTCTAAAACCGGAGCACGCTCTCGCTAACTTCGCCATCGCAGGGGTACTAAGCGAAAAACAGCATTACATTTGTTTTTCGCAAGTACCCGCGGGCTCAGATTACCCCGCTTTCAGACCTATTATGCATATACGCTGTTCTTTTGTTTTACAACCCCTTTTATATCTCTTTGCGAAAAACTATTTTGAATGGGTAGGATGAAAAAAGGAGCTGTAAAATCAAAATAGTAAAGAATTTTCGGCAATATAGGTCTGAATATGGGGTAGTCTGAGCCTGATACTTGCGAAAGGCCGGCGAAGTGAAGGACTGTAAAATCAATAATTGAATCGAATGATACAGTGTGGGGCTATAATAAGGGCAATCTGAGCCCGTCGGTACTTGCGAAAACACAGGTACTGTGTTTTTCGCTTAGTATCCGCTACGTGGCGAGGTTAGCGGGAGCGTGCCCGATTTCATATCCATACAGCTTCGAAGCGTAGCCTTTTATCATTCTACAGTCCTGTACTGCGAAGGCGAGGCTAGCGAGAGCATGCCCCAATTCAGACCTATATTGCTTAGAAAATTTTTTTGATTTTATAGCTCCTTCTTACTTACTCGCAAAACCTGCAAAATACGGACTTTTGTTTTTCCCTCCACTCCGGGTCCAGGTTATCACTGATTTCCGCAAACTCATCCAAGCTAAGAGTCTCTCCTCTTACATTTTCCGGATAGGAAAGGGCGGAGAGTACGCTTTTAATTACTTCCTTATCCAGGGAAAGACCGGCGGACAGGGCGTTCACCAAAGTCTTCCGTCTTTGCATAAAGGAAGCCTTAATGGTCTTAAAGAGATACTCCGGATTTTCACATTCGACAGGGGATTCCTTGTAAATGGAGAGGTGAATCACCATAGAGCTTACCTTTGGACGAGGAATAAAGCAGTGAGGGGGAACCTCCTGCACAATCTCCGGCTTACTATAGTACTGCACCGCAAGAGATAAAGCGCCGTAGTCCTTGGTACCGGGACCAGCCTGCATTCTCTCCGCCACCTCCTTTTGTACCATGACGGTGATGGAGCTTAGGGGAAGTTTCTTTTCCAGCAAGGAGAGTAAAATGGGGGTGGTAATATAATAGGGAAGATTCGCCACAACCTTAACGGAGGAAAAGCTTGGATACTCCTTTAGTAGCTCCGTAAAGTCCACCTTCAAAACATCCTGATGTAGGAGGCGGAAATTCTCCTTGCCGGCAAGATTCTCCTCTAAAATAGGAATCAGCTTATCATCAATTTCAATGGCAATCACCTGTCCTGCATGCTCACAAAGGGATTCCGTTAAGGTTCCGATTCCGGGACCGATCTCAATCACCAAATCCTCTTTCTGAATCTTGGCATGAGAAATAATATGATCCAATACGGATGCATCAATTAAAAAATTCTGACCGAATTGCTTCTTGAACTGGAAGTTCGTCCTTTGCAATACCGCAATGGTCTCTTTGGAATCTACAAGCTTTGCCATCTTTATACCCCCTAATTTTTCTATGTAAAATCTTGCCATATTTTCTCTTGGAAAGCAAGAAGTGGAAATTGACGTATTATCCAATATATAATACAATGTATTACACATGAAAGGAGAGATGGGATGACGATTTCTTTAAGGTTAAATGAAGCAGACTCTATGCTTTTCAAAAAATATGCGGAAATGAATGGAATTAGTGTTTCGGAATTGCTTAGACGCTCAGTTCTTGAACATATTGAAGAGGAATATGATTTACAGGCCTATAAAGAGGCCATAGCAGAATATAGGGAAAATCCTATTACCTATACTCTTGATGAGGTGGAGAAAGAGCTGGGCTTAGGATGAGTTTTAGGGTTGTGTTTTCCGATAAGGCATTAAAGCAGATGAAAAAGCTGGATAAGTACACAGCTTCTCTTATTGTTGCTTGGCTTAGAAAGAACTTAGAAGGCTGTGAAGATCCCAGGAAACATGGAAAGGGCTTAACAGCTAATAGAAGCGGACAATGGAGATATAGAGTAGGGGATTATAGAATCATTGCGGAAATTCAGGAGGATAAAGTAATTGTTCTGGTATTGGGGATAGGGCATAGGAGGGATATTTATCAAAATGATATCTAAGGAAAGTAAATTGAACCTAAGGCTACAGGATAGGGAATTTCCCTTTGAATATATTGACCATGACAGAGAGATTGCCCGGGGCATTGTTTTTGATGAAGAGAAGAATTTCTATTTTGTGAGAATTCATAGGGATGATTCTTTCGGAAAAGCCACCTTGATTGAAACTTCCGGTGGCGGAGTGGAAAAGGGAGAAAGCTTAGAGACGGCTATCAAAAGAGAGCTAAAGGAAGAGCTGGGTGCCGAGGTGGAAATCCTCCAAGAAATTGGGATAGTCAGTGATTATTACAACCATGTTCATCGGCACAACATTAACCATTATTTTTTGTGTAAAGTCCGTGCCTTTGGGGAAAAGAATTTGATGCCCTATGAAATCCGAGACTTTCACATGGAAACCTTGAAGCTAAGCTATGAAGAAGCCATAAAGGAATATGAAAAATGCAGTAATACAAAGCTGGGAAGGCTGATTGCCCAAAGGGAAGTTCCGGTTTTGAAAGAGGTCAAGAAAATGCTTTCAATACATTAGCTATTTAAAATTACAAAACATTTGCCAAATAGAAAATATTCAATATAATAGAAAGTAGGGATTTCCCTACTTTCTATTATATTGAAAGAAGGAATTAAGTATAAAAAAGTATATTTAGATTTAGAACTATATTTATGAAATAATGGGGGTGCTTTTGATGATGAATCAAACTTTTATTGATAATGCAAAGGTTATGGCAAAAGGACAAGTAACAATTCCAAAGGATATTAGAGAAATTTTAGGGGTTTCTTGCGGTGATAGAATTACATTTGTTGTGGAAAATGGAAGCGTAAGACTTATTAATTCTGCAGTTTATGCTATGCAGATACTCCAGGCTCAAATGGAAGGAGAAGCTGAAAATACTGATTTATCTACAGATGAGGCTATTATGGATCTTGTAAAAGATGTTCGTGCAGAAAGTGTAGAATAATGAAAATTCTTATTGATACAAATATATTGATATCTGCTGCGTTAAGTAGCAAGGGAGTTCCCTATCAAGCATTTGTAAAAGCAGTTAGTTATCCTAATCATGGACTACTTTGTGAACAAAACATTGACGAAATGCGTCGTATTTTTAATAGAAAATTTCCTCATAAAATCCAGGCGTTAGAGGGTTTCCTATCTCTAGCATTATTAACGTTGGAGGTTGTATCAATTCCTATTAAGGAAAATGAGCTGGAATCCCAGATACGAGATGTGAATGACCGACCAATACTTAGAGCGGCTATTCATGCAGGAGTGGATATATTATTGACAGGTGATAAAGATTTTCTGGAATCCGGGATTTTAAATCCTAAGATTATGACGGCAGCAGAATTTGTAAAAGAATTTTAGTGTATAGAGAAGAAATGGGAAAAAGTATAGTTTTGTTAGTCCTATAAAAAGAAAAATAGTGGAATAGAAACTTCAAAAATATTAAAAAAATATCTGTCTAAGACTACTTTCCCTTTCTTTTTCAATCCGTTATACTATAAAAGATATATTGTGGCTATTTATGGAGGAATTTATGTTTTCCTTGATTTCAAATGATATCGGAATCGACTTGGGAACATCCAGTATTCTGATTTATATAAAGGGTAGAGGTGTCGTGCTGAAAGAGCCCTCTGTTATTGCGGTAAATAAAGAAAATGATGAAGTGGTAGCCTTTGGCGAGGATGCCCGTCTTATGCTGGGAAGAACTCCGGACAATATTTCCGCTGTCCGTCCTCTTCGTCAGGGCGTGATTTCCAATTACACCAGAACCGAGCAGATGCTGAAGTACTTTATCAATAAGGCTGTAGGAAGAAGAACCCTGAGAAAGCCCAGAATCTGCGTTTGCATTCCCAGCGGAGCAACAGAGGTGGAGAAGAAGGCAGTACAGGATGCAGCCAGCCATGCAGGAGCCAGAGAGGTAAGCATTATCGAGGAGCCGGTGGCAGCAGCAATCGGTGCAGGGATCGACATATACAAGCCCCAGGGAAATATGATTATCGATATCGGCGGAGGAACCTCCGACATTGCGGTGATTGCGCTAGGCGGCCCTGTGGTTTCCGAGTCCATTAAGGTGGCCGGAGATGATTTTGATGAGGCCATTCTCCGCTATATGAGAAAGAAACATAACCTTCTTATTGGAGAAAGAACTGCCGAGGAAATGAAGGTCAATATCGGCTGTGCCAGCAAGAGACCGGAAAATGTGACCATGGAGGTTCGTGGACGAAATCTGGTTACGGCTCTGCCAAAGACGGTAGTAGTAAGCTCTGATGAGCTTTTGGATGCCCTCCTGGAGCCGGCTACCATGATTGTCAATGCGGTACATCATGTACTGGAAAGAACACCGCCGGAGCTTGCGGCGGATATCTATGAGCGCGGAATCGTAATGACCGGAGGGGGAGCCCTTCTTTACGGTTTAGATAAGCTGATGCAGGAAAAGACCGGAATCACCACCATGCTGGCAGAGGATCCTCTTACAGCGGTGGCAATCGGAACAGGAAAGTCCATTGATTTAAGCAACGATGATGATGACTTCTAGTCTGGAAGAAATAGAAGGAAATGTATCCCATATCGTTTTTCGCAGCGAGGAAACGGGATACACCGTGTGTAGCATTACGGATAAGGGAGAAGAGTTCACTTTGGTGGGAAGCTTCTCCCATATTTCTGTGTCCGAAAAGATTAAGGCCAAGGGACGCTGGAAGGAACATCCGGTATACGGAAAGCAGTTCAGCGTGGAGGAGTATCAGCTGGAGGTTCCGGACAGTCTTTTTGGCATTGAACAATATTTGGCTTCGGGAGCCATTAAGGGAATCGGGAAGGCCATTGCCGCCCGAATTGTAAAAAAATTTAAGGAAGACAGCCTACGGATTATGGAGGAGGAGCCGGAGCGCCTTGCGGAAATTCACGGCATTTCCATGCAAAAGGCCATGGATATTGCTACGAACCTTTCCGGCCAGCGGGAGCAGCAGGACATTTTCCTCCTTTTACAGGGCTATGGCATCAGCCTAAATCTCTCCTATAAGATTTATCAGCATTTTCAAGGGGAAACCCTGCAGGTTTTACAGGAAAATCCCTACCGTATTGCGGAGGAGCTGGAGGGAGTAGGCTTTAAGAAATGTGATGAGCTGGCGAAAAAGGTGGGAGTGGAGAAAGAATCACCCTTCCGTATGCGAGCCGGCATCAACTATACCCTCTTACAGGGAGAGTGGCATGGACATTGCTACCTTCCTTTTTCGATTTTAAAAAGAGAGGCGGAGCGAATTTTGGAGATGCCTCTGGAGGACTTGGAAGAGCAGCTTCTGGAGCTGCAACTGCAAGGAAAGGTGAAGGTCAAGGGGGAAAATGTCTACCGGGCCAGTACCTATTATCGGGAAATGCGGGTGGCCTCCCGGCTTTTACAGTTAAATGTGGAAGAGGAAGAGGCCCATGTGGATTCCTGGGAAAAGGCCATAGATAAGCTTTTGGACAGGGAAAAAATCACCCTGGATCCTCTCCAAAGAAAGGCGGTAAGCCTTGCGGCCTCCTCCGGTGTCTTGGTGATTACCGGAGGGCCGGGAACGGGAAAGACCACTACTATCAAAACCATCTTACAGATCTTTACCGGACAGGGAAAGAGCATTGCTTTGGCTGCCCCCACCGGAAGAGCGGCGAAACGAATGGGAGAAGCCACGGACTATCCGGCAAAAACCCTGCACCGGCTTTTGGAATACATGGGCCGGGAGGATCAGGAGCAGGAGGATCGGGATTTTTCCCTGTTCCAAAGAAACGAAGAAAACCCTCTGGAATATGATGTGCTGATTGTGGATGAAATGAGTATGGTGGATCTGTATTTAATGGATGCCCTGCTTCGTGCCGTTCCCGTGGGCTGTCGTTTGATTTTGGTGGGGGACAGTGAACAGCTTCCCTCCGTGGGCGCGGGAAATGTGTTGAAGGATATTATTGCCTCTCAATGCATGAAAACCATTTCCCTGAAGAAGATTTTCCGGCAGGCCATGGAGTCGGATATTGTAGTCAATGCCCATAAAATCAACCAGGGCATTGAACCGGATCTGGGAAAGAAATCCAGGGACTTTTTCTTTATTCGGGGGCAGGAGCCGAAGCAGATTCTGGAAAATATCGCCATTTTGATGAAGGAGAAGCTGCCCAAATATCTTTCTACCGAGCCTCTTTCCATTCAGGTAATGTCCCCTCAGAAAAAGGGACTTTTGGGAGTGGAAAATCTGAATCGTTTTTTACAGGAACGCTTGAACCCTCCCGGAAAGAACAAGCCGGAATATGAGGGAAGCGGCAACATTTTCCGACTGGGAGACAAGGTCATGCAGATTAAAAATGACTACCAGCTGGCTTGGGAAATTCCCGGAAACTTTAACCTGCCTATAGAAAGTGGAGAGGGTGTTTTTAACGGGGATATCGGAAAGATAACGGAAATCAATGCCTACCAAAAGACGGTAACGGTGTTCTTTGAGGAGAGAAAGGTGGTCTATAACTTTCAGGATTTGGAAAATCTGGAGCTGGCCTATGCCATTACCATTCATAAATCCCAGGGCTCGGAATATCCGGCGGTACTGCTTCCCATGTACCCGGGACCGAAAATGCTGATGACCAGAAATATTCTTTACACCGCCATTACCAGAGCTAAGTCCTGTGTCTGCCTTTTGGGGCATCCCAAGGTCTTTCTGGAAATGCTTCATAACGAGCAGGAACTGAAACGCTACTCCGGTTTGGCGAAACAATTACAGGATATCGGAGAAAGCTTTTCCGCCGCTTTTTCTATGGAGGGAGGAAATCCATTTTCAGAGGAATAGGAGGAAATTCTACTTTTAAGAGCTGTGATTTCTCTTACCTATGGGATACTATCACATCATAGGAAAGGGGGACTGTATGGATCTTGTTAAAATCGGAAAGTATATTGCGGGAAAAAGAAAGAATTTGGGGCTGACCCAAAAGCAGCTTGCCGAGAAAATAGGCATGAGCGATAAGTCTGTTTCCAAGTGGGAGCGAGGCATTTGCCTTCCGGATGTATCGCTTTATTTTGACCTTTGTTCCCTTTTAGGCATTAGTATTAACGAGTTTTTAGCCGGCGAAGATATTGTCCATGAGAATATCGAAAAGAAGTCGGAAGAAAATATCATCAGTGTTGTTACAGACAGTAAGCGCAAACAAAAAAGCTTGAAGTATATCATTTGTGCATTGCTGATTCTTTCCATCGTTACGACTGCGGTAATTGCTACTTCCCTATATCGTGGCTACAGACCGATGAACTTTATTACACCGATGGCCGAGAATAGTGTAGAAATGCAGACGGTGAATCTGATTGCCGGGCCGGACGGGGCAGATGCTTTTAAATTTACGACAACGGATCGGTATGCCGGAATCAAGATTTATTATTCAGAATATCATAAGGGAAAACTGTTAAGGAAAGAACCTGTAGAGATTGGCTTTGAGGGTATGGATTCCCCGAAAAATGGAGGCATTATCATCGTTCCGGATTATGACCATGCAGTAATAAAGCTTGTGGTTTGGACAGATGCGGAAGCTAAGGCCTCTATAAACTTGCCTCTTATGGAAGGAGTAGAGGGAAGAGAATACTATATCAGATCACAAATTCGAATAGAGGGAAAACCGGAAATCCTTTATGATATGGAAGACGTATTGCTGGCATGGGTATATGATAAGGATGAGATAAAGATTCAGAATCTTCATGAATTGCTCTTAGGAAAAACCGATGCCTTCTCCGATAATGAGTATATCTATCTTTTCTCTTATGAATTTTATAAAAAATAAGCAATTTGCATGTATTTAAGATGAATGTATTGGCATCAGTCCGAAAGTATAGGAATAAGTCAGAGAGGATTGTTATTAGTTCAGAAGATAGAGGATAGGAGGAAATATGAGAAAAAAGGAAGACTGGAAAGAAGCCATCATCAATGCCCTCTTTCCTCCTCGCTGCATCCTTTGTGATGAGCTTACGGAAAGCGGAAAAGAAGAAATCTGCCCTGCCTGCAAGGCTTACGAGAAAATCATGGAGGAGCCAATCTGTAAAAAATGTGGCAGGGGAATTTTATTGGAAACGGAGGAGTACTGCGGAAACTGTAAAAGACACGGCTTTTCCTTTTCTACCGGTATGATGCTGTATGAGCTGACGGAGGAAGTGGAGGATGCTTTAGTGCTTCTAAAGTATAAGGGCAGAAGGGATAAGGGCATCTTTTTTGGCAAAAAGGCAGGAGAGGTTTTTGGGGCAAAGATAAAAGAATTGGGAATTCAGGCTATTATTCCTGTGCCGGTTCATCCCAACAGAAGAAGGGAAAGAGGCTATAACCAGGCAGAGGTCATTGGAGAAAGTCTGGCAAAGGTCTGCGGCATCCCTCTGGCTTCAGAGTATTTGCAGAGAGTAAAGAAAACCAAAGCCTTAAAGGACTGTAGCCCGGAGGAACGTTTATTAAATCTCTTGGAAGCCATTCACTGTGAAGCATTACCCTTCGACCTAAAACGGGTGCTTTTGGTGGACGATATCTTTACCACAGGAGCCACCATGGAGGCCTGTAGCAGAAAGCTCCTAGAAGCCGGAGCGGAGGAAGTGCATATTCTTTCCATAGCAGGAAGGGTAGAGCGATAGTTAGAATGACTCTTCCTCGGAGAAGGAAGCCCAATATTCCTCCGCTAGGGAAATCAGCTCCACCAGGGCCTTCGTCAAGGGCTTATCTTTCCGATATACTGCCACCGCATTCATTTTCGGATGTGTCTTACAGGGAATCAGGCGGATACTGTCCGGCACATGGGCGCGGTTATTACTGCTGATAAAGGAGCAGTAATCCGAAGATTCCACCAGAGCCATCTGGTAATGGATTCCTTCCACATCCATAGGCACATAGGGGTCAATGCCTGCATCTTCGAAGGCCATTTCCGCAACGGATCGTTCTGTAGAATCCTTGGGTGCCAGCACAAAGGGAAGCTCGGAAAGCTTAGCCAAATCAATTTCAGTAATTTCGCCCTCTTCTTCCAAAACCTCTAACAAAGGATGATTTTTGGCAATGGCTAAAAGCAGTTCGACTTTTCCCAACAGCTTATATTCCATACGATAGCTTTGCTTGTCTCCCATGAGGACAATGCCTAAATCAATGGTGCCGTTTTTCACCAATTCCTGTGCTTTTAAGCCCTTCATAGAGGTAAATTGTAATTTTACATTGGGATGGTATTCATGGAATTTCTGGAAAATGTAGCACATCATATAGTCTCCCTGAAGTCCTGAGGCTCCGATGGCGATTTCTTCGTTATGAAGCTGGCTTAGCTCTGCAATCTTGGCATAGCAGTCCTTCTTCATATTCATCATTTTCCGGGCGGTTTCCACATAGATTCTGCCCGCCTCCGTGACACTACATTCATTTCCCTTACGGACAAAGAGCTTTGTGCCCAGCTCCCGCTCCAGATTTAAAAGCTGTAAATTCAAAGCCGGCTGGGAGATAAAAAGTCGTTCTGCCGCCCTGCTGATATTTTTTTCCTCTGCAATTCTTAGGATATGTTCTAATTTCTTTAAGTCCATGCTGTCTGTGTTACTCCTTTGTTTTAGAGGGATTTCATTTAAATTTATGTCCTCAAAATTGATTTGAGAAGCTTTTTCCGTTTTATACTTTTTAAAATCCCCTATGCAGTCTTGTAAAGGTATATCGGCGAAAAAGAAAAGCCTATCAATCTCATTTTATTTGACAGATTCCATAGTTCCATGTAAAGTGAAAAAAATTTAAATGCAATTTTGTTTTGTTACAGGGGAAACTAGCAGAGAAAACAAACTCAGCTTTTTTAGATATATACTGTATAATAACGCCGAAATAAAATAGAGCATTTATTACTGCAAAGCATTAAGTCCTTTGAAAGGAGAAAAAATAAATGAAAAACAGAGAAGCAGGGGTATTACTTCCCTTATTTTCCTTATCGGGAGAAGAGGGAATCGGAACCATGGGAAAGGAAGCCAGAGCATTTGTAGACTTTTTGGCGGAGACGGGAAACCGGGTTTGGCAGATTCTTCCCATGGGGCCTACAGGTTACGGGGACTCCCCCTACCAGTCCTTTTCCGCCTTTGCGGGAAATCCGTACTTTATTGATTTGGAAATGCTGAAAGAGGAAGGTCTGTTGGAAGAGGCGGATCTGGAAAAGGAACGCTTTAAGGAATCCAAAGAGAAGATTTCCTATGGATTATTATATGAGCTAAAGCACAAAATCCTCCGAAAGGCCTATGAAAACTGGCTTTCCAAGGGGGGAAATCTTTCTGAGCTTTTGGCGGGAAGAACTAAGGAAAATTTTGATTACTGCCTTTTTATGGCCTTAAAGGACTTTTTCAACGGTATCCCCTGGCTTTCCTTTGAAAAGCCCTATCGGGATAAGGATCAGGCCACTATAGAGAAGTTTTTGGAGGAGCATAAGCAGGAGGTAGGCTATTATGCCTTTTTGCAAATGCAGTATGACAGGCAGTGGCAGGCTCTTTTAGCCTATGCCCATGAGAAGGATGTCTTGATTTTTGGAGATATTCCCATTTACTGCGCCATGGACAGTGCGGATGCCTGGGGAAATCGAGCTTTGTTCCAGTTTGATGAAACCGGATACCCCTCTTCCGTGGCAGGTGTTCCACCCGATGCCTTTTCCGAGACCGGACAGCTCTGGGGAAATCCTTTGTACGACTGGGAGAAGCACAAGGCGGAAGGCTACGCCTGGTGGTGTAAGCGGATGGAATATTGCTTGAATCAATTTGACCTGCTGCGAGTAGATCATTTCCGTGGCTTCGAGTCCTATTATGCGGTAGAGTATGGTGCGGAAACCGCCATGGTGGGAGAGTGGAGAGAAGGACCGGGCTTTGGTCTTTTTCAGGCGATTCAGAAGCATTTTCAGAAGGAAGAACTGCCGATTATTGCAGAAGACCTGGGAGTAATCACCAAGGAAGTGGAAGAGCTGATTGCAAAAACCGGTTTTCCCGGCATGAAGATTTTGCAGTTTGCATTTTCCGACTTTGAAAATGTCTACCTGCCCCATATGTTAAAGGATAGTAATTCCGTGTATTATACCGGAACTCATGATAACGATACCTTGAGAAACTGGTTTGAAACCCTGTCAGATTGGGAGAGGAGCAATGTATACCATTACCTTTCCCGCTCCCAAAATGACTGGAATGCAATGACAGAGCTTTTGATTAAGACTGCCCTTTCCAGCATTTCCTATTTATGCATAATTCCTGCAGGAGATTATCTGGAATGCGGAGCAGAGGGAAGAATCAATGCGCCGGGAACTGCGGAAGGAAACTGGCAGTGGCGTCTTCCGGAAAATGCTTTTAACGAAGAAAAGAAGGCTGTGATTTCGGACTTGCTTAGGACTTATGGGCGTTTCCATAGTCCCGTGCCCCAAAAATAAAGGAGCCGACACGAACCATGGTAGCCCCTTCTTCGACGGCTACTTCATAATCTCCGCTCATCCCCATGGAAAGTTCCTTAAGGGGAAGGGCGGGGAATTTTTTTTGCATATTTGTTAAGAGATTTTTTAATGCCCGAAAATGAACCCGGTTCTCCTCCGGATTCGCCGTAAAGGGAGCAACGGTCATCAAACCGCAGAGCTTGACATGGGGGAGGGATTTACATTCCTCCAAAGCCTGCTCCACCTCTTCTAAAAAGAAGCCGGACTTACTTTCCTCCCTGGCCACATTGACTTCCAATAAAACGGAGGCAATTTCCTCTTTCTTGGCGTATTCCTTTTCCACCTCTAAAGCCAAAGGAAGGGAGTCAATAGAATGAATCATCTTTACCTTCCCGGGAAGATATTTTACCTTGTTCTTTTGGAGAGAACCAATCATATGAAAAGAAGGAGCTTCCTTTTGTAAAAGGGCGTCCTCCTGCAAGAGAGCAAACTTATCCCGAATTTCCTGTACCTTGTTCTCTCCAAAGTCCCGAATACCATAGCTATAGGCTTCCTGCACAGCAGCGTAGGGTTTTGTTTTGGAAACCCCTATGAGCAGTACCTCCTCCGGCTTTCTTCCGGACCTTTCACATGCCTTACGAATATTTTCCCGAACAATCTGAATCTCTTTTTCCATAGGAGCTTCCTTTCTATTAAAGACATATATACAGATAGCTCTATTATAAAAGCTTTTTAGAGAAAGGACTATAGAAAAAGAGAAGTTAAGCCGCGACTCATAATTAGTGCAAGCAAAGTTAAGTTGTGACTTATAACTTCAGTGCAAGCAAAATTAAGTTGTGACTTATAACTCCAGTGCAAGCAAAATTAAGTTGTGACTTATAACTCCAGTGCAAGCAAAGTTGAGTTGCGATTCGTAACTCCAGCGCAAGCGAAGTGCAGCGCTTTCAAGTCTGAGCGATTTAGAACAAGCGGTATGTTCCCACTACGAAATATTCCTCCGGAACCTTCCACTCAGGCTTCTTCTCTACGGTGCCTACGGTCCAGCTATCCGGCTTATGGAAGTGGGCGGTAAGAACGGTATGGAAGTAAAACATAACGATACCGTCATTTAAATACCGATCTTCCCTGGTGATATGCTTAACCTCCCGATCCAGAAGATAGAGCATATTGTCCTCTATTAAGAAACGATAGGTCTGGCGATTCAATGCAGCCGGTGCAAGACTTGAGGCATAAAAGGCCTTTTCCCAGTTCGGATCCATGGCATCCTCGGCAAAATCACAGCTCTGTCCGAAAACAGACTGGGAAACCAGTTCAACCATGGCTATCTTAGGTGCAATATGTCCTTTGATTTTCTCCATGCGTACATCGGATCTGGACTTAATATCGATACGATTGCTGTCCTTCTCCGGATTACCGTGTCCAAAGCTAATGCAGGTGGTAACCGTAAGGGGAGAACTAATATTTAAAGCGGTTTTTACCGCCTTTGCTTCGTTAATCGATAAAAAGCAGGTATTTAACTTCAGTTCTGTAAGCTTCAACTCCAACTGTGCAGCCAGATAGCCTACATGGATGTAGCCTTCTTCGCTGTCCTCTCCTAAAAGTAAGATATAGTTAGGGGCAAAAAAAGCATTTCCCATATAGCCTACGATGCCTTCCAAACGAGGACCGGCTTCCTTTCCCAGTAAAAGAATCTCAGTCTTCTGCTCCGGAATAAGGGGAGACAGCTCCTTCATATACTGCCGTACCTGCTCCAGCAACTTTTCATCTACCTTCTTATCCTTATAGCTACGGATGGAACTCCGTTCTTTAATGAGCTCTCTCCACTTCATAATGTACCCTCTCTTTCTCCTGAATCAGTGATTTTTTCCAGACTCTTCCTATAAAAATAGGAGAGTTTTTCTAAATAGACCAAAGCTATTTTATCATAAGTACGGGAAAAGCTCTAAGAGAACTTTGTATTTCTCTATTTTTCATTGTAGAAAGTCCTGATGGATATTTGTAGAAAACGGAGAGACGAAGAGAAGAATGATATTCTTTTTGTGGAAAGCGGTGCAAAGAGGGAAAGTCATTTATGATATTTGCAGAGAAGGGAGTAAGAAGAGAAGCCTTATGCATCTCCGCTTCCGCGCCGAAATATGGGGTGTAGATTTCCTACTCTTTTTTTAAAATTCTCGAAAGAGTATTGCAGTAGCATGGGGGAAAGAGTATAGTAATAACGTTTCTTAATTTTAAATAGATAGAAAGGGAACAGATGGATTTAAAGAAAGAACAGCTTGAATTTATTCAGCAGTTTAAAGAAATTACGGAAAATAAGGAATATTGTAAGTTAAAGGCGGTGCCTCGGCATGGAAGTACAAATACCTTCGACCATAGTGTTCGAGTAGCTTATATGGCGTATCATTTGGCAAAAAGCTGGGGCATGGATGCAGACAGCGCTGCCAGAATCGGTTTCCTTCATGATTTTTGTATGATTGACTATCATAAGGATGACGGTACCACCCATAACGGACGTTGGTACTGCTTTTATCATCCGGAGGATGCGGTGGAGAACTCCGAAGCACAGAATTTTGCTTTAACGGAGACAGAGAAGAGAGCGATTTTAACCCATATGTTCCCTCTTTCTACCCGTATTCCCAACAGCAAGATAGCCTATTTATTGACTTTATCCGACAAGACCGTAGCCCTGCAGGAGTCTTGGCAAAATGCGGTGGATGCCTTTGCCAGATTCAGAGAGATCTTGCATCTTTCTCCCAAGAAGGCACCGGTTTATGTACGGAATAGAGAAGATGAAGAATAAAATTTTTCGGAGATTTTTCTCTTACTATAAAAATGGAGCGACTTTCGGTTTTCGAGGTCGTTCTATTTTTTTATTTTCTCTAATGGATCCATATTTTCGACTTTTTTATAGCCCATATTCAAATTTTTCCCGATGACTCTCTTTTTGATTCGCGGCTTTATGCTATACCCTTGTGCTAAATAGGGAAAAGTTGTATTTTTATTTCTGGACAAAAGCTTTTATACGCATAGAGAAATATTATATTGTCGGATAACAATTCTATCGGCAAAAGAATACTATACAGCAAGAAGATTATTTGCTTCCTGCGTGAGAAGGTGAATATTTCATGGAACAAAATAAGGACAACAAAAAATCAATAGGGAAAGTGCTCCTTCCCTATCTTTTATTATTTCTGCTGGGATTATGCTGCCTGTTTCGCTTGTCCTATCTTTTTTTGGTCAGCAACTGGGAAGAGCTTACGGTAGATGAGATTCTCTTTCATGTTTTCGCTCCTATGGGTGGAGCCAACGGACATCTGGTACAGCTTTTTATTACCACAGCCTTGGCCCCGGCCATTCTTTTATGGCTATCCCTCTCTGTATTTTATTATTTTTTCTACCAAAAGCAAAAGATACGAATTTTCCTTCCCAAAATCAAGAAGGCCTTCCTGCCTCTATGCGGTTTTTTCAGCATTTTCTTTGTGGCAGTGACCATTGCAGAAGCTTGGGACGGGATATCTCTTGGTTCCTTTTTAAGCTCCCAATTTCAATCCTCCAAGTTTATTGAAGAGCATTATGTGGATCCAAAAAATGTGGACTTGAAATTTCCGGAGAAGAAAAGAAATCTTATCTATATTTACATGGAATCCACGGAGCTTACCTTTATGGACAAGGAGCACGGCGGAGATTTTCCGGAAAATCTTCTGCCCGAATTGATGGCTTTGGGCGAAGAGGGAGAGGACTTTGCCGGAGAGGGAGAAAAAAGGAATGGGGGCATTGCCCTTCCCGGAGCCACCTGGACCATGGGAGCGATTTTCGGAGAGAGCACCGGTCTTCCTTTGAAAATCTCCATTGAGCAAAATTCCATGGATAGCCAAAAGCATTTTTTCCCTTCTGTAACCGCCCTGGGCGATATTCTGGAAGAGGAAGGCTACAATCAAAAATTCCTCTTAGGCTCTGTAGGCTATTTTGGCGGAAGAGAGCTTTTCATGGAGGATCATGGAAACGTAGCCGTGGAGGATTTTTCCTATTGGAAGAGAAAAGGCAAATTTCCCAGAAACTATTGGGTGAACTGGGGCTTTGAGGATGAGAAGCTTTTTCTGTACGCGAAGGAAGAATTGGAAAATATGGGGAAGGCGGAACAACCCTTTAATCTGACCTTGCTTACAGTGGATACTCATTTTCCGGATGGTTATGTGTGCAGACTTTGCGAAAGAAAGCACCCGAAAAATCAGTATGCGGATGTGTACCAATGTACATCCCGGCAGGTATCCAACTTTGTTCACTGGGTACAGCAGCAGCCTTTTTATGAAAATACAACCATAGTCATTTCCGGGGATCACCCCACCATGGATCACGATTTCTGTAATGGTGTGGAAAAAAGCTATCAAAGAAAGGTTTTCACCACCTATCTCAATGCCGTTCCCACCGTGGAAGAAAAGAAATATCGGGAATACAGTACCTTTGACGACTTCCCCACCACTTTGGCAGCCATGGGGGTAGAAATTCCGGGAGATAAGCTGGGACTGGGCAGAAATTTATTTTCCACAACCCCAACCCTTATAGAAGAATACGGATTAAAGCATGTAAAAAAAGAACTGGAAAAACGTTCCGACTTTATGATTTCTCTGGGAAAGATTGATAAAGAATCCGCTTTTATCAAAAAAGAAGAAAAGAAAAAGGAAAAAGAGGAGAAGAAAAAGAAGGAGGTGGCTGAAAAGGCTAAGGCAGAGCAAAGCAAAAAAAAAAGAAACGCAGAGGAAGTGATGAATGGTAAGCATTATCCGAAATCGCTTTCGCGCAGTATAGCTTGTAACAGGGGCACGCTCCCGCTAACCTCGCCTCGCAGGGGTTCTAAGCTTTTAAAAAACAAAAGCCAAGAACCCGCGGGCTCAGATTGCCCCTTATTACAAGCTATACTGCTCGAAAGCTGATGGATACTCGCCTTGCTAAGATCACTTCTTCTGTATTTCTTTTAAAATTTATGCTTAGCGTGTAGGTGGGGAGGCAAGTGTGTCTCCCTTAATACAAGCTATACTGCGCGAAAGCTGATGGATATTCGCTTTGAAAAGATCACTTCTTCTGCGTTTCGTTATATTCAAGGATGTAGTCCACTGCCTGGGGTAGGCCGCCTTCCAGGATTGGGGTGGTGATGTAGTTTGCTACAGCCTTACATTCTTCTTTGGCGTTGCCCATGGCGATACCCATTCCCACATGGGAGAGCATTTCCACATCATTCCAGCCGTCTCCGATGGCGGCACATTCTTCTCTTTGAATGCCTAAAGCCTTACAAATAGCTTCTATGCCTGAAACCTTGGAAATATTTCTTTTGGTCACGTCAAAGGATAGACCGTCGGACCAGCGAACCAAATGGCAGTCCGGAATTCTTCTTTCCAGCTCTTTCACTTGTGTTTCATTAAGCACCGGAATCAGCATAAAAAGAGGATTTTTCCTGGCTTCTGACAAAGGAAGGATGGGAGGAATTCCGGATTTGATTTCCGAAAGACAATGCAGCAAGGCGTCATTTACAAAGTTGGCGTAGAGCCGTCTCTCTTCCAAAAACAGAATAGGGAAGCTTTCTTCTTCCGCCATAGCAAGGACATTTTCCACCATTTCTCCGTGGATGGCTTCTTGTAAAAGTACCTCTCCGTTTTTGGGGTCAAAGTAAGGCAGGGGAAGCCCTGCCTCATCAATCAGAAAGTGGTAATCCTTCGGTTTTTTGGCTCCCTGCTTTTGAAAAACAGGTCTTGCCTTTTCCGGATGCAGGATGTAGTCATAGCCTCCGTCTAAAGTGACAAAGGCATCGAAATACATATCCTCCACCAAGCCTTCATTATAGATTTCCACCCAGTGCCTTCCGGTGGCAATGGCACAAAGCACTCCTGCCTCCTGCACTCTTCTGACGGCAGCCTTGCTATCCTCCGGAATGATTCCGGTTTCAAAGGGACGAAGAGTGCCGTCGATATCAAAGAAGATGATTTTTATCATGCTTCCTCATTTCCATTTACCTCTTTAGGAGCATCAGAGGTAGAGCTACTTTCAGCTGCCGGAGTAGAGCTGTTCCCCGAATCGGAGTCAGTCACCGGAGTGGAGGGAGAAACGAGGGTTTCCTTCAAACTGCTTAACAAGCCGGCCATATTCTGGATGTCGGAAGGAATAATAATCTTGGTAGCCTTTCCTTCGGATACCTTGACAAAGGCTTCTAAGCTACGAATGCGAAGTACCGCATCATCTGCACCGGCTTCCTTCAAAAGGCGAATACCTTCCGCCTCCGCTCTTTGCACATTCAAAATCGCCTGGGCACGACCTTCAGCCTCTTGAATTTCTTTTTCCTTCTGGGCTTCTGCGGCAAGGATGGTCTTCTTCTTGTCCGCTTCTGCATTCAGGATTGCAGCCTCCTTGTTACCCTGTGCAGTTTGAATTGCGGCTTCTTTTTTACCCTCTGCTAGAGTAATAGCCTCTCTCTTCTCACGCTCCGCCTTCATCTGCTTCTCCATGGCCTCGCGGATAGCCTCAGGAGGAAGAATGTTCTTTAACTCTACACGGTTCACCTTGATACCCCAAGGATCGGTAGCCACATCCAAAAGAGAACGCATCTGGGTGTTGATTTCATCACGGGAAGTTAAAGTGGTATCCAAGTCCATGGAACCGATGATGTTACGAAGGGTAGTTGCGGTTAAGTTTTCAATGGCTGCGATGGGATTCTCCACACCGTAGGCATAAAGCTTAGGATCGGTGATGACGAAGAAGACAACGGAGTCGATTCGCATGGTAACATTATCTTTGGTAATAACCGGCTGGGGCGGGAAGTCCGCTACCTGCTCCTTTAAGTTAATTCTCTTGGCGATACGATCCGCAAAGGGAATCAGGAAGTGAATACCCGGACGCCATACGGTATGAAAGCGTCCAAGACGCTCTACAACCATGGCACAGGCCTCCGATACGATACGAATGGTGGTGCTGATCAGCACAATTACAACAACCAAAAAAACAATAAATGGCATATTCTTTATCCTTTCTTTTTATTATAGGAAAATGTTGGTTTCGGCGGATCATTTGTTTTCTTCATAACCGTATCCACCATTTGAGATTGACTGGGATCGTGCTTTTGCTTTAAGGGATTTTGCTTTGCAGAAATCACCGAGGAACCTTTGTGATCCACTTTATTCAGCAAGGTGATTTTTCGCCCATTTCCATGATATTCACAGAAATCGTCCGGAAGAGAATGGGAACGATTGATAAACACCCGGTCATCCAAAACCCAGGGATTTTTCACGATCTTTTTGCAAACCGGGCAAAAGCGATTCACTAAGGTAGAATCACATATCGGACAAATCAGCATGAACCCTCCTTTCATTAGTCTTAAAAAATATAACAAATGCAACCTTTTAAATATATCATAAAGGAAGAAAAAAGAACAGGGAGAAGAGGAAAAGGAAGAAAGGGGCTGTAATAAAATCGGATTTTGGTGCAAGTTTTGGTGGCATAGGTCTAAAAGGGGGTAATCTGAGCCCCTCAGTACTTACTGAAAGCGAGCAAGGCGATGCTTGAAGTTAGTACTGCTAGGAGGCGAGGTTAGCGAGAGCGTGCCCCCAACTAGACCTATGCCTCCAAAACTTATTTATCCTTTTCCATTTTATTACAGCCCCTTTCTTCCTTAGAAAAAATTATAAAATTTGTAAAGAGATAAGATGCTCTTTTCTTGTATCTCCTGCGGAAAGCATGATATTATGGGGAATATTGAAAATCCTGATAGGAGGTTTTCGTGAAGGTCGATATGAAGCTTTTGGGAAGGCCGATAGAAAGCAAAAGGAGAAGGATGGAAAGAAGAGAGTGGAAAAGGGAAGCCAGCAACGGGCTTGGGAAAATTTATAATGTTCTGTGGCAGGAGGAAAGTCTTGAAAAGAAAGGGATTCTTTTTGTGCTCCACGGGATGCAGGGGCATATCGGAAAATATCGTTACCTTTTTGAGTATATGGCGAAGCAGGGCTATGTGGTTTGCGGTATGGATATGCAGGGGCATGGAAAAAGTGCCAATATCCCCGGCTACTTTGGGGACAGCTCCGGCTGGGAAAGTATGATTCATGACATTCACAGAAGCCTCTTGCAGATCAAGAAATGGTTTCCGAATCTGCCTGTATTTCTCTTTGGCCATTCCATGGGGTCCTTCCTGGCAAGAGATTATGCGGCAAGCTATGGAGCGGACTTAAAGGGCTTACTGCTTTCCGGAACGGCAGGGGGAAGCCCCATACTGCTTCCGGTGCAGGGCTACATTGCTGTTCAAAAGAAGCTTCGAGGAGCTAAGGATGATGCGCTAAAGGAAAGCATTCTACTAGCGAAGTATTTCAACAGACATATTCCGAATCCCAAGAGCCTATCAGCTTGGATTTGCACTAAGGAAGAGGTGAGTCAGGCAAATGGTCGGGATCCTTTGGCAGTGGGCTTTACCCTGGGAGCCTATGCCGACCTCTTGGCTGCTTTGGTAAGGGTTAATGAATATGCGGAAATCAAAAAGCTGAAGGATATTCCCTGCTTTATTTTTTCCGGTGGTGCGGATCCGGTGGGAGAATACGGCAAGGGTCCGGCAAGTCTTTATGCTATGCTAAAGCAACTGGGAAATCCCAAGCTTAAACTTCATATTTTCCCCAAATTACGGCATGAAGTCTTGAATGAAGAGGCACGCCCGATTCTTTTACAGGAAATTACGGCGTTTATGGAAGAGGTAAGACAAGAACGTAACTAGGATAGAAGACAAGATTTTTACTAATTAAAATAAAGCGAATGAAAATACCGGGAAGGAGAGGAAATGGAGAAAAAGATACTCTATATCCATCGAAAAGATGTCGATAAAGTAAATAAGGTCCGGGGTGTGGCCATCATCCGAAAGATTCGGCTGCTGTCTGCACCGGAAGAGGAAATACTGAGTCTGCCGGAGGATGCGGAGCTTTTGAAATTCATCGGATTTTCCCCCAAGGAGGTGGGAGACTTTTTGACGGATTTAAAGAAGCTGGGAATCCGGGTGGATTTAAAATGTATGGAAACGGAGCATAATAGGGATTGGAGTCTTTTGCAGCTGTATAAGGAGCTGGAGGAAGAGCACCGGTATATGACCGCAAGAAGACAAGAGCAGCAGAACGAGGAAAAGTCTTCTTAAGAGAACGATTTTTTAATAAGAAAAAGGGAGAAGCTATGCAGGAAGAGCAAAAAAAGAGCAGTCGGAAGAAGCCCCAAAGCTTTTTGGGAGAGCTTTTTGAGTGGGTGAAGATTCTTTTGGTGGCGGGAATTGCCGCATTTTTACTGAACAATTATGTGATTGCCAATTCCACCATTCCCACCGGATCTATGGAAAACACCATTATGGCGGGGAGCCGCGTTTTCGGTTCCCGGCTTCATTACCGTTTCGGCCAAGTGGAAAGAGGGGATGTGGCCATTTTTTTGTATGGCTATCAATGCCGAAACGACCATCAGATTTACCGGGAAAACGATAAGGGAGTCTGCCCCTATGACGGCCGGGAGGATAAGAGAAACCAGGTTATTTACTATGTAAAGAGAGTCATCGGTATGCCGGGAGACCATGTGGAAGTAAAGAAGACCGGAGAGGTGGATGCCGACATGATTAAGAAGCTGGCAGTACAGTCTTCTTCCGGAAAAGTGCCGGTGGGTACCGTATACATCAATGGAAAAGCCATTACGGAAAGTTATTTACCGGAGCCCATGATTGTGGATGGCAATCAATTCCCGGAGGTAGATGTGACCGTTCCGGAGGGCTGCTATTTTATGATGGGAGACAACCGAAACAATTCTGCGGATGCCCGTTTCTGGGGAGAAAACCAGTTTGTGAAGCGGGAGAAAATGTTGGCTAAGGTATACATTTGCTATTGGCCTTTAAACCGCGCAGGATTCATTCATTAAGTCGAAACAGACAGTAGAGTAAAAAAGCGGTGAAACTCCGCTTTTTTTCACATTTTCAACACAGGAACACAGTAGAATCTTAAAAAACGCATTGAAGGAGGTGTCTTTATGGGAAAGACAGAGGGACAGAAGTTAGAAGAGAAGTTGTGTTTTAAGCCTCAGCATATCGCGAAGGAAAGACCGGAGGATTTGCAGAAGGCTATGGACTTTGCGGAGGGCTACAAGACCTTCTTAGACCATTCCAAGATTGAAAGAGAATGCGTAAAGTATAGCGAGGAGCTGGCGAAGAAGGCGGGCTACAAGGAATTTGCAAGAGGGGTGAAGTACAAGACCGGAGATAAGCTGTACTTTATCAACAGAGGCAAGAACATTTTCCTGGTAACCATGGGAAAGAAGCCCTTGGATCAGGGAATTCATTTTAATATTGCCCACATTGATTCTCCCAGAATCGACTTAAAGCCCAATCCGCTTTATGAGCAGGAAGAGCTTTCTTATTTCAAGACTCACTATTATGGGGGAATCAAGAAGTACCAGTGGAGTACCATTCCTCTGGCTCTTCACGGAAGAGTAATGTTCCGGGATGGCAAGCATGTGGATTTTGACCTTGGAGAGAAGGAAGGAGATCCCATTCTGGTGATTACCGACCTGCTTCCCCACCTTTCCAAGAAGCAGGACGACCGTAAGCTTAGCGACGGTATCCGGGGAGAGGAGTTAAATATTCTTTTGGGCTCTACCCCCGTTGATGACAAGGAAGTAAAGGAAGCCTTTAAGCTGAAGATTCTTTCCATTCTTCATGAGCAGTACGGCATGGTAGAGCAGGACTTTATGCGGGCTGAGCTTACCTTAGTTCCTGCACAGAAGGCTTGCGATGTGGGACTGGATCGTTCCATGGTAGGTGCTTACGGACAGGATGATAAGGTTTGTGCTTATACCGCTTTGATGGCGGAGCTGGAGTGTAAGACTCCGGAATTTACTTCTCTTACCGCATTGGTGGATAAGGAAGAAATCGGCTCTACCGGAAATACCGGAATGCAGTCCGATGCTCTTCTCCACTTTGTAGAGGATTTGGCGGAGTGTGAGGGAGAGAGAGTACGGGATATCCTGAGAAACTCCATTTGTCTTTCTTCCGATGTAAATGCAGCATACGACCCAACCTGGGCGGATGTATATGAGAAGCAGAACTCCTGTTTCTTTAACCATGGTCCGGTTCTCACCAAGTACACAGGCTCCAGAGGAAAGGGCTATTCCAATGATGCTTCCGCAGAGACTATGCAGAAGGTTATCGGATACATGGAAGATGCCAAGGTTTGCTGGCAGGTGGGAGAGCTTGGTAAGGTAGACGAAGGCGGCGGAGGAACCATTGCCATGTATATGGGTAATATGAATGTGGATACCGTAGACCTAGGAGTAGCAGTTCTTTCCATGCATGCGCCATTTGAATTGACAGCAAAGCTGGATGTTTATTATACTTACAAGGCATTTTTAGCTTTCAATAGAGAGTAAACTCATTGGAAGCTAAAATATCGAAAACAGGGAAAGAATTTTTCCAAGAAACTAAGGAGTATTATGAGAAAAAGAAAATTATTTGCATCAGCAGCCATTCTGGCTATGGCGATTATGGCAGCAGCTTGTGGCAAGAAGACAGAGACTAAGGAGTCCGAGAAGGCTTCCGGAAGTGAAGTAAGTTCCTCCACCTTAACCGAGGACAGTCCTGAGATTAAAGAGCTGGAAGCTCTGAAGGTTCCTGCTGAGCCTAAGCTTTCCGAGATGGGAAGCATTACTCTCCCGGATTTAAAGAGCATCACCGTTACGGTAGCACCTTTGGAGAATGTTACCCAGGAAGAAGTGGACAATGCCATCCAGCAGACCCTGGATCAGAATCCTACCGTGGTAGACGATGCAGCCAAGGAAGGAGATACCGTAAATATCGACTACAGCGGATCCATTGACGGAAAGAAGTTTGACGGCGGTACAGCGGAGAAGCAGGATCTGAAGCTTGGCTCCGGACAGTTCATCCCCGGATTTGAGGATCAGCTGATTGGCAAGAAGGCCGGAGAGGATGTTACCGTAAAGGTTACTTTCCCGGAGAGCTATGGCAATGAAGAGCTTGCCGGTAAGGCTGCGGAATTTGCGGTAAAGATTCATGAAGTAAAGCGTCCTGCTACCTTAACGGATGAATGGGTAAAGAACTATGACGGTACTACTGCGGAAACCGTAGAAAGCTATCGCGATCAGGTTCGTGAGCAGCTTCAGGCCAGAAAAGATTTTAACTACCACTCCAACATTCAGGATCAGGCAATTCAGGCGATTAGTGAAAAAGCTACCGTTAAGCCCTCCGAGAAGCTTATGGAATATGCAAAGGCTTACCTTTTAGATGCAACTCTTAAACAGATGAAGAGCTACGGCTTGTCCGTTGCGGATATCATCAACATGTCCGGAAAGACCGTGAAAGAGTATAAAGAGGATGCCTATGCCAAAGCGGAGGATTATGCAAAGCAGCTCTTCTTAATGCGAAAGCTGGCGGACGATCAGGGTATTAAGGTAACCGATGCTTTATTGGATGAGCTGGCTGAGGCGGAGTCTTCCTTAACCGGAGAAAAGACTAACCGTGTGAAGCTGATTGAGCAGTACGGTAAGGAGCTGGTAGAAGAAGCGGCTATCCGTAATAAAGTGATGGAATATGTTGAGTCTCAGGTTACCGTAAAGAATGAAGAGCCTTCCGTAATCATGGAGCAGGACAGCGATAAGGGCAAGGAGAGCAAGGCAAGCGAAGCCGAGACAGAGGCTGCAAAGGAGCAGGAGTCTTCTGCAAGCAAAGAATCCTCCAAGGCTAAGGAGGATTCCAAGAAGAAGGAAGAGACCATCGCTTCTACAGAGGAAAGCTCTGTAATGACTACCATCGAAACCAAGGCAAAAGAGTAATAGACAGCAGCGGAAATTTATTTCGCTTTATGGAAAAAGGTCTGAAAAAGGGAAGTTTCCCGATTTCAGGCCTTTTTCATGCGTAATGAGTACCACTTTCCCAGTGTGGGATATCTCGTTTGCCCAGGACGTATGGCCGGAAACTCTGTAATATCTTCTAAAGAAATCTTGACAAAAATACTTTAGCATAGTAACGTATTAGCATGATAGCAAATCAAAGCAAAAACAGAGAAGGAAAGGGAGAAGAGTATGAAAAAGTTTGGAAGAAATCTTTTATGGATGGCAACTGCAGGAGTTTTGGCACTGGGAATGGTGGCTTGCGGAGGAAAGAGTACTACCGGAAGTAGCTCCGGAAGCAAGGAAGAGGGCAGTACTCAGGCAGGCAGCGAGAAGGCCGGTACCGAGAAGGCAGGAGAAAAGGCAGAAGCCAAGGTGGAGGGAAGCAACGGAAGCTTCACCGTGGGCTTTGACCAGGAATTCCCTCCCATGGGCTTTGTAGGCGAGGATGGAAACTACACCGGCTATGACCTGGAACTGGCGGAGGAAGTGGCAAAGAGATTGGATTTGACCTTTGTGCCCAAGCCCATTAACTGGGATGCCAAGGATTTAGAATTAAATTCCGGAAACATTGATTGCATCTGGAACGGCTTCGGTATGGAAGGCCGTGAGGACAGCTATACCTTTGTGGGACCTTACTTAGCCAATAAGCAGGTTTTTGTGGTAAGAGAGGACAGCGATATCAGCAGTCTATCCGATTTAAAGGGGAAGGCGGTAGAGGTGCAGAAGGATTCCACCGGACTTACCGCATTAAATCGAGAGGAAAATAAGAGCTTAAAGGATAGCTTCGGCAGCCTCACCGAGGTGGGAGACTACCAGAATGCCATGATGGATTTGGAATCCGGTGCCTGTGACGCCATTTGTATGGATTCCGTAGTGGCGGAATATCAGATTAAGACTTTTAAAAAGAAGGCTAAGGTTCTTTCCGAAAGTCTGACGGAGGAGCAGTACGGCATCGGCTTCAAGAAGGGGAACACCGAACTTGCAGATAAAGTGAAGAAAACTCTTTTGGAAATGAAGGAAGAAGGCGTGATTGATAAAATCAATGAAAAATGGTTTGGCACAACGGAAGGTTTTATTTTACAATAGGAAAGACAAATTTTTAAGACGGCAAAAAAGTGCGTCTTGAAGAAAATAGTAAGGAAAATTCACTAATGCAATAGAGTGAATTTTCCAAGTGAGTAAGACTAAATCAGTAGAAAAAGACTAAATCAGTAGAATAAGACTAAATCAGTAGAATAAGACTAAATCAATAGAGTAGTAGAGAAAAAAGAAAGACGAAAAGGGGAGAAAAAATGGAGTGGACTGTGGTGCTGTGGAAGCTGGGAGAAGGATTGCTTGTGAGTTTGGGAATCTTCGCCATAACCCTCCTTTTTTCTTTGCCCTTAGGTCTTTTGGTGGCCTTTGGGAGAATGCATAAAAACCCCTTGATATCGGGAATTATAAAAATCTACATTTCCTTTATGCGGGGAACACCCTTAATGCTACAGCTTTTTATGGTGTATTACGGCCCCTATTACATTTTCAAAGTAAGTCTCCATCCGGGTTACCGCATGACAGCGGTATATATCGGATTTATTCTGAATTATGCGGCATATTTTGCGGAAATCTATCGTTCCGGAATTCAATCCATGGACCCGGGGCAGTATGAGGCGGCGGAAATCCTCGGTTACAGCAAAATGCAGTGTTTCTTCCGTATTATCCTTCCCCAGGTTTGGAAGAAGATTCTTCCTTCCATTACCAATGAGGTGATTTCTTTGGTAAAGGATACTTCTTTAGCCTTTTCCATTTCCGTGATGGAAATGTTTACCCAGGCCAAGGCCCTGTCTTCCTCCCAGAGTTCCATGTTCCCCTTGATTATGGCAGGAGTGCTTTACTACATTTTCAATTTTGTGGTAGCTTTTATTATGGAACAGATGGAAAAGAAGATGGCGTATTATCAATAGAATTGGATGGAAAAGAAGATGTGGGAGTGTCCATCTGAGGAATCAATAGGAGAGCGGAATGGCGATTTTAGAAATGAAAAATATCCGAAAGGCATTTTCAGGAGAGGAAATTCTGAAAGGAATTTCTCTGTCCTGTAAGGAGGGAGAGGTGCTCAGCATCATCGGACCCTCCGGCTCCGGAAAGTCCACATTGCTTCGCATTGCCACCCTCCTGGAAAAGGCGGAGGGAGGAGAGCTTTTCTACGACGGAAAGGCGATTTTTTCGTTGACGGAAGGGCAGAAAAAACAGGCAACGAAGGAAGAAAAGGAAGAGGCCAAGAAGCTTTTCGGCCTGGTGTTTCAGAACTTCAATCTTTTTCCCCATTGGACGGTTGTGAAAAATGTGATGGATCCCCTGATTCACGTGCAGAAAAAAACAAAGGAAGAAGCGGAAGAGAAAGCGAAAGCAGTGCTTTCTCAAATGGGGCTTTTGGAAAAGGCGGAGCAGTATCCTTATTCCCTCTCCGGTGGACAAAAGCAAAGGGTGGCCATTGCCAGAGCCCTGGCCTTAGAGCCGAAGATTTTATTTTTTGATGAGCCAACCTCTGCACTGGATCCGGAGCTTACGGGAGAAGTGCTTTCCGTGATTCGCTCCCTAAAGGGACAGAAGATGGCCATGGTGATTGTTACCCATGAAATGACCTTTGCCAGAGATATTTCCGACCGCATCCTTTTTATGGCGGATGGAGAAGTAATCTGCGAGGGAAGTCCGGAGGAGGTCTTTTCTTCAGAGCAGGAAAGAATGAAAAGCTTTCTGGGAAATTATCAGAATCTTCTTTCTTAAGAGTCGCTCTTAAAAGAAATAGAATGGGGAAAGTAAGAATATCGTAACTTTTTTTTCGGATTTTTTGAATTTATCGAAAGCAAAAAGGCAGAAAAAGAGCTTGGCAATGTGTAAAAGTGTAATTTTTGTGGATAAGTCCTCTTAAAATCCCATTTTTGGGAAAATGTACAAAGGACTTATCCACATTTTTGTTGAAATGGATGAATTGCTGTTTGGAAAGCGAAAGGAATGAAAACTTGCTTCTTAATCTTCTATTCCCTATTCCTTTGAGCGGAAAAATTGAGTCAAGAGAAGAATGGGGAATTCGGGATTAGGCGGAGGAAGCTCTTTCCAAGACAAAAGAACTAGGCTACAATATGGGGCAGAAGAAATTAGGAAAAGAGCGGAAGAAGGGATTTTCAGTGTAATGGGGAAGAAAAAAGGAGAAAAGCAGGAAGGAAAAACAGTTTTAGCTAAGCATGAAAAAAGCTTAGCTAAAAAAGCGGAAAAGAAGGCGGAGAAAAAGCGGCAAAGGCAGGAAAGAGAGCAGGCTCTGGAGGCAAGGATTGCGGCTTTGGAAAAGGCTTTACAGGAAGAGCAGGAGAGAAAAAGAGAACCGAACTTAGAGGAACAGAGCGTAAAAGAAGATAAGACGCCTTTAGAAGCTTCGGAAGAGTATGGGGAACAAGAGCAGGACGCTGTAGAACAAGAGAAACAGAGGGATTCGGAAGAGGAAGCTTTAGAACAGGAGAATTTGAGGGATTCGGAAGAGGAAAAATCGATTCATTTAGAAGAAGAATCGGAGACCGTTGTTATCGAAGAAGCTTCCGAAAGAAGAGAGATTCCGGTCTTTGTGGAGGCTCGCTCCTCCTTCTTTTCTCCGGCTCTTCCTTCCTCCGGAGCAATCAAGGAATTTTTGCAGGCACCGAAGCTTTTACGGGGAGAAATCCGGGAGTATTTGGCGGATCCGGAAGAGGCCATGCTGAAGGAGAAGGAAAAGACAGGACATAAAAGTACCTCTCTGCTTTTTACTATCAGCTTGCTTCTGATGTTTTTCATCGGCTTATACCTTTCCAACGGAAATCCGGCAGCTTCTCTTCAATTTTCCCTGCTCTATGCCTTAAGCTTTTTGCTCTTACCCTTCTTCCTGGTTCTGTTTTTTTCAGAGGGAAGAAGCTTTTCCTCCTTGTTTTATCTCTTTACCAGGGGAAGATTGGCGCTCTACCTTTTAGCAAGTCTATCCTTCTTTTCCCTGCTTTTGGGCTTTCCCCTATTTTCTTTGTTTCTGTTTCTTTTGGGCATACCCTTGGGCATTGTGTTGGATTATACAGCCCTGAAAATAGAGTACGGCCAAAGCGGAAAGGTGCTGAAAATCTGCTTTTTATACAGCGTTTTCGCCCTAAGCTTATTCCTGTTTTTCGGATTCTGCTTCGTGGGCTTTAGTCTGCTAAATTATATTCTGGGACGTTTATGGGAAGGAAATCTGAACCTGAAAGGATTTTTAGAGTTTTTGCTTTCTCATTTTCCGGAATAAAATCCGATATTTCTTTTGCAGGAGAAAGAGCTTGATTTTTTGTTATTAAATTCATTATTTTTAAGTGTGAATTTCGGCAGGAATCTTTTGCGTACAGGAAGATGAAATAAAGCAAGGAACTGACTTGTCACCGTATTCTTTCTTCCCTATAATGGGAGAGTACATGTGACAAGTCTTTTATTATTTGCCGAGGGCTTCGGAGGGAAACGGCGAATAGAAAAGACTTCATCTAAGGAGGACGAGAAATGAAGAAAAGAATCTTTGCGGCATTCCTGGCTTTGACCATGGCGTTCAGCTTAGCGGCTTGCGGTGCTTCCGGCGGAGAGAAGAAAGAAAGTGCAAAGGCTACCGAGCAGGGTTCCGAGAAGGGTACAGAGGCCGGTTCCGAGAAGGTGGAGGAGAGCAAGTCGGAAAAGAAGGATGCTTCTTCCGGCAAGGGTCTGAAGGTTGGTATTGTTACCGACGTAGGAGGAGTAAATGACGGTTCCTTCAACCAGTCTGCTTGGGAAGGATTACAGAGAGCACAGAAGGAGCTTGGTATTGAGGCAAAGTATCTGGAGTCTAAGACCGATGCGGACTATAAGCCCAATATCGAGACCTTTGTGGATGAGGACTATGATTTAATTATTTGTATCGGTTATGCTTTGGCAGATGCTTTAAAGGCAGAGTCCGCTTCCAACCCGGATGTAAAGTTTGCCATCGTGGATGATGCTTCCTTAGCGGATGTTTCCAATGTTACTTCCCTGATGTTCGAGCAGGCACAGGTTTCTTACCTTGCAGGATATGTTGCAGGAAAGACCACTAAGAAGAATACCGTAGGTATCGTTTTGGGAATGGCAACCGACATGATGAACCAGTTCGGATACGGCTATACAGCAGGTGTTTTGGATGCCAATGCAAGTGCTAAGGTTTTACAGGCCAATGCCAACTCCTTTGCAGATACTGCAGCAGGAAAGACTGCAGCAAACAACATGGTAACCAATGGAGCTGATGTTATTTTCCAGGTAGCCGGCGGAACCGGACTGGGCGTAATCGATGCTTGTAAGGAAGCTAAAATCTGGGCTATCGGTGTAGACAGTGATCAGAGCTCTATCGCTCCTGAGACCATTTTGACCTCTGCTATGAAGAGAGTAGACAATGCGGTATTTGATGTAAGCAAGGAATTGGTGGAAGGCAACATCAAGGGCGGTGTAAAGACCTATACTTTGGCTGATGAAGGTGTAGACCTTGCTCCCGGTACGGAGAACATTGATCCTGCAGTGGTTAAAGAAGTAGAAGAAATAAAGAAGAAGATTGTTTCCGGCGAGCTGAAGGTGCCAAACAACAAGGCAGACTTTGAAGCAAAGTACGGAGATGTTTACGAGTTAGACAACTAAGTACAGAGAAAATACTACAGGGATGTGAATTTTCTGAAAGAGTAAGACAGGGAAATAGAAAGGACAGAAAATGAAAGAAATATCCATGGAAAAAGTTGAAGCGGCTCGGCAGGCTATGCTGGAAACAGTAAAGTCAAAGAGCTTGACCCACGAGCAGAAGGTAGCCACAATGGCCAATCATGCGGACTCCCTTCTCTCTGTTCTGAACCTTCCCGAAGGACTTTTGGAAGTTTTACGTTGTGAGCCGGAGAAGCAGTGCATTTGCGACCTTTTCGAAGGAAATGCTCCTATGCGTCCCCGCTATATCATCCCGGATTATGAGAAATTCTTTCGGGAGGGCTCCGCTTTCTTGCAGGTAGAGCCTCCCAAGGATTTGTATGAAGCCATTAACGCTCTGCAAATCTTTTATAAGCATGTTCCATCCGTAACCAATTATCCGGTTTATGTGGGACAGCTGGACACCCTGCTGGATCCCTTTGTGCAGGATATGGACGAAGAGCTTGCCTTTAAAATGATTAAGCTTTTCTGTATCCAGATGGACAGAACGATTCTGGACTCCTTCGCCCATGCCAACATTGGCCCCAAGGCTACCAAGGCCGGAAGACTTTTGCTTCGGGCTATGGCGGAAACCAAGGATGCAGTCCCCAATCTTACCTTGAAATATGATGAGGAGCTTACCGAGGATGACTTTGCCATTGAAGCCATTCGTTGTGCTATGGCCAGTGCCAAGCCAAGCTTTTGCAACCACCGGATGTATTCCAAGGATTTTTCCGGAAATTATGTGATTGCTTCTTGCTACAACGGCTTGGCATACGGAGGGGGAGCCTATACCCTTGTTCGCCTGATCTTAAGTAATATTGCCAAGAGAGCCAAGGACAGAAAGGATTTTCTGGAGAAAGAGCTTCCCTATATCATGGACCTTTGTGTGCGCTATATGGATGAGCGAATTCGTTTTATCGTGGAAGAGTCCGGCTTTTTCGAGAATAACTTCCTGGCGAAAGAAGGCTTTATCCATAGAGACCGTTTTTCCGCTATGTTCGGCTTGGTGGGACTTGCCGAGGCGGTCAATATTCTTCTGGAAAAGGAAGGAAAGGGTGATTGTCGCTTTGGCCACAGCAAGGAGGCAACGGAGCTTGGGGTAGAGATTATGGATTGCATTTCTGCCTTTAACGAAGCCCACAAGAATCCTTATTGTGAGGTCAGCAACGGACATTTCCTCCTCCATGCCCAGGTAGGTATCTCCACAGATGTGGAAATCAGCCCGGGAACCAGAATCCCCATCGGAGAGGAACCGGAGAATCTGGCAGACCAAATGGAAGTTCTGTCTCATTTCCACCATTACTTCCCCTCCGGAACAGGAGACCTTTTCCCCATTGACAGAACCATTCACCAAAATCCGGAGTATGTTTTGGATATTATGAAGGGGGCTTTCCAAAAGAATCTTCGCTACCTTTCCTTCTATTCCAACGATTCCGACGTGATTCGTATTACCGGATATCTGGTGAAGAAATCCGAGATGGACAAGCTGAAGCAAGGAAAGAGTGTTTTGCAGGACACCGTGGCTTTAGGTTTGGGCGCAGCCGAAAACGGAAAGATTTTGGAGCGTAAGGTTCGCTAAACATTCATGGATTGTATTATGTTTTTACGAAAGAGGAGGCGTATTCAAGCTTCCTCTTTTTCGTTATACTGGGAGAAGAGAGGAATTTCGTACCATGCAAGAATTAGCAGTAAAGAAAGAGCAGCAAGAAGATAGAGAAAAGCCGGAAAGTAGAGTCGAGGGGGGACAGGCAGAAATAAAAGTCCCGGTAAACAAGATTATCCCCTTCAGCTCTGTGGACGGTCCGGGAAATCGAACTGCAATATTTTTACAGGCCTGCAATCTGGACTGTAAATACTGCCATAATCCGGAAACCAGAGCCCTGTGTATTCACTGCGGAGACTGCATTCCGGGCTGTCCCACCAAGGCCATTTATTGGGAAGAAGGAAGGGTAGCCTTTTCTCCGGAAAAATGTATCGGCTGTGACCAATGTATTCATGCTTGCACACACAATGCCAGCCCCAGAATCCGCCGGATGAGTGCGAAGGAAGTGTTTCAGGAGGCTTCCAAGAACCTTCCCTTTATCCGGGGAATCACCGTGTCCGGGGGAGAGTGTACCCTTTATCCGGAATTCTTACGAGAATTGGGGATGCTCTGTAAAAAGAGGGGCATAGGATTTTTACTGGATTCCAACGGCTATTATGATTTTTCCAAGGACGAAAAAGATTTATTGCCCTACATTGACGGGGTGATGTTGGATATTAAAGCTTATAATGGGGAAGAGCATAAAAGGGTTACCGGGTTTTCCAATGAGGAAATTCTAAAAAATATGCGAATTTTAGCAGAATATGATAAACTCTTTGAGGTAAGGACGGTAGTGGTGCCGGGACTTTTTTCCGGAAAGGATACGGTGGAGAAGGTATCCAGGGAGTTGTCTTCTTATGTAAGGAAGGGACAGAAAATCCGCTACAAAATCATTGCCTACCGGGAGTTTGGGGTACGGGAGCAATATAGGCAGTTTGAGAGTCCCGGTGAGGAAGAACTGAAGGCTTTGAAGGAGCTGGCCGAACAGGAAGGGATGCAGGACATACTCTTGATTTAATTAGGAACTTAAGGGAAATCGAGGAAGGAGAGCATTTGGAAGATGGGAAGAGATGAAGAGACAAAGGCATGGGAAGGGACTCCGGATGCGGTAACAGGAGAGGGGCAGGATTCCGGAAATTTTGAAAATGCCGGAGAAGCGAAGGATTCCGAAAAAGCCGAAAGCTCTTTGAGAATCGGGGAGCAGGAACCGGTTATTGAAATGCGGGACATTGTGAAGCGCTTTGGAGATTTCGTGGCCAATGACCATGTGCAATTAAAGCTTCATAAGGGAGAAGTTCTTGCGATTTTAGGGGAAAACGGAGCGGGAAAGTCTACTCTTATGAATATTCTCTACGGCATGCTTCGCCCAAGCTCCGGAGAAATTCTGGTTCGTGGACAAAAGGTAGAGATGGACAGCCCGGAAAAGGCTATTTCCTTGGGAATCGGTATGGTGCATCAGCACTTTATGCTGATCCCTCCCTTTACCGTTGCGGAAAATATTATTCTGGGGGCGGAGCCCATGCAGGGGCTTACTGTGGACTTAAACGGAGCGAAGAAAAGGATTCGGGAGCTTTCCGAACAGTACCATTTGATGGTGGATGTGGATGCCAAGGTGGAAGACATCAGCGTAGGCATGCAGCAAAGAGTGGAGATTCTGAAGGTTTTGTACCGTGGTGCGGACATTTTGATTTTAGACGAGCCTACCGCCTCCCTTACTCCCCAGGAAATTGATGAGTTAATGGAAATTATTTCCCATTTGACCAAGGCCGGAAAGTCCATCCTGATTATTACCCACAAATTAAAGGAAATCAAATGCATTGCCCATAAATGTATGATTATCCGACAGGGAAAGTACATTGATACCGTGGATGTATGTTCCTGCTCGGAGGACGATTTGGCAGCCATGATGGTGGGAAGAAAAGTGAATCGAGTAGTGGAAAAGAAGACTCAGGAGCCGGGAGAAGTGGTGCTTTCCGTGAAAAATCTCCATGCCAAGGACTATAGAGGGGTGGAAATCCTAAAGGGGCTAAATCTGGAGGTAAGAGCCGGAGAAATTCTGGGACTTGCCGGCATTGACGGAAACGGGCAGTCTGAGCTTGTGGAAATCTTAACCGGACTGGCTCAGGCCACAGAGGGAGAAATTCAGCTTTTAGGAAAGGACATTTTCCATAAAAGCCCCAGAGAAATCTTTGATGCAGGCCTTTCCAGTATTCCGGAGGATCGGCAGAAGCATGGACTGGTACTGGACTTCTCCGTAGCGGAGAACCTGATTTTACAAAATTATGGGGAAGCGCCCTACTCTAAGGGAGGAATTTTACAGAAGAAGGCTATTGAAGAGCATGCCTCCAGGATGATTGAGAAATTTGACATTCGTCCGAAGGGCTGCGAAAGCCGTGCAGCAGGACAGCTTTCCGGCGGAAATCAGCAGAAGGTGATTATTGCCAGAGAGGTGGAAAATGACAAGTCGCTCCTCATTGCCTTTAACCCCACCAGAGGTTTGGATGTGGGAGCCATTGAGTTTGTGCATAAATATCTGGTGGAACAAAGAAATAAGGGCAGGGGAATTCTCTTGATTTCCTTTGAGTTGGAAGAGGTTATGGGCTTGTCTGATAGAATCGGCGTTATTTTCTCCGGAAATATTCAGAAGAGCTTCGCCGGAAATGAGGCGGATGAGTATACCTTGGGACTATATATGGCAGGAGGAAAGGAGTAAGTATGAAAGAGAAAATATTAAAAAGTTCCTTGCTTTACACCCTTCTTTCCATCGCCATCGGCTTTTTGGTAGGGGCTGTTTTATTGCAGGCCATCGGGGTTTCCCCGGTGAAGGCCTACGGAAAATTGTATCAGGGTGTTTTTGGTAAGCCTAAGTTTATGTTTTACAGCATCATTTACGGAGCACCCCTGATTTTCACAGGTCTGTCCGTTGCTTTCTCCTTCCGTACCGGAATTTTTAATATTGGCGCAGAGGGTCAGTTTGTGATGGGCAGTTTGGCAGCTGTTGTGGTGGGGATTTTATTTCCTTTGCCTGCGCCCCTCCATGTGCTTCTCTGCCTTGTGGTAGCGGCTCTTGCCGGCGCTTTTTGGGGTTTTTTGGTAGGCCTTCTCAAGGTGAAAAAGGGTATCAATGAGGTGCTTTCCTATATTATGTTTAACTGGATTGCTTTCTATTTTTCCAACTATGTGGTGAATTTAAAGACGATTCATACCGACCAGGGAGCAGAGGCCAGTAAGAATATTTTAGCGACCGCCTCCATGAAGATTCCCCAGGCTTTGATCCCCTTTGCGGGGGGAGCGGAGCTTCATGCCGGCGTACCCTTGGCTTTGCTTTTTGCCTTTCTGATCTGGTTCATTCTGAGCAAAACCACTTTTGGCTATCAGCTTCGGGCGGTGGGCTATTCCCGCAGTGCTGCGGAATATGGGGGAATCAATTCCAAGAGAGTTTTCCTTTTGTCTATGTCCTTATCCGGTATTCTGGCAGGTCTTGGTGGAGCAGTGCAAATCCTGGGTATGTCTGAGCGTGTCTCCATGTTTGCCGCTCAGGAGGGCTATGGCTTCCAGGGCATTACGGTGGCGCTGATTGGAGGAACCCATCCCCTAGGCTGCATTTTCTCTGGTCTTTTCTATGGTGCCATGAAGTATGGCGGAAACAAATTAACAACGGTGGATGTTCCTGCGGAAGTGGTAAGCATTATCATGGGAACCATCATCATTTTCATCGCCATCACGCCGGTGATTAAAAATCTGGTACAGAGAGGATTCCAAAAGAAGGGAGAGAGCCATGCTGAATGATCTGGGATTACTGTTAAATGCGGTTTTGATTTCTACGCCACCCCTCCTCTTGGCAGGGCTTGGTTCTTGTTGCTCCGAGCGTTCCGGTGTGGTAAATATCGGAATCGAAGGAATGATGACTCTGGGCGCCTTTGTAGGAGCCTGTGTGGCCTATTTTACCGGAAACGGATGGCTGGGATTTTTTGCGGGAGGATGTGCCGGAGCCCTTCTTGGTTTGATTCATGCGGTGGTTTGTGTGTCCCTTCATGCGGATCAAACCATTGCGGGAACGGCCATTAACTTTGTCGGACCGGGCTTTGCAGTTTTCCTTTGCAAGGCGATTTTTGACAATTCTTCGGACACACCGGCTTTGGATTTATCCGCAAAGCTTCCGAAGATGTTTGAAGGGAAGTTTGCTTCAGGTTCCTTCCTGTACAATGTGGTAAGCACCTATTCCGTGGCTTATCTTAGCTTTCTTTTGGTGCTTTTGCTTTGGTTTATTTTCTTTAAAACCCGTTACGGTATGCGGCTCCGGGCAGCAGGAGAACACCCCTGGGCCTGTGAAACCTTGGGAATCAATGTCTATAAGGTTCGCTACATTGCGGTGATTCTTTCCGGCTTTTTGTCCGGCCTGGGAGGAGCCTTTGTGACCTTGGCTACCGTATCCCAGTTCCGCCCCTCCGTTATTGTGGGACAGGGATTTATCGCCATTGCGGCGGTGATTTTCGGAAAATTCACTCCCCAGGGAACCTTCCTGGGCTGCCTGATTTTCGGACTGTGTAACGGTCTTCGTGCATTGCTTGGATCCGGAAATATGGTATCTCCTCACTTGCTTTCCATGATTCCCTATGTGGTAACCATTCTGACCTTAGTATTCTTTGTAGGAGCAGGACATGTGCCAAAGGCAAACGGCAGAATCTTTGTTCGGACAAGATAAGGAAGAGTAGCGAGTATAAAGACAACGATGAAAGTAAAACAACCGGTCAGGGCAATAACTGCGGTTAAAGCAAAGATAGTAGAAGAGTAGGGAAGTAAAGAAATGAATTGGAAAGATTTATGGAATAAAAAATACCTGATGATTTCGGTATATGTATTGCTGACGGCCCTCCTGTATCATCTGGGAAGCCGTTTGGTGGATCATCTGGAAGGGATTCCCTCATTATGGACAAGGCACTTTTCCTGGCTGTCCCAAGTGACTTCTCCTTTGCTCTTGGGATTTGCTTTGGCGTATTTGTTCAGTCCTCTCTGTTCTTTGCTGGAGAGAGTATTGGGGAAAATTCCTCTTTTTCAGAAGAAAGAGAAGCTTCGGAGAAACCTGGGCATTCTGCTTTGCTATCTCTTGATTTTACTTTCCCTGGTACTGCTTGCCTCTCTTTTTGTATCCGTCCTGACCAAAAATATTCAGCTGATTCAGGGAGAAGATTTTGCCAAGGGATTGGAGAGCCTACTGCTTCTTTTAAAAAGTTTTTATGAGGATTTGAACCAAAGAGTTTCAGAGATTCCTATTGCGGGAAATGATTTGCAGGAGGGAATACGAACTTTTTTAGCAAAGCTTTTAAGCTTTGTACAAAACCTGGGCAGTAATTTCATATCCTCCGTGGGAAATATGGGAAGCCTGATAGGCACTCTGCTCTTTGGTATTATTTTTTCTATTTATTTTCTGGCAGATGGGGTAAAGATTGCGCTATATTGGGAAAGAATTTTTCGCCTGATCTTGGGGGAAAAGAGAGTTTTAGCCTTTCGCGGATTTCTAAAGGATGCGGATAGAGCCTTTTCCGGTTATATCCGTGGACAGATGATTGACGGCATCATTATGGCTATTTTGGTTAGTTTTAGCCTAAGTCTTATAGGGGTACGCTATGCCGTAGCCATAGGAATTCTTACCGGAATCGGAAATCTAATACCCTATGTGGGTCCCTTTGTGGCCTATGGAACAACCATTTTAGTGTGTACTCTTTACGGGGATTTTTCTAAATTATTACCGGCTGTCTTAGCCCTGTTTGCGATTCAGACCGTTGATGGAAATGTGATTAACCCCAGACTGCTTTCCAACAGTATCGATATCCATCCTCTACTGGTAATGATCTCTTTAATTATCGGCGGCGCAGTGGGGGGAGTTTTGGGAATCTTCCTGGCAGCCCCCATCGCCGGTTTGATTAAGTTACAGGTGGATCGGATGATAGAAAGAGGGGAAGCAAAGAAGGCGAATTCATAAATTTACGGTTTTCTAATTAGGATAGGGATGAAATTCGTGGCACGCTTTCGCTAGCCTAATCCAATGTATTGAAGGACTGTACTTATCATAAGGATGCGCTCAAATGCAGTATGGGTCTATAATCGTGGCACGCTCCCGCTAACTTCGCCTTCGTAGCAGTACTAACTTCAAGCTTCGCTTTGCTCGCTTTCAGTAAGTACTGACGGGCTCAGATTGCCCCTATTATAGACCCATACTGCATTATTCGCTTCACATATTGATTTTTACAGTTCTTCACTTCATCAGATTTTGCAAGTATCGGGCTTAGATTACCACTCATTTCATCCCTATCCTTTAGAAAACCTGGCTGAATTTATTGCTTCACCTCTTAATGATAATTGAAACAACATAGGTTTAAATGCATTCCGGGTGTTGTACCCCTGTCTTTAGCTGAGCTGCTTTTTCTGCACCCTCCAGTCTTTCTACTAAAGCCAGAGCAAAGTCCAGTGCAACACCCATGCCTCTTCCGGTGATGATCTGTTTTCCCACTTCCACGGCTTTTCCGCTCCATTTTGCGCCGTCTACGTCGGAGATGCCTTCTTCAAAGCCCGGATAGCAGGTGAAGTGTTGCCCTTTCAAAAATCCCAGACGTCCGAAAATGCCGGGAGCGGCACAGATTGCGGCCAGATCCTTTCCTGCTTGGAACTGCTTTTGCAAAGCTTCCAGCAGGCTTTTATTTTCCTCTAAGTGGGGAACGCCCGGGATTCCACCGGGTAAGAAAAGTAAATCTGCGGCGGAAAAATCATTTTCCGTAAGCTCGGAAATATTCTTATCACAGAGGATGGTAATCTGGTGGGAGCCCTTTACGAGCTTATCCGGAGCAACTGCAATAAGCTCCACCGAAACACCTGCTCTTCGTAAAATATCCACCACCATTAAACATTCAATTTCTTCCGTGCCTTCCGCAAAAAATGCCAGTACCTTTTTCATAGAAACTCCTTTCAACGCTTTTTGTATTTCATTACAGTCATTACAGCCATTACAGCCATTACTTTCATTACCGTCATTACTTTTATTACCGTTATTATAGCATTACAGCCATTACTTTCATTACCGTCATTACTTTTATTACTGCCGGTGCTTAGCTTTCTTACACTACGATACATATCTTACTCCATTTTTTGAAAAAGAAATAGAGTGAGAAGAACTGTGAGCAGAAGAGCAGGAAAATGTTTGAAAAAGCTTCCGCAAATTTTTTCTTGCAAAAAAAAGTATTTTGAATAAAATATTAAAAGTAGTATAAAAATGTAATAATTTCACTAATCATATCAGTAAAATACGGTCTTTCTTTGGCGGAAATGTCGTAAAAGTGGAGTGTAAGGGTGATTGGTTGAAAGAAGGGAGAGTCTATGGGAGAGAGCAAAGAGACAGTAGAGAGCAGCGGGACTATGCCGCAGAGTAGAGCAGACTTAGGGAGAGAAGAAGGGAGAGAAGACGGCTCGAAACAGAGTCCGCAAAAAAAGGGAGGGTTTGGAGCCTATCAGGAACCGTTGCTTCTCCTGCTTTTTGTAACAATAGGCGCTATTTTGGGATTGGTATTTCGGGAAAAGGTAGCCTTTTTAAAGCCGGTGGGACAGATTTTTTTAAACCTTTTATTTACCCTGCTGGTGCCCTTGATTTTCTTTTCCATTTCCGGTTCCATTGCCAATGTATCGGATACCAATAAGGTAGGAAAATTGCTTTTTTACCTGATTCTTATTTTTGTCAGTACGGCTGCGATAGCGGCGGTTTTGATGTTTACCGTGGTGCATTTCGTGGGGCTGGATACCCGGTTGAACTTAGTGTCGGAAGCCGTAGAGGAAGTAAAGAAAACGGATATGGCCAGCCAGATTGTAGATATGTTTACGGTTTCCGATTTTCCCCTGGTCATCAGCCGTGCCCATATCCTGCCTTTGATTATCTTTTCCATCTTTACCGGAATGGCAGTATCCCTAATGGGAAAAGAGGGAGAGTATGTAGCCAATTTTCTGAACCAATGGTCCAAGGTCTTTTATAAGATGGTTTCTCTTTTAATGAAGCTGGCCCCCATTGGAATCGGAGCCTATTTTGCGGATTTAACCGGAACCTACGGCATTGACTTGATCAAAACCTATGGAAGAGCCTTACTTACCTTTTACCCCACGGTTATCGTATATTTCTTCCTTTTCCTTGGCTTCTATGCGTTTTTGGCAGCAGGCCCCTGGGGAGTGAAAAATTTCTTCCGTGTAATTTTCCTTCCGGCATTAACCGCATTGGGAACCAGAAGCTCTGCAGCAGCCATTCCTTTGCAGTTGGAATCCTGCGATGACTTGGGAGTACCCAGAGAAATTTCCTCTGTAGTTATCCCCACCGGAGCCACCTGCCACATGGATGGCGCATGTCTTGCGACAGTGTATGAGATTTTATTGGTTTCCGCTCTTTTCGGCCATTCCTTCCACGGCATAGGAGATTACCTCTATGCGATAGTGGTGTCCGTAGTGGCCAGTGTGGCGGTTTCCTCCGTCCCCGGCGGTGGAGCGGCTATGGAAACCATGATTCTTGCCGCCTTCGGTTTTCCTCCACAGGCCTTGCCTATGATGCTGATGCTGACTCAGCTCTTTGACGCCGGATGTACCCTGTTGAACTCCTGCGGCGATACGGTAGCTTCCATGCTGATCAGTAGAATCATGCTGGGAAAGGATTGGTATAAGAAGAAGGAAAACGGAAAGCTTTCCTCTGAAAATGCCTAAAAGCAGATAAAAGTTGGCTAATTCTCCTTCTGAAAATGCCTAAAGGCAGATGAAAAACCGGTTAAACCGACTTCTGAAATAAGCCGGCAAGCAACGAAAAAATATACTGTTTTAAAGCAGAAAAAGTACGGTATACTTCATTTATATCTATGCATAAAATGGATTTATGCAAAAAGCTCAAATTGATAATTATTTTAATGAAGAAAACAGGATAAAATGCCCAAATAGGATTGAAAAAGAATTGACAAGCCAGGAGAAATAGGGTAGAATTGCCTTACTCGAATTGATAAGGATTCGACCTAAAAATTGGCGAACAGGTTTAATCGACCCTTACTACTCTATACAGCAGAGAACCCGACGGAAACGCCGGGTTTTTTGCTGTCTATGGGGAAATATAAGGATTTTCCCAAAAGGAGTCAGAAAGAAAAGAAAAAGGTCTTATGCATAAGAAAAGAAAGTTTATACAATATATCTTAAAGCTTAATTATAGTAAAAACGCATAGAACAGAGAGTTTTATAAGAATTCAAAATTAGACTTTAACCATTCCCTTAGATAAAATAGATGCGGTCGGAGAAGAATACTCATCATTGTCTTTCCTCAAAATCACTTTTCCGAGAAACAGAAGTGAGCGTAAAACATTTTCCTTTCATAGACCGGAAAGAGCCTATCAGAAGGGAAATTTTTTTTATCCCGATAAGCGAAAGAAATTTCTTCAGGGAGATTCTGTTTACTGAATTCAATGTTGGAAAGACGTCATAAAAGGAGAAAAAACATGGAGTCTATTGTTACTTATCATGCAACGAAGGTAAGCCCTCAGGAAGTACAGAGAAAGGCAGAGGAGCAGTATGCCGGCGGATATTTCTGCTGTGAGGCGGTAATGTCCGTAATCCGTGACGCTTTCCAGGCTGATGTTCCGGAGTCCGTTATTGCCATGTCTTCCGGTATGTCTATCGGAGCAGGTCGTTCCGGCTGTATGTGCGGAGCTTTAAACGGCGGAATCCTTGCCCTTGGTATGTTCTTCGGTAGAACAACACCGGACGGACCTAAGGATCCAAAGGTAAATGCTTTAATGGCATTGTCCAAGGAATTACACGATTGGTTCAGAGACTCCAACGCTAAGCATGCCGCTTGCTGCCGTGTTCTTACCAGAGGCTTTGATATGGCAGGTGGAGAGCATAAGAAGCAGTGTATTGCTTTCACAGGACTTTGCGCCGGAAAGGTTGCAGAGATTCTTTGCAGAGAGTTAGGAGTTGAAAATGTTGATTCCGAGCCTATTAAGGGTCTGGAAGCACCTTACCTTCCACCTGTAAAAGAAGTGGTATAAGGAGGAAGTATGGAAAAAATCAAAAGAGTGCCCTTGGCTATTTCCGGTGTGATTTTGGGAATGGCGGCTTTGGGAAATTTATTACAGTCCTACGGTGAGGGGATTCGCCTGATTTTTGGAGGAGTAGCCTTTGTACTGCTCCTTCTTCTTCTGTGTAAGGCGATTTTCTTTCCGCAAGTACTCAAAGAAGAATTCAGCAATCCCATTGGCGCCGGTGTTACCGCCACTTTCCCCATGGCTTTAATGCTGTTTTCCGTGTATGCAAAGCCCTTTGTTCCGGGCATTGCCTTTCCCTTATGGTGTGTAGCCATCCTGCTACAGATTCTTTTACTTCTCTATTTCACCAAGACCTACGTTTTACACTTTGAGGAGAAAAATGTCCATACAGTATGGTACATCGTTTATGTGGGAATCGTAGTGGCATCCCTTACTTCTCCTGCTTATAAAATGCAGGCTTTGGGACAGGGAATCTTTTACTTCGGCTTTATCGCCCTGCTGATTCTTTTGGTGGTGGTTTCGAAACGTTATCTGAAAATGCCGGTACCGGAACCTGCAAAGCCTTTAATGATGATCTATGCAGCACCTATGGCTCTTTGCACTGCCGGCTATAATCAGGCATTTGCGGAGAAGAATCAGGGATTTGTACTCTTCTTACTGGCAGCAACCTCAGTGATTTACCTTTTTGCCCTGGTAAAGAGCATTTCCTTCCTGAAGCTCCCCTTCTACCCAAGCTATGCAGCCTTCACCTTCCCCTTCGTTATTTCCGCTATTGCTACAAAGCAAAGCGTGATGGTTTTAGGGAAAATGGGAATGAGCCTTGCCTTCATGCAGCCGGTGGTTTTACTGGAAACCATCATTGCCGCAGGCTTTACCATCTATGCCTGCCTGAGATTTTTGGAGCATATCTTCCTAAAGAAGGCTTAATATAGAAAGTCCCTTTGATAGCCCCGTTAGTTTCTCCTATTTGTTTCTAAAATTCTCTTTATTCTTTGGAGAATTCCTTGTCATTGAAGTTTTTCTCTGTTATCCTAAGGAAACACTTGCGGAGATGGACAGACAGATTAGTTGAAGGACAACGGAAAAGGGGAAGCAATGAGCGATTTTTCATTTAATCATTTTAATTTTAATGTACTGGATCTGCAGAGAAGTTTGCGCTTTTATGAGGAAGCTCTGGACTTACATGAATTAAGCAGAAATGAGCAGGATGATTTTATCATCGTGTATCTGGGAGATGATTCTACGGATTTTCGTTTGGAGTTAACCTATCTAAAGAATAGAACAGAAGCCTATGACTTGGGAGAGCAGGAGTTCCATTTGGCTCTTAGGACTGTGGATATCGGTGCGGCCCATGACCGGCATGAAAAGATGGGATGCATTTGTTTTGAGAATCACGGCATGGGAATTTATTTTATCGAAGATCCGGATGGATACTGGATTGAGATAATTCCGGATAGAACCAAGCCTATTACTTGGCGATAAGGTAAGAATAAAGAAAGCGACTTCTAAGGGATTTTCCCAAGGAAGTCGCTTTTTGCATTTTTAACGAGTATCGCTCGCGTAGTGTGCGGTATCTCGTTTATGAGTTTTACGTTATGTGGTAACAGAGCTAAAATTTATAAAATCAAAGATTTAAGGTGATTATTGTCCTTTTAGAAAAACTTCCGCCAGAGCCACGAAAGCAGCGCTTCCCTTCCAAAGAACATCCTCATCCACGGTAAACTTGGCATGGTGGTGGGGGTAATCGGTTCCCTTTTCCGGATTGGAGGAGCTTAAAAACAAAAAGCATCCCGGAACGCTCTGCTGGTATAGGGCAAAGTCTTCTCCGATCATACTGGGCTTGTCTATGTGGGTCAGGAGCTTATCCTGAAAAACTTCTTTGAGGCAGCCCTGCGCCAATGCAGTCAAATCCGAATCATTGGTAACAGGCGGTGCACCGAAGTCCATGGTGAGGCTTACGCTTCCTCCAAAGGCCTTGGCAGTATTTTCTGAAACTTCCTTGATACGCTTGGCCAGTCTTTGCCGCACATCTTCCTGAAATGCCCGGGTGGTGCCTTCAATCCGTACGCCGGAAGGGATGGCGTTATAGAGTTCCCCGCCATGAATCAGGCCGATGGTGAGAATGGCAGGCTCCGTTCCGGCAATTTCTCTGGAGGGAATCGCCTGCAAAGCCAATACAATATGGGCGGCAATGTTGATGGGGTCAATGCCTTTCTCCGGAGTGGAGGCGTGACACCCCACACCCTGCACCTCCAGGATAAAACGATCATAGGACGCCATTACCGGGCCGGGGACACAGACTATAGTACCACTGGGAATATCCTTGCCTAAGATGCTTCCGATATGCATGCCGAAAATGGCATCTACCCCTTCTAAAGCGCCTTTTTCCAGCAAAACAGTAGCCCCCTTTGCCTGCTCTTCAGCGGTTTGAAAGAGAAAACGAATTTCTCCGCTCAGCTCCTCTCGATGGGGATAGAGAACTCGTATAGCGCCCAACAGCATAGCCGTGTGGGCATCATGACCGCAGGCGTGCATACAACCCTTATGCTCGGAACAAAAGGGGAGCTCAGTATCTTCTGTTATGGGCAGGGCATCCATATCCGCCCGTAGAGCCAAGACTTTTCCGGGATGCTTTCCCTTTAAAGTAGCGATAATACTGCTGTCCTTTTCAGAAAGCCGATAGGGAATGCCGATTTCATCTAATTGATGAGTAACATACTCTCGTGTTTTTGGCAAATGAAAGCCAAGCTCCGGTATTTTATGCAAGTCCCTTCGCATGGCAATAATCTTTGCTTCTATACTTTTGCATTCTTCCCACCACATACATTTTCCTTCCCTTCTTATAAAAATATCGCCATATAGAGGGGCATAGATAGAACGCCTCCTTCTTCGCCAATGTTTCCGTCATGAAATTTATAAGCTCTGGAAACATGCTTCTGATTTATCAGCCGGTTTAAAGAATTTGCTCTACTCTGTCCGCTTTTGACCTCGATAGCCCAAATTTCTCCATCTTTTTGTGTTAAAAAGTCAATTTCTTTTTTACTACTTTCGTTTTTGTAAAAATAAAGGGGGAGTTCTTTTTTGATGAGCATATCCGCTATTAGGCATTCATATAAGCCTCCTTTTGTATTGGCCAGGAGGGTATTTTCGATAATATGCTGTTTCAAACCGAAATCTTTCATGGCAATCAGTAAAGATAAATCTGTAGTGTAGGCTCTAAAAAAATCCTCTCTGGCATAGTCGGAGAGATCGTACTGCACGTCTGTCACTAATTTAGAAAGGGAGACCATATCTGCCGAAAAGAGCCAGTCAATGCTGGAATAAAATTTCTGTGCCCTTCCTCCTTTTTCCACTTCCTTGTATTGAAATTTATGATTTTCTTTGTCCAGAACTTGCCTTCCTAAAGATAAAAAGCATTTTTCCGCTTTGACTTTTTCATCAGACCGAGCGTAGTGGGCAATATCATAACGAAAGCCCATCAAAAGCTCTTTTTGTATTTGATCTGCGATTCGAAAATCCTGATGTTCCATAAAGTTTGCCAAGACTTCGGGCATTCCTCCCAGGGCGAGATATTCTCGTAAATAGGACATCATGGTATTATGAATAGCTTCGGCTACCGGTGTCTTCCTTATAAAGAGAGTTTTTAAATCAGAAATCAGATCTTCCTGAATACCCTTTGCCCATAAAAACTCTTCAAAGTCTAAGCCGAACATTCGCAAATACTCTACATATCCTACCGGATAGGAAGAGGCTCTTTGGTAATCTATGCCAAGGAGGGAACCGGAGGCGATAATATCGAACTGCCCATCCAAGGTCCAGAATTTTAAAGAAGTGATAGCTTCCGGACACTCCTGAATTTCGTCTAAGAAAATGAGGATTTCTCCCGGGATAAATTGTAAGTTGGGATAGCGAAAGCGCATGGCGGTAATCATGGAAGCAACAGTTAAATCTCCGGTGAAAATAGAGCGATCGGAGTTGCTTTCTTTGAAATTAATATACAGCATCTCTTTATACGCGGATTTCCCAAATGCTTGAACGGCATAGGTCTTTCCCACCTGCCTTGCCCCAAGAACCAATAAAGATTTTTTCTTTTCCTGTTTTTTCCAATTCCACAATTGACTCATCACTTTTCTCTTTAACATTCTTTGCTCCTCTTTTGCAAATATAGCCACATTTTGGAATGAAATTTCGTGAGGGAAATCTATGGCTGTTCTATAAAAAGCTTGAAATCTTCCCCCAATATTGTCGACTTGATGTTTTTTATTCTAAAATGTTGATAAACGGATATTTTTACCTTCTAAAATGTTGATGAATGGATATTTTTTCTTTCTAAAATGTTGATACATCAACATTTTATCCTTCCCAAATGTTGATGTCAAATCAAAAGTAGGAGCTTTGGGGTGATTCTATAGACGAAGCTTCAGATTAAGGAGGAGATTAACTACACAAGGACACTCAACCAGCAACAAATCAGCTTAGGAAGATAAGCTTGTGGAAGCAAGGGGAGCAAGCTACAATAAAGCCTAGAAGTACAAATTATAGCAGTATATTAATCAATCACTTTGCTTTGCAAAGCAGTTTATTTCAACAGTATTGCATCTCAAAAAGAAAGGATAAGCATGGATATCTTTAGCTACCAGGCAGAGAAAAATAAAGAGAAGATGGCGCCCTTAGCCGCCAGAATGCGGCCAAGAAGCTTGGAGGAAGTGGTGGGGCAGGAGCATATTTTAGGAAAGGATAAGCTTTTATCCCGTCTGATTCGCTCAGACCAGCTGCATTCTCTTCTTTTTTTCGGACCCCCGGGAACGGGGAAAACCTCTCTTGCCAAGGTAATTGCCAACAGTAGCAAGGCGGATTTTATCCCCATCAATGCCACTACCGCCGGAAAGAAGGACATGGAAGAGGCGGTGGCAAGAGCCAAGGAAAACATGGGAGGCTACGGCAGAAAAACTATCTTGTTCGTAGACGAGATTCATCGCTTTAACAAGGCGCAGCAGGATTATCTCCTGCCTCATGTGGAGGAGGGCACCATCATTTTGATCGGGGCAACCACGGAGAATCCCTACTTTGAGGTGAATACCGCCCTGCTTTCCCGCTCCCAGCTTTTCGAATTGCATTCTTTAAAGAAGGAAGATATTGTAAAGCTATTGCAAACGGCGACACAGGATAAGACTCGGGGAATGGGAAATTATAATGCGGTGCTGGAGGAAGAGGCTTGTACCTTTTTGGCAGAGCATGCCTTCGGAGATGCCAGAGTTGCCTTAAATGCTTTGGAGCTTGCGATTCTTAGTACCAATCCTTCTGCAACCGGGGAAATCCGCATCACTAAGGAGGTGGTGGCGGAATGTATGCAGGAGAAGCTTCTTCGCTATGACGGGGAGTCGGAGCATTATGACACCATTTCCGCCTTTATCAAATCCATGCGAGGCTCGGACCCTCAGGCGGCGGTATATTATCTTTCGAAAATGTTGCAATCCGGAGAGGATATCCGCTTTATTGCCAGACGAATCATGATTTGCGCATCGGAAGATGTGGGAAATGCGGATCCCCAAGCCTTGGTTTTGGCTACCAGCGCCAGCCTTGCGGTGGAGAGAATCGGCATGCCGGAGGCCCAAATCATTTTGTCCCAAGCCTGTACCTATGTGGCTTCTGCCAAAAAGTCCAATGCCTGTGTAAAGGCCATTATGTCCGCTAACGAAGTGGTTCGGGAAAAAGGGAATTTGCCCATTCCTTCTTATTTAAAAGATGCCCACTACGCAGGGCACGAGCAGCTGGGACGGGGCATAGGCTATAAATATCCCCACGACTATCCGGGACACTATGTGGAACAGCAGTATTTGCCCAGTGAAATTAAGGACATGATTTTCTACGAGAGAGAAGAATAGTCTTATGCGTAGGGAAGAAAATCCGATAAACGTCTTCCTCCGTCAAGGAGAAGCGGGATATCCCTGCATTTCAGGAAGAGAATTGCACGGTTTCTAAAACCATCGTCACCAAAGAGGGATAGCTCTGCACGTCAGGAAGAGATAAGCTTTAGAAAAAATCATGAAAAAGATGTGGAATTCCCTGCATTTTCTTCGTATTCTTTAAGAAATAAGACAGAAAAAGGCAATACTATATTCCCATCTATCTGTTAGTATGAAAATGTTCCCAAAGGCGGAACAGTAGACATTTCTGCATTTGACCGTAAAGAAGCGGAAATACAGTAGGAGGACAACTATGAAAAAAGCGATTTTGATTACCATGGCAGGACTTATGATTTTTGCAGCAGGCTGTGGAAAGAAGGCAAGCCAGGAATCAAAGGCGGCAGCAGAGGAGCCCAGCTCTGAAGCATTATCGGAGAATAGTCTTAGTGCCAAGATACAGAAGATTGAAGAAGGAAAGTTAACGGTAGAAACCGGAGAAGGAAAGGTTTACACCTTTGACAGCAAGGGCGCTAAGCTGGATCCTACCTGGGATCTTATGGCAGGAGACGAGGTGGAGATCGGCTATGAGGGCACAGAGCCTCAGGACGGCATGACGATTAAAACGGTAAGCGTATCCGTTCCTTACGAGTTTACTACAGAGGATTTCAATGACGAGTCCAATCTTTACGGCGAAATCACCGCAGTGGACGACAAGAGCATTACCGTAAAGGAAATTCCCGACTTCCGTGAGGCGGCTACCCAGGGAGAGGATACAGAAGGCAAGAAGTACGGCGACACCTTCGTTTTCCAAAGACCGGCATTTGAGCTGGATCTTACAAAGGAAGGCTTGGGCGTTGGCAAGGAAATCAGCATTTACTACCTGGGAGATGTGAAGAACAATCCGTTGGCTTTCTATACCATTACCGAGGATGCGCTGGAAGAGGAAGAGGCCAACAACCTTCAGATTAAGGGAACCATCGAGAAGGTAGACGGGAACATCGTTACCTTAAAGTGCGATGACAGCCACAGCTTCCGTTTCACCACAGACGGTAACGCGGAGGTGAATAAGACCGCTACGGAAAATGTTGGGAAGCCTGTAGTGGTGACCTACAGCACCTCTCTTCGCGCCAGAGTTTCTGTAGCAGAGGGAATCAAGGCGGCAGAGTAAGGATTGGGGCTTTGGTGAAAGGGTTTTAAAAATGTTTAAAGCCCGGTCGAAAAAGAGAAAGAAAAATAAAATTTAGACATGAAAATGAAAAAGGCAGCCGGAGGGAAGCAGAATTCTCTCCGGCTGCTTTTGGCTTATTCAAATATATCCTCATAGCTTTGAAATTCCGCTTTACCTTCAGCCACCAGCTGTGCTTCATGAAGCATAGCTTTTATGCCATTTGGAATTTCATTTTTTATGGCATAAAATTGCTTCTCAAGCTCTTCTCCCGTGAAACCTTGTCGAAGCAAGTCGTCAAGAATTTCTTTGGAGAAGTCCCAATTATCCTCTTTTTGCAAAGTATTCATAAGGAACTCCTTTTCGGCTATTGCGCCTCACTATCATACATAATGGTAAAGGGACCATCATTGATTAAAGCAACCTGCATATCCGCACCGAACTGCCCATGGGCAAGAGGCATTCCCTGTTCCTCCGCCTTTTTACAAAAATACTCATATAAGGCATTGGCATGGTCAGGTGCTCCCGCATTGATAAAGCTTGGACGGTTTCCCCGACGGGTATCCGCATAGAGGGTAAACTGGCTCACCACCAAAAGGGATCCGGAAACATCCCGAATGGAAAGATTGGTTTTTCCATTTTCATCCTCAAAAAGACGGGCATCCAAAACCTTTTTCAGCATCTTATCCGCCACTTCCTCCGTATCGGTCTGGCTTACCCCAAGAAGAATCAGATAGCCCTTCTCAATGGCTCCGATGACATTTCCCGAAACGGAAACACTGGCTTCTTTCACTCTTTGTACTAAACAACGCATAAAACCTCCTTAGGCTATCTTAACGAAATTGCTTTTGGCTTTCTTGATATTCAAAGCCTGCCGCCTGTAATTTTTGGCAAAGCTCATCTTTATTCAGCTGTAAATCCAAGCACAAATCTTCTAAACTATTGTATTCATCCCTTAATTTCAGATTGATGAAACTAAGCAAGATAAAAGGATCCTTGGGGATATCCATGACTGCTCCTTTCTTTTGGGAGGGAAAATGCTTCCCTGATAAACGAAGACTATCATAGCATAAAAGAGAGGGAAGGGGATAAAGGATTTATTATGTTAATTATAAAATTAAAAACTAATATGATGCTGAATATAACATTAAATTAGACATGTAATATATTGTTTGATTCAATAATTAATATTATACTATATATGAATATAAAGCAAAAAGGAGAAGGATTATGCCAAATATAAAGCCGATTTCTGATTTAAGGAACTATGCTTCTGTATTAGAGACTGTTGAAGTTGGGAAACCATTGTATTTAACTAAAAATGGACGGGGCATGTATACCGTTATGGATATGAAAGAGCAGGAAGAACAGCAAAAAAAAGCTGAGCTTTATGATCAAATGCAAACGAAATTAGAGCTAATGCATGCGCTAATGGAAGGAAAAATATCCGGAGAAAGAGAAGGTTGGGTTTCTGCTGAAGAAGCAAAGGAGATGCTGAGGAGAGGTAGAGATGCAAAGGATTCTTCGCTATAGTAAAAAGGCAATCAAAGATATACAGGCAATAGGGGATTATATTGAGTTTGAATTGTGCAATCCAAGTGCAGCAGCGCAGATTGTTCAGGGAATAACGAAGAAAATAGACAACTTATTACTGTTTCCGGAAATTGGAAGTAAGGTGGATTTTGGATATGAGATGGAATATATTTTTCGCTATGTAAAATATAACAACTATATGGCATTTTATCATTTGGAAAAGGAGATTATATATATTGATAGAGTAATGTATGCAAAAAGGGAGTATATTCCGATACTGTCTAAGTATAATTCTACGTAGAAAGAAATAAACTATCGAAATTCGTCATACCTAATTCTACAAAATCCATCTATGCTTTCCTCATAAGCAAAGTTAACTGATACGAGAAAATGAGGAAAGACCATGGGCACAGGCAAGGGAAATGAGAACATTCCTTGGATTTATAGAGGCATAGATTTTCAGACTTTGGGAAAACAAATCAAAAAATATCGTGTGTTAAGAGGGCTTCGACAAAGCGATTTGGCGGAGCTCATTTTTAGTACGACAAACACCATTTCCAGGATAGAAATAGGCGGAATCGGATGCAGTCTGGAGAATCTTTTGCGCATTGCTGATGCCCTGCAGGTAAGTCCGGATGCCCTGCTCTTTGGGAATTTCAATCCCATGTACAGCCGTTTTTATCCCTATTTTTGGGACATGAAGGAAGAGATTTTGCGGAAAATGGAGGAGAACCTTTCAGAGATTTTCAAGGAAATATCCTCAAAGGAACAACTGACCTTTGTAGAAAGAGATTTTCAGAAGTGGCTGAAAATGACGAAGCAGAGCCGGGAAGAAATGGAGTCACAGGCGAAAGAGCAGTCAGAAGAAGAGCTTCACTATTCGGTAGAGGATTATTTATTTTCTGCTACAAAGTTAGCCGATCCGGAAGAGAAAGTTGTGGAAGAGACTCCGGAGGAGGAGAAAAAGACCAAAGCCCAGCTTCGGAAAGAGGAAAGGGCGAGACAACGGGAAAGTGCAAGAAAGGAAAAGCAGCTTACCCAGGAAGAACAAAGACAGAGAGTGCGGAAAGATGGAGCAAGGAAAAAGAAGTAGTATAGGGAATCCATAGAGTTGGAAATGCGAAATATATCGAACTTGTTACATGGTGTTGAACTGGAAGTTCAAAATCTCTCGAGTTGAAAAAGTGAAATCTATCGAACTGGAAATTAAAAATCCATCGAATTGTAAATCCAAAATCTGTCGAATTAGAAATCCAAAATCTATCGAGTTGTAAATGTAAAATCTATCGAATTGAAATTTACAAATCTCTCGAATTGAACTATAATCACAGGAAATATTGTGGAGGGTAGGGCATGAGAAGAGACTTATATCAGACAAGAATTATTGATGATTCTGTAGAGACTTATCTAAAGACCTTTGGTGCAGTTTGCATTGAAGG
>NZ_CAUTEG010000002.1:0-80704 GCF_963537195.1 Oribacterium sinus | reverse complement strand
TGTCCCATCAAACCGAAGCCGGTAATATCCGTGCAGGCATGGACCGTAAATTGATCCATTACTTCCTTTCCCTTTCGGTTGAGGGAAGCCATGACACGATAGGACTCCTCTTTTGCTCTCTCACTGGCAAATTCCACCTTGGCGGCGGTATTAATAATTCCTGTACCAATCTGTTTCGTTAAAAGAATACAGTCACCGGGTTTGGCTCCGTAGTTTTTCTGAATTTTCTTAGGATGCACAAGACCGGATACGGTAAGGCCATAGAAGGGCTCATCGTTTTGAATGGAATGTCCTCCAATCAAGATGGCTCCGGCTTCTTTTACCTTATCCGCTCCTCCCTTCATGATTTCGGATAAAACATCAGGAGAAAGGCAATTCGGAAAACCGACTATATTCAAGGCTACCTTGGGAATGCCTCCCATCGCATAAACATCGGAAAGGGCATTCGCCGCTGCAATCTGTCCAAACAGATACGGGTCATCCACTACAGGGGTGAAAAAATCCACTGTTTGAATCATTGCCAAATCCTCTGTAAGCTGGTAAACCGCTGCGTCATCAGAAGTATCCAACCCTACCAATACATGAGGATCAAAATCAAATTTTGGAAGCTTGCTCACAACCTGAGCAAGGGTCTCCGGACCTATTTTCGCGGCTCAGCCGGAAAGTTTGGTCATCTGGGTTAACCTAAGTTTACTCATATATTCTCCCTTACTTAACAAAGCAGGGAAAGGTACAGAAAACCCTTCCCTGTTATTTCTATATCAGTTTTCTATTGTACGGTTTATCTATAAAAAGTCAAGATAAGACAGGACTTTCTCGGCAATTCCATCCCAGGATAGATTCCCCATGGAAATCATTTTAGAATAATCGCTATCCATACATTGAGCAATCTGCTCTTCCAACCGTTCCTCAAATACCGGAAGAACTTCCTCCGGTATTTCATCTGCATTTTTTCGGGGGGGCAGCTCTACGAAAAAGATAGGCGCGGTGGGAAGATTTTCCGTAAAGAAATCTTCTAAGCCTTCCAAAGCAGTAAGAACAACCTTGTTTCCACAGGCTAAAGACTCAATCACCGTCATGGGCACTGCATCAAAGAAAGAAGGCAGAAGGAAACAATCGGAAAATTCATACCAGGGTATCAAGTCGGAATAATCCAAACGACCTAAAAAGTGAATGGGATAATTGCAGGTCTTAGCCAGGGCATAGACCGCCTCCTTTTCTTCCTGATTTCCGTTATCCCCAATCATAAAGAGGCGAAAATTCTTCCTTCCCTTTTGATAGAGCGCTTCCAAGCTTCTTAAAAGGGAAAATACTCCCTTTTTCTCTCCCAGCTTTCCGGCAAAAAGCAAGTCCCAATACTCTCCTTTAGCATATTTCTCTCCTGAAGCGGTTCGAATCTCTCTTCTTCTGGGAATACCGTGGGGACTGAGCACATCTCCCGTAGGCAGCCCCAATACTTCTGCATTGTATCCGATTCCTATATTTATCACTTTTTCAGGCTCCACTCCGTAGAGGCGGAGAACCTCTTGCCGCTGGGCTTCCTTAGGAGTGAAAATCTTATCCAGCTTTTGAATGTTTCGGACAATTCTCTCCTTTTCCAAATCATGCTTTTCCATTTGTCGAAGATCTGTATTATGACAAAAAGCAAAGATAGGAATTTGGGGACATTTTTCCCTCACCAATGCGGTAAGCAAATAAAGATGATGGCAAAGAATCAAATCCGGAGAAAAAACGGACATTACTTCTTCCAGCTTTTTAGAAAAAGCCCTTTCAAACTGTTCCAACATTTCCTTTGTTAAATCCTTATATCTGGTGCTGTTATAAGGCATTTCATCACTCATTCCCAAAACCGGATAGGGCAATTCCTCCGATTCATAATACACCGGAAAAAAATCCACGGAGGGAATATCCGGAAGCTTATCCTCCTTTGTGACCCCGCAAATCACAGCCTGTTCTTCTCCCAAATGCTGATAGGATTTAAGAATCTCTGTCAGGTAAATACCGGAGCCTGTACTGCTGGGTTTTTGTGTAATGATACTAAGTATTTTCATATTCCCCCCTACAAAAAAGACTGCCCGATAAAGGGCAGTCTAAACGGCAAAAGCCGGGATATTTGGCGAAGGTGTGTGAGAATCGAACTCACCTAGGATGTTCTACACATCCAACACTGGTTTTGAAGACCAGGAGGCTCACCAGGTACCTATCCACCTCCAAATGAACACTGCACACTATACCATAGAAAAAAATGCTCTGTCAAATCTCGAAGGGATTCATAGGGAATCACAATAAATTTCTATAGAAAATTCCTATGGAAAATCCCTATAGAAAACTCAAAAGTGACAAAGCTAAATTCGGAAGCTTTTAAAAAAGAATTTCATGCACGGCACTGGGTTCAAGGCCGGCTTCCTTACAAGCCGCCAAAGTGCTTTCCTTGTTCTCCAAAGCCGTACTCCAGGCAAGTCCGCAGCCTGCAGAAATCACGGAAGGAAGGGGAATCAGTCTTCCCGATAAATCCTTCTCCTTTCCCAGCTTCTCCATCTGCAGGGCATCCACCGTATTATGAAAGCTTAAAATGCATTGTAAAGTTTTCTCTCTCATTATGGTTTGATTATTTTATCGGACTGCATCTCTGTTTCCACAATCTCATACATATTGGAAATGATTCCCACAGCCAACTTCTCCTTGATTTTATAGTAATCTGCACAAAGCCCGCAGGTCATAATCTTCACACCGGCTTTCTCCAGAGTTTTTAAGTCGGAAAGTACCGGAGAATCCTCTGAAGTTAAATAAGCTCCGCTGTTATAGAAAACCATTGCAGTTGGCAAAGGATCCACATTGCTTAAAGCGAAAACAAAGGACTTAATCAAAGTATGTCCAAGCTCCTCTGCACCCTCTCCCATCTTATTGGAAGAAAATACCACGGTACAAGTAGCTTCTTTCTCCTTGGATACACCATCCTGCTTCTTCACTTCAATACGAACTTCAAATTCTTTCTCTGAAAGCTTTTGGGAGGCTACCGCGTACTGGAATTTCTGTCCCAGCCTCTGTAAATTCTGTACAGCGGTCTCATTATCTACCAATACGGTAAGAATTCCTTCCTGCATTTCTTCCATAGCCTTCTTTGCTTCCACCACGGGAAGAGGACAAGCCAAGCCTTTACAATCTAAGTTTTTATCCATTTTGCTTCTCCTTTCAATAATGATACTCCTAAACTATAAAAAATTCAGGAGAAAAAGTCTAATAAGAAATTATTATATAAGCAACATTTATATTGCAAATTAATATAAATGCACTAGCCTTCCTCCGAAAGAATTCGAATGGCCTCCACCGCCTTTGCCACTTCCTCCTCTGTATTAAAATGAGAAAAGCTGAAGCGAACACAGCCCTGCTCCACATTGTTTAAAGCCTTATGCATAAGAGGTGCACAATGCCCTCCTGCTCTGGTGGCAATATTAAAACGGGTAAAGAGTTCATCACTGACCATGGCGGAATCATAGGCATAGAGATTCATGCTGACAATAGGACAGCGTTTTTTCTCCTGAAAATTTCCGTAGAGCTTTACACCGGGAAGGGACTCAATTCCCTTTTTAAACTGCTCCATTAGGCTAAGCTCTTTCTCTCGGATAGTTGCAATACCTTCTCTTTGAATATAGGCCACCCCCTCATGAAGTCCTGCAATGCCATGGGCATTTAAGGTTCCTGCTTCCAGGTGATTCGGATACTCTGCCGGCATATCTTCATTATAGGTTTCCACCCCGGTTCCTCCGTAAGATAAAGAGCGAAGAGAAATTCCTTCCTTAATCAGCATTCCCCCGGTACCCTGAGGCCCCAAAAGGGATTTATGTCCAGTAAAGCAGAGGATGTCAATACCCAGCTTTTCCACGTCAATATCATAAACTCCTGCAGTCTGAGAAGCATCCACAATCCAAAGCAAGGATTTTTCTTTCACAAAGGCGGATATTCTTTCTAAATCCACCAGATCCCCTGTCAGGTTGGAGGCATGGGTATGAACGATGGCTTTGGTATTTTTCTTCCAAAGCTTTTCTAAAGAAGCATAGTCCAGGATACCATTCTCATCCAAACCGCAAAAGGACAGCTCTACCCCCTGCCGTTCCATGGCATAAAGAGGACGAAGGACGGAATTATGCTCCATCACCGTGGTAATCACATGGTCTCCCGGCTTTAAACTGCCCAGAATCGCCATGTTTAAGCTTTCCGTAGAGTTTTTCGTAAAGATACAATGGCTCGGATTCTTTCCATGAAAGAACTCCGTCAGTAAAACTCTTGTATCAAATACCGTCTTTGTGGAGCTGTGGGCCGCCTCATGGGTAGAACGCCCCGCATTTCCCATACTTTCCATGGCATGAAGAACCGCCTCCAAAACCTCCTTCGGCTTCTTTTGACTGGTTGCCGCATTATCCAAGTAAATCATCGTTCTTCCTCCTTTTCATAGAAAAATACCTCTACTTCCTCTCCCTCCCGGAAAGGAGCATTGGCCTGCAACTTAATATGGACTTCCTCTCCGTCAATACTCACCCTATACAAGCGGTAGGTGGCCAGGAAAATCTCGGAAAGCACCCGTCCTTCCTTTCGAAGTTCTCTTCTTCCTTCCTGCCTTCCGGACAAAGGCTCTACTCTGGCCTTTTCCGAGGAAATTCCAAAATCCTCCGGACGAAGAAAATGATTTTTCCCTTCCAGAAAAATTACGAAATACTCTCCGAAAAAGCGCCGGATATATTCATTTTTCGGATGCAAATACAGCTCTTCACCGGTTCCGATTTGCAGAATCTTTCCCTTTTCCATAATACCGATTCTATGGCCCAGTTCCATGGCTTCTTCCTGGTCATGGGTAACAAAAAGCATGGAAAGTCCGAGTTTACGCTGCAAATCCGCCAGTTCTTCCCGAATATCCTTCCGAAGCCCTGCATCCAAATTGCTTAAGGGCTCATCCATCAACAAAAGCTTGGGTTCCACCGCCAAGGATCTGGCAAGAGCCACCCTTTGCTGTTGTCCGCCGCTAAGCTCCGTCACCATTCTATCTCGAAAGGACCATAATTTCATCATATCCAGGTATTTTTCCGCTCTATCCCGCTGTTCTCTTTTCGAAAAGCCCTTCCATTTTAGGCCATAACAGACATTTTCCAAAACCGTCATATGGGGAAACAAAGCATAGGACTGAAAAACCGTGGATACAGGTCTTTTTTCCGGTGGGAAGGCGCTATAATCCTTTCCCTCTATCAAAATCTTTCCCTTTTCCGGAAAGAGGAAGCCTCCCAGAAGCTGTAGGCAAGTCGTTTTCCCACAGCCGGATTCTCCCAAAAGACAAAAAATCTCCCCTTCCCCTATAGATAGAGAAAAATCCTCTAAAACCAAATCCTCCTTCGGATCATAGCGAAAGAATATACCCTCCAAAGCAGCCAAACTTTTGCTTAGGTTCCCTTGATGCAGTCCTCCTAAAGGATGTTCTTTTAATCCCTCCTGTATCCTATTGCTGTTGTATAACTCTCTTTGCATATTATTTCCCTACTCCTCTTCTGCATACAAGACTTTGCACCCTTCCCAGTAAAAAGGAAAAGGCTAAAGACAGTAAAATCATGATTCCCGATATCAGAGAAGCCACAGCATAGTCTCCCCGGTTTATGGCATCAAAGAGGGTATAAACCAAGACCTTATACTTTGCACTAATTAGGAAAATGATGGCTCCCGCAGTGGTCAAACCCTGGCTAAACTGTAAATATACAGAGGAGAAAAAGCTGGGTAAAATTCCCGGCAAGATGATTTGAAAAAATACCAAGGAAGGCTTTGCCCCCAAATCTCTGGCTGCAAGCTCCAGATTCTTAGGGCTTTGACTTAAGGCGGTACTGGCCAACCTACTGCCTAAGGGCATTTGCCGGAAAAGCAGGGAGAACAGCATAATCCAAACCGTTCCGGTAAGCTTTAAAGGCGCCTTATTAAAAGCCAGGATATAGGCAAGACCGAAGCAGGTTCCCGGTAGCAAATAGGGTAAAGAAAGGGCAAAGTCCAAGAGCTTCTTGCCTCTTTTCATTTTTCTTTCCATTAGATAAGCCAGAAGAAAGGCAAAAAAACTGCCTACTACTGAGGCGGCAAAAGCCAAAAGCAAGCTTAATCCCATGGTGGATAAATTATACTGAAAAAGACTGCCCATATTTTCCCAGGTGAAAAAGATTTGCTTTTTGTTAAATCGCAGAAAGCCATAGAGGAAAATGGAGGCATATTGCAACAGCTGGAAAAGCAAAAAGAAAAACAAAAGGAACTGTATTGGAAGATTCATCCAATGTTTACTGTCCAGTCTTAAGCCGGTCTTTCCCTTTTGCTCCTTGTTTCGCTCATCCGCTCTTTTCATGGACATCCGATAAAGAAGGAAGCTGAAAAAAGCAGGTAGTAAAAGAAGAATATTCATGGCCGCAGCCTTGGAAAAATCGGAAAACCCGATAATTTGCAGATAAATCTCCGTTGCCAGCGTACTGTATCTTCCCCCAATAATAATCGGAGTTCCAAAATCGGATAAGCCCCGCAGAAAGCTTAAAAAGAAGGAAGCCAAAATAGCCGGAGACAGCAAAGGAAGCAAAATATCCTTTAGCACGAAGAAGGCATTTGCCCCCAAATCCCTTCCGCTGTCATAGAGCTTTCCGTCAAAATCCTCCAGTGCATTGGTAAAAAACAGGGTATTCATACAGGCAAAGTGAATGCTTTGCATAAGAATCACTCCCCACTTATGATAGGGATCAAAGGACAGTCCCAGTAAACGATAGGTAATCAGTCCTCTTCTACCATACAAAGTAATAAAGGACAGGGAAGAGATAAAGGGCGGGGAAACCATACTCATGGACAAAAGAATTAACGCTATTCTTTTCTGCCATTTTCCTGTAGAGCGAATACCATAGGAAAGAAAAAAAGCCATTACGGTGGAAATCACCGCCGAGTAAAAGGAGCTTTCTATACTATGGAAAAATGCAGTTTTATATCGCAGAGCGATTTCCTGAAAATATTGTCCCGGATTTTCCACCTGAAAGGCTTTCCAAAAAAGCAAAAAAATCGGATAAACGATAAAAAGAAGAATGGGGAGAATCAAAAGCATAATAAAGAGGGAAAACAATACAGCGGAAAAAAGAGTGGAATGCTCCACTCTCTTTCCTGCATTTTCCTCTATTCGTTTTAAGGAAAAGAACGGCTTCATCTTAAGCCTCGTTCTTAGAACCTGCTAAAGTCTCCCACTTGCTGAGGATACTGTCTCTCTGAGAACCGAATAAGGATAAGTCTTCCTTCATTAACAGACCGGTGTCGAAAGATAAGTCAACATTGGACAGCTTTGGTAAAACAACCTTAATGGTATTCTTTCCGTCAATTTCAGCCAACTCCTTTAAGTGATCCTCACTGTTATATAACCAGTTTAAGAACTCCTTGGCAGCCTCTGCATTGGCAGCGCCCTTAAATACGGCAACCCCCTCCGGTACATAAGGAATTCCATCCTCAGGATAAACTAAAGAACATCCCTGCTCCGTAGCAAGCTTCTCGGTCTTCTTATCCATTGGGGTGATTCCGATGGCAACCTCTCCCTGAGCAGTCTTCTCTCTTGGGTCTCCACCACGCTTGGAGTAGTATTTTACATTCTCATTTAATGCGGTAAAGTACTTCCATCCCTCTTCTTCACCCTTCTTCTGTAAAAGAGCATTTACAACACCGTAGTTGGTTCCGGATACTGCAGGGTTAGACATCAGAATCTCATCCTTGTATGCGGCATTTAATAAATCATCCCAGCTCTTAGGTGCTTCCGCATTCTTTGTCTTTAGCATCTCGTCATTTACGATAAAGCCTACAACAGTAACACCCTTGGTGTACCAATAATGGTCAGGATCAACGTAACCGGAAGCAAAATCATTTGCTGCGTCTAAATCAATCTTTTCCAGCAAGTCACTATCCTTCGCACTCATGAATGCGTCAATTCCGCCGCCAAACCAAAGGTCAGCGGTAGGTGTGCCGCCCTCTGCCTTTAACTTGCTGAGAACTTCTCCGGAGGACATGGAAAGCAGTTCAGTCTCAATTCCGGTGTCCTTTGTAAACTCATCAAATAACTTCTTGTAATCTTCGGAAGTGGCAACGATAGCCAGCTTTCCTTCAGCCTTGGTCTCGTTGGCTTTCTCTGTAGCCTTTTCCGTTTCAGCGGAGGACTCCTCTGCCTTGGCAGTGGTTGCCGCTACAGAACTTTCCTTGGTCTTCTGTCCGCAAGAGGCAAGAACAGCTAATGCCAGTAAGGACAATGTGGTTAATGCAAGCTTTCTCTTCATAATGCTCCTTTTCAACTAGTAATTTTTACACTCCCGTTTGCCACGTATCGCACTGCAAACAGGCATTAGTATACCATATTAAAAAGAGAAGTTATATTTTGATTTTAAATAGATTATTGGTGTTTATTTGAATGTTCTATAGTACGATTACTCTTTTCAATGATACTGTCTCTGACCGGGGCACGCTCTCGCTAACCTCGCCTTCGCAGGGGTACTAAGCGAAAAGCTGCGGTTCCCTCGCATTCCGCAAGTACCCGCGGGCTCAGATTGCCCCGGACCATAGACAGTATCATGAAAAGCTGTTCCCCGGAATAATCACATTAATTTCATAATAGAATAAGCAAAACAGTGTGGATCAACCGCTTGTCTTAATCAACACTCCGGTATCCACACTGTCAAAAATTTTGGGATTTATCTTTTCAAGCCCTTAGAATTAGAATAAATCTCCCCTACACAGAGCTTATGCTCTTATACCATGGACTATAAAGCTTCTAAATGAATTAAATACCATTCATATAAAAATCTCTTAGAAGTTCAAAATATACCTTCTCACAACGAAGCACATCATCTTTCTCCACATATTCATCTCTTTGGTGAGCCATGTCTAGTGAGCCGGGGCCGTAGGAAAGGGTGGTATGATTATCGCATTTTCCGGCAACCACTGCGGTATCGGTATAGCCCGGGAAAGGGCAGACCTTGGCTTTTTGGTATCCGGCTGCTTCAATGGCTTTTTTACATTTTGCCAAAAGCAGGCTTTCTTCATAATGGGGTATGGCCGGTCGATTTCCTGTAATTAAAATGGTAGATTGAAGACCGGGGTAAATTTTTTGTACCTTTTCCACCGCTTTCTCCAAAATTTCTTTTCCTGTTTCAGCAGTATAGGGGGGAACCAAACGCATATCCACGGATACCTTGGCTTCTGCAGGAACCTGATAGGGGTGAATTCCTCCGCTACATTGTCCGAAGCAAATTTTGGAATCTCCCAAAAAGCTATCTTTTTCTAAAGCAGCCACTCCTTTTTTCGCCTCCGGAATCGCCATAGCCATAGAGAGAATGGCATCAATTCCGGTTTCAGGCTCACTGGCATGAGCCGCCTTTCCATGAAACTGCCATTCGTACCAGAATCTACCCTTATGGGCGGTTTGTATTGTTCCGTCTGTAGGTTCCGTGTCCATCAGTAAAGTATCTTTATCCAGCCATCCTTCTTGAATAGCCTTTTCTACTCCCTTCATATCCCCCTCTTCATCACAGGTGAAGACCATTTGCAAAGAGTTCTTGGGCTTTTGCTTCTCCTTCTTCGCCAAAGCTAAGATTTGTAAAAATGCAGAGATTGCCGCAGCAGTTCCGCCTTTCATATCGCAGGAGCCTCTACCATACAGTCGGTTCCCCTCCCACTCTCCAAAGGGATTTTTCTCCCAATGCAGGCCTATAGGTACCGTATCCATGTGGCAGATAAAACTGAAGCATTCCTTCGTTTCTCCCGGAAGTAAAACCCGAAGTATGGGACGGTGAGCTTCTACCTCCACCTTTTCCACAGTACCGGATAGCTCCAATACCGCATCCTTAAGAAGGGCCAAAATGTCCTCGGCTACCCCTTCTTCCAAAACTCCCGGATTCGTACTTTCCCTAGCCACCAATTTTTCCAAAATCTCTATGCAGTTCATTTTCTTTAAGCCTTTCTGATGATTTCAACAAGATATCGCATACTACACCGGCAATACTCTTTAAGATTGAGATATTGCACACTACATCGGCGATACTCTTTAAGATTAAGATATTGCACACTACATCGACGATACTCTTTAAGAATGAGAAATCTCACGCTTCCCAAGCCTACTCGTTAAAAAAACGGTAAAAAAATCCCTCTCGCAAAACAGCAAGAGGGATTTCTTCATTATTTAATCTGTGCAGCTACTTCTGCAGCAAAATCTTCATTCTTCTTCTCAAGTCCCTCTCCTGTCTCGTAACGAACGAAACGAACAAGGGAAATTTCAGCGTTCTGCGCCTTTGCAACGCTCTCAAGGTACTGTCCAACCTTCTGCTTTCCGTCCTCAGCACGAACATAAACCTGGTCTACAAGACAAACTTCCTGTAATTCCTTGTTTAATCTTCCCTCAACCATACCAAGAAGAACCTTCTCAGGAGCATTTGGCTTCTCATTCTTCGCTGCAGCCAAAAGGATTTCCTTCTCGTTCTTTAAGTATTCCTGATCAACTTCTGCACGAGTGATGTACTTCGGATTTAAAGCGGCAATCTGCATAGCAAGGTTCTTAGCCATATCCTTGATTGCGTCATTAACCACAGTGGACTTAACCTGTAAGAGAACACCGATTCTTCCGCCGGAGTGAATATAATCCTGAACGAAACCGTTTTCCTCGGTAATCTTGGTAAAACGACGGATGTTCATGTTTTCCCCAATTACGGAAATGGTAGCGGAAAGCTGCTCGGAAACAGTCTTGGAAGGATCTAAGTCCCACTTCTCCTGTAAGAAGCTGTCGATATCCGTTGCAGATGTCTTCAATGCCTGAGTTGCTACTTCCTTTACGAAGTTCTGGAACTTTTCGTTCTTAGCAACGAAGTCGGTCTCAGCGTTTACTTCTACTACAACGCCGGTCTTTCCGTCATCGGAAATCTTTGTGAAGGAAACACCCTCTGCCGCAATTCTTCCTGCCTTCTTCTCTGCTCCTGCAAGACCCTGCTCTCTCAAGTACTCAACAGCCTTATCCATATCTCCGGCTGTCTCTGTAAGAGCCTTCTTACAAGCCATCATTCCTGCTCCGGTAATCTCTCTTAATTCCTTCACCAGTGCTGCGGTAATCTCTGCCATTTTCTTTCCTCCTTTTAAACGATAACATTAGGGAAATAGTCCCTTCTACTCAAAGAGCAAAAGGGACCTGATTTATCTTATGCCTCTTGTGTAAAATCTTCTTCACTGCTTGCTAAAGCTGCTTCTTCCTCGGTCATATCACCCTGCTTAGCCTCGATAACGGCATCAGCCATCTTAGCAACGATTAACTTGATTGCACGGATAGCATCGTCATTACCCGGGATGATGTAATCTAACTCTTCAGGATCTGCATTGGTATCTGCAATTCCGAAAAGAGTAATTCCAAGAGAATGAGCCTCCTGTACGCAAATCTTCTCCTTCTTGGGATCGATTACGAAGATTGCATCGGGAATAGACTTCATATCCTTGATTCCGCCAAGGTTAGCCTCAAGCTTAGCCCACTCCTTCTTCAAAAGAGTAACTTCCTTCTTTGGCAATACATCAAAGGTTCCGTCTTCAGCCATCTTCTCAATGTCCTTTAATCTCTGGATACGGGAACGGATGGTCTTGAAGTTGGTAAGCATTCCGCCAAGCCAACGCTCATTTACATAGAACTCTCCACAACGAAGTGCTTCAGCCTTAACAGCATCCTGAGCCTGCTTCTTTGTTCCTACGAAAAGGATGGTTCCACCGTTAGCAACGATCTGAGACAATGCGTTGTAAGAATCATCTACAAGCTTTACAGTCTTCTGTAAGTCAATGATGTGAATACCGTTTCTCTCGGTGTAGATATATGGAGCCATCTTAGGGTTCCATCTTCTGGTCTGGTGTCCAAAATGTACACCTGCTTCTAAAAGTTGCTTCATTCCAATTGCACTCATTTTTCTACCTCCTTGGTTATACTTCCTCTATATGCTTTGTGCGTACCGGATTCATCAGTGACACCGCCGGTTTTCCATATAGAGTGATCATTTGCCTAAACTTAGGCAGGATAAAAGTCGCCTTTAAAAGACGTGAATCCTACTATAACAAATACTCTTCTTTTTGGCAAGAAAATTATCAGGAGCAAAATCTTGTTTTAATTCATTTCCTAGTATAAAGGAATCGCTTTTTATCCTAGGCACAAATTCGTTTTTCCTTAAAGCTATGGTATGATATTGTAGGTACAAATATTGATTAGCGCAGGCTACAGGATTTTTGCAGCAATGCTTCTCATAATTTTCAGTTAAAGCTTACGAAAAAGGAGACTTTCATGCTAAGCACTTCAATAAGTCTAGTTGTCAATGCCGCTTTAAACAAAGCAGGACTCAAGGAAGAGCCCTGCCATATTCATCTTCCAAAGGAGGAAAGCTCCTTTCCTTTAGTCATTTCCTTTAGTACCGAGGAGAATGACTATACTCTCCATATTTTTCATGAGCTTGTAGAAGAACTGTCTTCCACCATATCCTACGCCCTATATACGAAGGAAAATGAACTTCTATGTCAGGGAAAGACAGAGTTCTACTCTTCCTTTAATCCCTTTGCCACAAAGCCTTATCAACACCTTATTCCGGAAAGAATGTCCTGCGATCTTTGTCAAAAGAAACTTCGGGGAGAATGCGGAGGCACCGGAGAGAATTTATGCCGGGAATCTTTTTAATCGCTTCATGCATTTGAAAAATGCCGGAATCAAAAAGGCATCCGCAAAAATCCAAGCCAGGGGGGAGGCGTAACAAGCCGCCATATAGCCCAGTAATGGAATAAAAATAAAAGCCACAATAATTCTTGCTATCATTTCGCTTACACCGGCCAGCATAGCGAATCCGGAGAAGCCCATACCCTGAACGGAAAAACGCCAAACGTTTAAAACCGCCAAAGGAATATAGAAAAAGGCATTTCCCAAAAGGAATTCCTTAGCCATTTTAATAACTTCCACTTCATTGGCATTAATAAAAATCTTCGGAATTTCATCTCCGAAGAAGAAAAGTACTGCGCAAATCAATACTGCATAGATACTTCCCACCTTGGTGGCTTCCCAAACACCTTTTTTAATACGTGACAGCTTTCTGGCACCAACATTTTGTCCTGCAAAGGTTGCCATGGTTACCCCTAAAGAGTCAAAGACACAACAGCAGAAATTACTGATTCTTTGTCCTGCGGTAATGGCCGCCATAGCCTGAGAACCGAGACCGTTCACCGCTGTCTGTAGGATAACGGAACCGATGGCTGTGATACTGTATTGCAGTCCCATAGGAACTCCCATCAAAAGAAGTCTTTTATAGTAATGTCTTTCCAGTTTCAAATCTTCCTTTTTCAAGTGAATAATCGGAAAGCGCTTAATCATATATATTAAACACAATAGTCCGGAAACAAACTGAGAAATTACCGTGGCATAAGCCGGTCCATCCACCCCGAAGCCTAAAAAGCGGATACTCACATAGTCCAGAATAATATTCAAAAGCGCCGCAAGGATCAGGAAATACACCGGTGTTTTGGAATCTCCCAGAGAACGAACTACGGAGCTTGTAATATTATAAAGAAAGGTCGTCGGAATCCCCAAAAACACAATAAAAATATAAAGATAGGCATAGGAAAAGGTTTCTTCCGGCGTATTCATCCACTGGAGAATCGGTTTTGTCAAAACACCGATTACAACAGTCATCACAATAGAAAAAATCACGGTTAAATACAGAATATTTCCTACATATTTTCTGAGCTTTTCAAACTGTCCCGCACCGAATTTCTGTGCCACGGGAATCGCAAAGCCGGAGCATGTTCCGATGACAAAGCCGTTAATCATGAAGTTGATGGCTCCCGTGGAACCTACCCCCGCAAGGGCCTTCAGCCCAATCATCTTTCCGACGATAATGGTATCCATCATGCCGTAGAACTGTTGGAACAAGGTTCCCAGCAACATCGGGAAGGCAAAACGAAGAATTAAACTTAAGGGATCACCTTCCGTAAGATTTAACATTGCAGTTTTCTTCTCTGTAGTTTTAATCTTCTCTATTGTTTCTATCTTCTCTTCATTCCCGGTCTTTACCAGCTTTTCTGTTTTCTCAATGGTTTCCGTCTTCTCAATGTTCCCCACCAATTCTGTTTTCTCTATTTTTTCAACAGTCTCCATCTCCGGCTCTTCCTTTTTTTCTACCGGCTCAATACTCTCCTGCTTCAATGCTTCTACCTTCTCGATGCGCTCCAACTCTGTATTCCTTACCTTACCGATATCCTTTAACTCCTTCATTCCCCCTCCTCTCTTTAACCATCATTTTTATAAATAGAAAAAGGAAAGGCACGCCCTTCCTTTTTTCAAGCTTTGTGCATTATAGGGCAGAGTCCTTTCCTTGTCTATAGGATAATGTGAAAATTCTGTGATTATTTTTTGCTAAAAATAGCTTATCTCTTGGCTTTCCTTAAATTCTTATTCATCCCTAGGCCTCTTTAATTTCACCATTTTGATAAGCCTCTAACAAATCCAAAAGATCCGTCATTTGCTTGCGAAGCTCTATACCCTTATCCATTTCTCCGATTCGGATTCTGGTTTTCATTCTTTCCACCATCTGAATCTCCGGAGTATTCTCCTCTCCCTTATGGAAATCTTTATGCTTTGCCAAAGACAAATGCTTGGAATCATATATCAAGGTGTAGCCTGCAATTCCCGTCTTGGAATGATAAGCTTTGGAAATTCCCCCATCAATGATGAAAAGCTTTCCTGAAGCTTTAATGGGACTTTCCCCTTTCTTGCTCTTCACCGGTACATGACCGTTCACAATATGGGAAAGCTCCGGATCCTCATCAAACTCTTGAATAATCTTATCCACATAGCTTTCTTTCTCTATCCATTTGTAATAGGAATTGAAGCTTTCTTTATGACTTTCCGTATCCTCAATAAAACAATGCTCAAAGGTGGTCATCTTATCCTTCCCAAACAGGGGAGATTTGGGACCACACCAAAGATACCAGAAGAAATCTGTAGCATAGAGCTTTCCGTTAGGATCCAATTCTTCGTTCATAAAATAAGCTTCAATGCACTTTTGCTCACAGTAATCCATTAAACGCTTTCCGGAAACCTCTCCATCTCTGGTGCTAAGGGGAAGAAACTCTCCATCCTCCGTCATAGGAATACAACCGTGATACAAAATATTATGATTGATGATTTTATACATGGAACCATGGGTAAAGAAAAAATCAATATGCTTCTTTAATACTTTGGAATGAGTGAAACTGTAGGTCAGAGTATCCATAAGCTCCTGTTCTTTTTCCGACAGGGTATAAGGGTCTTTCCAATCCACTGTGGGAAAATTGCAATCTTTCATAGGATAGATTTTTCCATCTACCTCCACCTCCCCCTTCTCCAGGTTAATCTTATGAAGAAGCATCCTATGATCCAGACCATACTCAGGATGCCTGCGTATCAGCTGTCCCTCCAGCTTCCACATCATTACACTGATGGTCTTACACATTTTCGCAGCCAGCTCCGGCTCTACAGAATCCGCAATGTTTTTATCCCATAAATGAGGAGTAAAACAACTACAGGGGTCATTCCCGTATACCTCCTGAGCAAACATGGACAGAGGACGAAGATTGATACCATAGCCGTCCTCCAAAACATCAAAGCTGTTATAAGAAGTAGCTATTCGTAAAACGTTGGCAATGCAGGCAGGATTTCCGCAAAAAGCCCCCATCCAATCCACGTCATGATTTCCCCACTGAATATCCACATCGTGGAAGCACATCAGCTCCTCCATAATCTGATCTGCATGAGGACCTCTATCGAAAATGTCTCCGATAATATGCAGGCTGTCTATACTAAGACTTTGAATCAACTCACAAAGAGCAATTATAAAAGCCTGTCCTCTTTCTACATCTAAAATCCCCTGTAGAATCTCTTTATGATAAAGCTTGGTGTCTTCTTCCTCATCATGCAAAAGCTCGTCAATGGCATAGGCAAATTCCTTGGGAAGCTTTTTCCGTACCTTGGAACGGGTATACTTGGAAGCAATCTTTAGACATAGGGCCACCAAGCGGTGAATGGTAATCTTCTGCCATTCCTTATCCTCCAGATAGGTATTGCGCTTATCCATAAAAGTCTCTCTGGGGTAATAGATCAGGTTGGCCAAATTCAGCTGTTCCTCTTCTCCAAGATAATGAGAAAAAACATCGGAAATCTTTGAACGAATCACCCCTGAAGCGGAACGCATCAGGAAAATGAAGGCTTCACTTTCTCCGTGAAGGTCTGAAAAAAAATACTCCGTCCCCTTGGGAAGACCGCAAATTGCCCGCAAATTGATAATCTCCGCTGCCGCCGCATCCGCACTGGGAAAGCTTTTTGCCAGCAGACGAAGATAATCCAAATCTCTCTTCATACACCCTCCTTGACTTTTTTGAACCGATCTTTTGCATTCATTCCTTGTCATATCCCTGTAATTCTTTTGATTTTTTCCTGAAATTTTATGAATACTGTCACTTTACCATATTTTTTGATAAAAAATCTATCTTTTTTGTTAGAACTTAAAAAAGAAGTTTTGAAAAAATAAAAAAGCATTTCACACATTATAGGTCTGTAATTCAGGCACGCTTTCGCTAACCTCGCCTCGTAGCGGACACTAAGCGAAAAACAACAGTTCCTGTGTTTTTCGCTTAGTGCCGACGGGCTCAGATTGCCTTCATTACAGACCTATAATGCTGAAATGCTATATCTGTTTGATTTGTTCAACTATTTTGCTGGCCGGCTTAGTTTTCCTCTCTGGCTACTACGGAGGGGTCTACTTCCTTTCGGTTTAAAATCTCCAGGAACTCTTCTCCGGTAATGGTTTCTCTTTCATAGAGGAACTTGGTGATTTCGTGAAGCTTGGTGATATTGTCTTCCAAAAGCTTATAGGCTTTATCGTGTTGTTTCTTTACCAAAGCCACCACCATCTCATCAATCTTGGTTTGGGTTTCCGGAGAAACGGTAAGGCTGGAATCTCCCCCAAGATACTGGTTATGCAGCTGCTCCATGGCTACCATTCCCACATCGGGATTCATTCCGTATCGGGTAATCATGGCTCTTGCAGACTTGGTTGCTCGCTCAATATCGTTGGACGCTCCTGTAGTACAGGTATGGAAGATGAGCTCCTCCGCACAGCGTCCGCCGGTAAGAGTGGCAATTTCATTTTCCAGCTCTTCTTTAGAATAGAGATAATGGTTTCCCTCTTCCTCCACCTGCATGGTATAGCCCAAAGCACCTGAGGTTCTGGGGATAATGGTAATTTTATGAACCGGCGCGGAGTCCTTCTGTAAAGCTGCAACCAGTGCGTGTCCTACCTCATGGTATGCAACAATCAACTTCTCTTTCTCCGTCATCACCTTATTTTTCTTCTGATAACCGGCAATAACCACCTCAATGGACTCTTCCAAGTCGGACTGGATAACTCTTTCTCTGCCGGCACGAACCGCCCTTAAAGCCGCCTCATTGATAATGTTGGCAAGTTCCGCACCGGATGCGCCGGGAGCCGCCTTGGCAATGGCCTCCAGGCTTACGTTATCGGACATTTTAATCTTGGCACTATGTACCTTTAAAATATCAATTCTTCCCTGATAATCCGGAAGCTCCACCGGCACTCTTCTATCAAAACGTCCCGGACGAAGCAGGGCAGGATCTAACTGATCCGGTTGGTTAGTGGCTGCCAGAAGAATAATGGCCTTATTGCTGTCAAAACCGTCCATCTCTGTAAGGAGCTGATTCAAGGTCTGTTCTCTTTCGTCATTTCCCCCTAAGCCGCCGGCACCACGCTTTTTACCGATGGCATCAATCTCATCAATAAAGATAATGCAGGGGGACTTTTTCTTGGCTTGATCGAATAGATCACGAACCTTCGCCGCTCCCATTCCCACATACATCTCCACAAATTCCGATCCGGAAATGGAAAAGAAGGGAACACCTGCTTCGCCGGCCACAGCCTTGGCCAGCATGGTTTTACCGGTTCCCGGAGGTCCCACAAGTAAAGCTCCCTTGGGAATCTTGGCACCGATTCTGGAATACTTGTCCGGATGATTTAAGTAGTCTACCATCTCCGTGAGAAGCTCCTTTGCCTCATCTTCTCCCGCCACATCCTTAAAGCGGATGCTGTCATCCTTCTTCTCATATTCTCTGGCGTTGGATCTTCCTAAACCGCCCAAGCCAAAACCGCCTCCCATGCCACCCATGGCAGATCCCATACGCTTGGAAAGCCAATTACCTAAAGCCATAAAGAGCAGTAAGGGCACAACCCAGGAAAGAATGAAATTTAAGAAGAAATTACTCTCTACAGGAATGCTTTCATTGTACTCCACTCCCTGGGCATTTAACTCCTGCATAATCTGGGCTTCGTTAAATTCGTTGTTTACTCTTGTGGTGCTGTAGCTTTGCGTCTTACCGTCTTTTTTCACGTCATAAACAATGGTATTTTGATTAAATTCCACCTTACTGACAGTCTTATCCGAAATAGCCTTTTGAAATTCCGAGTAAGCCGCAGGTTCAATTCTCGCCTGCTTCATTGCAGGAAATACAAAGGTATTCAGCAATAAGGTAATAATCATGGCTACAAAGACGTAGAACAGGAAGGATCTGGGTCTATTTCCCCCTCCATTGTCATCCTTTTTGTTGCCGGAAAAGAAATCATCCCAGCCGGGCATAGAATTGTTCTTATTATCCATAAACATCTCCTTTCTTTTGTTCTCTATACGGTATTAATTAAATTCCTTTATATTGTTTAAACCGTTGCCCCGTTAACAGCAAGATCTAATGAGAAACTTTAAAGCAAGTTCCAGTAAACGAAATATCCCACACTACACGAGCGACACTCGTTAAAAATAAAAAGAACTCTATGGAGTATAGAGTTCTTTTGTGTTTAAAGTATGAAAAGCGTAAGAAAATTTTTCGTTACATGATTTTCTTAATCAAGCCGCACAGCTCCTCCACCGCCTCGGTTTTACCCTCCTGAATATCGGAAACCACACAGCTTTCTATATGGCTTTGTAACAGTTCCTTACTAAAAGCTTTTAAAGCGGAGGAAACGGAACTTACCTGGGTAAGGATATCCACACAATATCGCTCCTCTAAAAGCATATTGCGAATTCCTCGAATCTGTCCCTCCATACGGTTTAAGCGAGAAATCAAATCTCTTCTTTCCCCCTCATCTCTAGCCTGTTTTTTCTTTCTTCCTCCACAGCACCCTCCCATTTCCATGGAAGCTTCTTCCTTTTGCTCCTCCTGCATAAATGCAATCTCCCTTATAGACATTCTTGTTTTCACATCGTTTTATAAAAATCAGAGCCTTACTTGATTATGTACACTGATTATGAAAAATGATGATGAAAATTCATTATGAAATGGATTTTACCGTATATTCCTGATCTTCCACAGCCTTCTTCAATACTTCATCCGCCACGGCTTCTTTCAAAGTAACAACGGCCTTACCTGTTTCATGACTAACCTCAGCCTTTTCCACCTGTGGCAAAGCCTCTAAAGCCTTCTTTACCGTTCCGGAACAATGTCCGCACATCATACCTTCAATGTCCAAATGCTTCTCCATAACAATCTCCTTTTCTTTTTGTGCATGACTCTCTTTCTTTTCAGAGTCAAAATCCAACAGTAACTTTTCTTTCTTTTCTTCCGCCAAGCCTTTCCTATGGTCTTTAGCGGAATTGTTTATGTTAAATAAGTTTAACCTTAGTGCATTTAAGCACACGGAAAAGCTGGAAAGGCTCATCGCCGCCGCCCCTACCATAGGACTCATGGCAAAATTCCAATGGAAGATGGCGGAATAAAATCCTGCAGCAAGGGGGATACAAATCACATTGTAGAAGAAGGCCCAGAACAGGTTCTCATGAATGTTTCGAATCGTAGCTCTGGAAAGTCGAATACTCTTCGGAATATCCCTTACTTTTGATTTCATCAGCACCAAATCCGCCGCATCAATGGCCACGTCCGTTCCTGCCCCTATGGCAATCCCCAGATCCGCTCTTGTCAGGGCAACCGCATCATTGATACCGTCTCCTACCATGGCTACCTTACCATAGTTTTGGAGTTTTCGAATAACCTCTTCTTTTCCGTCAGGAAGCACTTCGGCAATGACCATATCCACTCCGGCTTCCTTACCGATGGCATTTGCTGTCCTTCTCTGATCTCCGGTAAGCATAACCGTGAATATTCCCTGCTTTTTCAGCTCTTCAATTCCCGTCTTTGCATCCTCCTTCAAGGTATCTGCTACGGCGATACAACCTAAAAGCTTCTCTCCTTTTGCAAAGAATAATGGGGTTTTTCCCTGTTCGGAAAAACTGTTGCACTGCTCTTCAAAACTCTTTTCCAAGGAAAAATGCTCTTTCATATAGGATAAGGAAGCTGCCACCGCTGTTTCTCCCTCTATGGTTCCGGAAACACCATGTCCCACCATAGCCTGAAAATTATCCACGGGCAGTGTAGAAATCTTCTTCTCTTCCCCATAATTTAAAATAGCTTTTGCTAAAGGATGTTCCGAATTCTTTTCCAGGGAAACTGCCAGAGTCAAAAGCTCTTCTTCGGAAACTCCCTGCATAGGAAGAAGATCCGTAAGCACCGGGCTTCCATTGGTAATGGTACCGGTCTTATCCAGGGCAATAATTTCTACCTTTCCGGCTGCCTCCAAAGAAGCGGCGGTTTTAAACAAAAGTCCGTTTTTCGCACCAACTCCATTTCCCACCATAATGGCTACCGGTGTAGCCAGCCCCAAAGCACAGGGACAGCTGATAACCAGTACGGCTACAGCTCTGGAAAGGGCATCGGAAAATGTTCCTCCATTCAAAAGAATCACAACAAAGGTCAGTATGGCAATGCCGATAACCGCCGGTACAAAGACACCGGAGATTTGGTCTGCTATTCTGGCAATAGGAGCCTTGGTAGCTGCCGCATCGGATACCATTTGAATGATTTGAGATAAGGTGGTATCCTTTCCTACTCTGCTGGCTTTAGCCTTGATAAAGCCGGACTGATTCAAAGTACCGGCAGAGACCTTGTCCCCTTCTCCCTTATCCACAGGAAGGGATTCTCCCGTTAATGCCGACTCATCCACAGCAGTAACACCGCTTATAATAACACCGTCAACCGGTATCTGTTCTCCGGGATATACCGTGAAGAAGTCTCCCTCCTTCACTTCCTCTACGGAAACTTCTGTTTCCTGCTCCCCTGTAAGAAGGTGTGCCTTTTTAGGACTTAAATTCATTAAGCTCTTTAAAGCATCCGTAGTCCGTCCCTTGGAAATTGCTTCCAAAAGCTTTCCCAAAGTAATCAGGGTAGGAATCATAGCGGCAGTTTCAAAGTAAAGATGATGCCCCAGTGTTTTTACCTGCTCCAGGTTTCCCTCTCCAAAGGCATAGAGTATACCGTAAAGGATTCCCAGGGAGTATAGAAAGGATGCGGCGGAGCCCAAGGCCACCAAAGTATCCATATTGGGGGCTAAAGCAAAGGCGCTCTTAAAACCGGAAATGAAAAACTTTCTGTTGATGTAAAGAACAATTAAACTAAGTAAGAGTTCCGTTAATGCCAATATTCCGGGATTGGAAAAGGCCTTTGGAAGCGGAGCATGGAATAACATCGGTCCCATGGAAAAATACAAAAGAATTGCTAAGAAAAACAAGGATTGAAGCAGTCTCTTTTTTAGCTTTGGACTTTCGGTATCCTTTAGAGCATCCCCCTTATCTTTCTTCTCCGATAGGGTATTGCTCTCTTCCGGATTCTCAAAACCGTAACCAGCAGCTTCTACTGCTTTTTGGATTTCATCTGCACCTACTTCTCCTTCCACTCCCAGGGAGTTGGTTAAAAGAGAAACGGAGCAGGACTTTACGCCGGGGACTTTAGACACGGCTTTTTCTACTCTACTTTGACAGGCAGCACAGGTCATACCTGTAACTCTATATTGTTTCATATCTTCCTCCTTTCTTTTTCGCCATCATAATATACCCCCATAGGGTATATGTCAAGGAGGGAAATGTAAAAAATTGAAGAACTTGAAATATTACATTGCATGTAAATTGGAATTCCTGATTTTCAAGTTCTTCAATTTTTCAGTGCCTTTTTAGAACTCTATCTTATTATAGGCTTCTCCTTTTTCTACATCGTATAGGGTGAAGCTGTTGTCTTCCAGGATGCCATAGCTATGGGGGCTGTCTTCTTTTGGATAGCTGATTGAGCCGGGGTTCAGGTGATAGTAATACTTTTCTCCTCTGGTCTTCTTCATTGCCACGGGAACATGGGTATGTCCCTGGAGGAAGATATCTCCATCTTTTTGGAGGGGAAAGCTTTCCGCGTTATAAACATGGCCGTGGGAAAGGAACACTCTGTGCTTTCCCCACTCCAGGATGGCATAGTCCGCCATAACGGGAAAGTCCAAAACCATCTGATCCACCTCTGCTTCACAGTTTCCCCGAACCGCAAGAATTTCTTCCTTCAGCGGATTTAAGAGCGCTATAACCTCTTTGGGGGCATAGTCTCTTGGCAAAGGGTTTCTGGGGCCATGATACAAAACATCCCCCAGAAGCAGGATTCTCTCACAGCCGCTTTTTTGATAGGCCTCTATCCCAAGCTTTGCATAATACGCAGAGCCATGAATATCACTAAGCACAAAATACCGCATCTTACATCCTTTCCGGAGCAGAGAAGCCCAGCACCTGAATACAATCCATAAGAACCTTCCAGCTTAGGCAAAGAAGACCGATATATTCCTTCTTCTTTTGCTCGTCCTCCTCTGTCAAGATCTTTACATTGTGATAGAAAGAATTGAACTGATTGGACAAAGAATAGATATAGGTACAAATTTTATGGGGAGCACAATCTCTCCATGCATCCCGCATCTCATCCTGGAAGGCTGCCAGAATTTTTGCAAGTGCCATTACATTTTCATCTCCGGAACTTCCAATGGGATAGTTCTTTGCATTTTCCGATATCCAGCTTAGGCTATCCTTCCAAGCCTCTCCCTTACTTTCCGCATACTTCCGTAAAATGGAGGAGATGCGGACAATGGTATAAAGAATATAGGGGCCGGTATTTCCTTCAAAGGCAGTAAATTTCTCCAAGTCGAAGATATAATCCTTGGTGGCTTGGTTGGAAAGGTCACCGTACTTTAAAGCAGCTAAGGCTACGATTCCGGCGGTTTCCTCTTTTTCCTCTTGACTCAAGCCGTTGTCCTTGGATTCCTCCATGCGCTTTAGAACGGAATCTCTGGTCTCGGAAATCAAACGCTCCAGTCTTAAGACTCCACCCTCTCTGGTTTTAAAGGGCTTTCCGTCCTTTCCGTTCATAGTACCAAAGCCGATATAGCTTAACTCTGTTTCTTTTGGAAGAAGCTCCGCCCGTCTTGCCACACGGAAAAATTGCGTGTAGTGAAGGGCCTGACGACTATCTGCTATATAAAGATATAAATCCTTCGGATAATGCTCTTCTCTATCCATAATGGTTCCCAGATCAGAGGTGGCATATAGGCTTGCTCCGTCGGATTTCTGAATCATACAGGGAGGATATTCCTTACTGTCCCCCTCCTCCGTAATATCCACCACTAATGCTCCCTGAGAACGATAGGCTAATTTCTTCTCTTCCAGTAAAGAAATCAGCTTTGGAATATAGGGGTCCGCATCTGACTCCCCCTTCCACAGATCAAAGTGCACATCCAGAGCTTCATAGTTCTTCTTTAAATCCGCAACGGAAACTTCCATAATTCTTTCCCAAACCTTATGAAATACAGGATCTCCCTGCTGTAGCTTTAAGGTATTTTCCTTGGCACGGTTAGCATATTCCTCATTAAGCAGATTTCCGGCTTCATCCTTTTCCTTGGCTTTCTTGGAAGCAAAGGGGTAAATCTCTTCCAGCTCGGAAATCGTAAAGGGCTTTTCCAGCTCTCCTCTGTCCTCTAATTCTGTGATAATGAGTCCCATTTGCAGACCCCAGTCTCCAAGATGCACATCTCCTACCACATTATTTCCAAGTCTTTTTCCCATTCTTTTCAGGGCTTCTCCGATTACAGCAGAACGAAGGTGTCCTACATGAAGAGGCTTTGCCACATTGGCTCCGCCGTAGTCCAGTAAAATCTTTCTACCTTCCTTTTCATGAAGGCCATTCTGCTCTTCCGTCTGCATCCCCTGAAGATAAGCTCCTAAAAATTGTGGGGAAAGCTTCACATTTAAAAATCCCGGCTTTACCGCTTCAACAGAAGAAAATAAAGGAGTATCTTTATAGCTTTTCTTTTCCAAAAACCCCTTTACCTTCTCGGCCAAAGCAATGGGATTCTCCTGATATTTTTTTGCTCCCATCAAAGCCCCGTTACTTTGATAGTCGCAAAGGTCAGGACGGTTGGAAACACTGACCTTAGCTAAGTCCTTATCATACCCCGCCTCCACAAAGGCAGATTCCATAGCTTCCTGTAGTATTGCTTTTAAAGCCTGCATAGCGATCCTTTCTACAAAAAAAGGCTTCCTTTTAGGAAGCCTTAGTCTCAATTTTCTTCTAGGAGAAGCATTCTTCCCAGTGCTTATTCTCTACACCAGTCCTGCACTTATGCTCTGGACTCGTAGTCACCTGTCTGGGTAGAAATAATAATCTTATCTCCGATATTTACAAACAGAGGAACCTGTACTTCAACACCTGTCTCAACAGTAGCAGGCTTTGTTGCACCGGTGGTGGTATTACCCTTAATTCCCGGCTCTGTATGAGTAACCTCTAAGGTTACCTTCAAAGGAGGCTCTACAGAGAATACATTTCCCTGATAAGATACTACCTTAACGGTTTCGTTCTCTTTAACGAACTTCATGGAATCTGCAATCTGCTCATGAGACAAAGCAATCTGCTCAAAGGTCTCATTGTTCATGAAGTTGTACATCTCTCCGTCATCATAGAGATACTGCATATCTACACGGTCAATACGTGCTGCAGGAAACTTCTCTGTGGGACGGAAGGTCTTATCGGTTACACCACCGTTAATAACATTTCTTAACTTGGTACGAACGAAGGCAGCTCCCTTACCGGGCTTAACGTGCTGGAACTCCACGATCTGAACTACCTGTCCATCCATCTCAATTGTAACACCATTTCTGAAATCACCTGCAGAAACCATAAATCCTCCTAAATCACTTTTCTTTGGGAAAAACTCCCCCTTCTCTTAGGCACTTGGCCATTAACTCGGGAACAATTCTAATATAAAACAAATAAACATGCAAGCTTTCCTTCCGGAAAATCCGGCGAAAAAATCGGAATTTTCATAGAAAATCAACGGAAATGTCCTATTCTCTTCCTTCTAAAAACGATGTCCCCCACCGCCGGAGGAATGGCCTCCTCCACCGCTGAAACCTCCACCGCTAAAGCCGCCACCGCCACCGCTACTTCCCCCGGAGCTTCCGGAAGATCTGGGAACATAGAGCTTATTTTGTGAGATCAAATCCTTTCGCCGCTGGGCAATGATAAAGTCCGGAGCCATAGCCGCCAGGATAGCCCCCGCCGCAGCCGTTTCATTTCTCTTTCCTGTAATCAGCCAGAGGAAATTCAGAAGTAAGGCCAAAGCGGCAGCAAGAAACAAATTGCTAATCCATCGCATCGGCGTCTCCACAAAGCGTCCCTCCATCTTGGCATTCATCTGCCGGAAGGCCATAGTGGCAGTTTTTCCGAAATCCCCATTGGAGGCATAGCGATAAATGTTATCCGTAATGCTGTCTGCCACATGATTATTGATAGTTTTATACAAGGTTCCCGAACTTTGAATTCTGATTTCCCTATTATACATATCAATCAATAAGAGGCTGGCACTGCCGTTGGGAAAGGAATCCTCCAACAAATCCTTGGCAGTGGACGCCGCAGAGTAGCCGCCCTCTCCGGAAACAAAGGCAATATTCCCGTATTTTGTTAATGGGATCATCGCCTCCTTAACCTGCGTCTCCTCGGAAGAACTAAGTAGGTCACTTTCATCCAAAAGGTAGGCTTTATAACCGGAACTACTATTCGTATATACAGAAGCTTGTAACAGCTCATCGCTGCTTAAGGCAAAGCTCTGAAAAGAAAGTGTCAGCAAAAAACTGAAAAATAGAAAAACAGCAGAATACTTTTTCAGGAAACTTCTATTCATCACTTCACCCCCTTCTTGTCAAAAAATTCCGGTATGGAACGGGTGGATAAAATATTGAACTTCTTAATCATCAAACGCAGGGAAAGAATCGACATAATCCCGCTTACCGCACTGGCCAGATAGTAATATTCATCCTGTACCGGATGCCAAAGCATAATGCCTAAGGAAAAGAAAACGGAAATAAGAGCATATCCTGTTCCATTATGCCGAAGAAGCTTCGCCCTCTCTTCCTTGGACTTATTTTTGTTTCCCGTAAGACTGTCTTCTCTCTTTTTGATTTTTGAAATCTGTCCCTGAGCCAAAACAATCAAGAGGGTGGACAAAGCCATGGTGTACCAGGGAAGATTCTCCGCCTTGATTTGAAAAAATAAATTCAAAATCAGGAATATGGGAATGGCAATCATCATGGATGCGTTATGAAAACGACTTTCACTTATAGGAATATCACAGTAAACCTTACCGGTCTCTCCATTTACCACTGCATAGGCGATTCGATTGTCCTTTTTATAGCTCAAAAACCAAACCGGAAACATTCCCCGCTCTACAGTAACGGTTTTGGCACCGATTTTTGTTAAAGATCGAATGCTTTCATTGTTTAGCTGCATGTCGCTTTCCTGAAAGCCCTGCCTTCCCAAGACGGAGGACCAAAGTTGTTGTTCCACCATATGAAGGGCTTTGGGCTCATATTGCTTGGCATCCGCATCCGCCACATCACTGTAAAAGCCTAAAAGGAAGTTCGGACTGAATTCCTTTAAATTCTTCTCGGTAAAGGGAGCAATACAGCCGGCAATCGTATCATCAAAGCGGGTGGAGGCATCATAGGGGATGTTGTTAAACTTTCCCTGCAGCTGTCCGGAAAGGGCATAACGTTCCTGATATTGATAGCTTCCGCTTCTATATTCCTTTAGTCCCTCCAATGCCAAGGGCTCATCCACCTCAAAGCTATAAAGCCAGTAGGGAAGATAATACCCCACAAACCTTTCCAGATACTCCGGATTTTCCAGTTCCTTATCATGGTAGATAGCGGAACGAACCTTGTCTTGATAACGCTTTTTACAATCCTCCTTGGTAAGCTGGAAGGGAATGATTTTCTGAGGCATCTCCGCCTGCTTCATTCGACTGGTGAACACCACAGAGGAACCGCAGTAGGCACAAAAGCCTGTACCGGAGAAATCCGTACTCTCTATCTCTGCCCCGCATTGGGGGCAGGTAAATACCTGGGTATCGTAGTACTCCTGTACCACTCCTTCAACGGTCTTATCCTTATCGTAGGGATTAAAAACGGAGTCGCATTGTTGACATTTCAGGCTTTGTGTTTTGATATCAAAGAGTAATTCTCCTGCACAATTCGGGCAACGGGCCATTTTTCCTCCTGTCTATTCCAATCTACTGTTTCTTAGGCTTTCGTCAGTTTTTTCTTTTTAAATCTTTGGTGTTCTCAGTAGAATTTCTTCTCTCTTCGGGCCATTGGACACCATGGTAATGGGAACCTCCAACTCCTTCTCAATAAAGTCGATATAGTCTCTGCACTCCTGTGGGAGATCCTCATACTTACGAATTCCGCGGATATCCTGCTTCCAGCCCTTCAATACGGTATATACCGGCTTAGCCTTTCTTAATAAGGGAGTTACCGGAAAATCACGAATCACTTCTCCATCGATTTCATAGCCGGTACAGATGGGAATTTCATCCAGATATCCCAGAGGATCTAAAACAGTTAAAGCTACCTGGGTTGCTCCCTGTAATGCACAGCCATAACGGGAAGCTACCGCATCGTACCAGCCCACACGTCTGGGACGGCCTGTGGTTGCCCCGTACTCTCCCTTATCTCCGCCTCTCTTACGAAGCTCCTCTGCCGCTTCTCCGAAGAGCTCGCTGACAAACTCACCTGCTCCCACCGCAGAGGAATAGGCCTTGGTGACACAAACCACATCGGTAATGGCATAGGGCGGAATTCCTGTTCCTACAGCCGCATAGGAAGCCAGGGTATGGCTGGAGGTTACCATTGGGTAAATACCGTGATCAGGATCCTTCATGGTTCCCAGCTGTCCCTCCATTAAAATCTTCTTTCCTTCTTTAATGGCAGTTCTCAGGAATAAGGAAGTATCCTTTAAAAATGGCTTAATCTCTTCTCTTTGCTTCTTAAGCTCTGCTAAAACTGTATTAAAATCCAAAGGCTCCTTGCCATAGAGATTGATAAACATAGCATTTTTGATTTCCAAAATCTTCTTTAGACGTTCCTCTAAAATATCATCAAAGTACAGCTCATTAAACTGTAAACCGATCTTGGCATATTTATCGGAGAAAAATGGAGCAATACCGGACTTTGTGGAACCGAAGCTATTCTTTCCTAAACGCTCCTCCTCATAAGTATCCTGCAACACATGGTGGGGAAGCATTACCTGGGCGCGGTCGGAAATGTAAATCTTGGGCTTAGGAACACCTGCCTCTTCCAAAGACTTCAGCTCTGCCAGGAATTTTCCGATATCCACGGCAACGCCATTTCCCAAAACGCAGGTTACATTGGGGTTAAACACTCCGCTGGGCAGAAGATGCAAAGAAAAACGTCCATAAGGATTGATGATGGTATGTCCCGCATTGGCTCCTCCCTGAAAACGAACTACAATGTCCGCAGATTCTGCCAAATAGTCTGTAATCTTCCCCTTACCTTCATCTCCCCAGTTTGCACCGACAATTGCTTGAACCATACTTGTTCCCCTTTCTTACATTTGAATTGTATAATGCAGTGCGATTGCACCCTCAAACAGTTAATCTCTAAAATCTAATCTTTTTTAATCAATCTTGTAATCCACTGATACACATAAAAAAGACTGGGAAGAATCATGACACAGAACAATAAGGCCAGCATATACTCCTTTTTTCCCCCGGTGAAAGCCAGAAACAATAAGGCTATTAGGGCAAGACAAAAAAGTATTAAAGTGAAAATGGCTATTCCTCTCTTCATATCTTTTCCTTCCTCAGTATACAAAATTTAAAAATATCACACAAGATGCTTGTTTTAATTCTTAAAGCTTGATTTCTACTGAAAGATTTAAAAGCTCTTTATTCTTTTCCAGCAAAGGCGCGATATCTGTTGCAATAAAATCCTCAACCTGCTCCTTACAACGGCCGATGTATTTTTCCGGGATCAAAAGCTCCTCCAAGTCCGTTTTTTCCAATGGGAATTCCGGATCTTCCGCAATTCTTTGCAGTAAATCATTGTCCAGACCATCTCTTTTCACTCTTAAACCGGCCTCCATGGAATAGCTTCTGATTTTTTCATGAAGCTCCTGCCGGTCTCCCCCTCTTTTTACCCCGTCCATCAGGATGTTTTCCGTAGCCATAAAGGGAAGCTCTTCCCGAAGATGCTTTTCAATCATTTTAGGATAAACCACTAAAGCGGAGGCCACATTGTAATAGAGGTCCAAAAGTCCGTCTGTAGCCAGAAAAGCATGGGGTATAGAAAGTCTCTTATTAGCCGAGTCGTCCAAGGTTCTTTCAAACCACTGGGTTGCGGCGGTAATGGGAGGATTCTGGCTCTCCGCCATTACAAAATTGGCAAGGCCGGCAATTCTTTCACAGCGCATGGGGTTTCTCTTATAGGCCATGGCACTGGAACCGATTTGCTTTTTCTCAAAGGGCTCCTCCACTTCCTTCAAATGCTGTAAAAGCCGAATATCATTGGAAAACTTATGGGCGGATTGAGCAATTCCGGAGAGAATCGCCAGAATCTTGGAATCAATTTTTCTACTATAGGTTTGGCCGGATACGGGATAAACTCCGGGGAAATTCATTTTCCTTGCAATCTTTCTGTCCAACTCTCTACATTTTTCATGGTCTCCTTCGAAAAGCTCCAAGAAGGAGGCCTGAGTTCCGGTGGTACCCTTAGAACCTAAAAGCTTTAAGGAAGAAATGCATTCCTCCACATCCAGAAAATCCAGATACAAATCATGTAACCAAAGACTGGCTCTTTTCCCAAGAGTAACGGTCTGTGCTGCCTGAAAATGGGTATAGCCAAGCATGGGCAGTCCTCTATACTCCATGGCAAAGTCCACTAAGACCTTCATGCAGTTTAAAAGCTTTTTCCGAAGAAGCTTTAAGCCCTCCCGCATGGTAATCAGATCCGTATTGTCTCCCACATAGCAGGAGGTGGCTCCCAGATGAATGATTCCCTTTGCCTTTTCACACTGTACGCCATAAGCATAGACATGGCTCATCACATCATGGCGAACCTCTTTCTCTCTAGCCATGGCCACATCGTAATTGATATCCTCTGCATGCTCCTTTAATTCCTGAATCTGCTCTTCGGTAATGGGGAGCCCCAGTTCTTTTTCACTTTCCGCCAAAGCAATCCACAGCTTTCTCCAGGTTTTAAATTTAAAATCGAAAGAAAAGATTTCCTGCATCTCTTTGGAAGCATAACGACCGGACAATGGGCTTTCGTAGCTTTGATGACTCATGATTCCCCCCTTATTATTTCAAAACATCCGCCATACTATAGCTTCCCGGCTCCTGCTTTTCCAGGAAAAAGGCAGCGGTAATAGCTCCCTTTGCAAAGATTTTCCGACTATAGGCGGTATGATTTAAGCTAATGACCTCATCTTCACCGGCAAAAATCACCTCGTGGATTCCGGGAATGGTACCTCCCCGAAGAGAAGACATACCGATTTCTCTCTTCTCTCTTGCTGTATCTCTTCCGGAACGGTCATAAACCTTTACCAGTGCTTCTCCAATACCCTCTTCCACAGCCTTTTCCAGCATTAATGCTGTTCCGCTGGGGGCATCCTTTTTTCTACGATGATGCGCTTCCATAATTTCGATATCAAAGTCATTTTCATAAAGCTTTTTTGCGGCAATCCGTAAGAGCTCCTGTAAAAGATTAATGCCCAAAGACATATTACCGGAGCGAAGAATGGGAATCTGTTTGGAAGCCTCCTGAAGCTTCTTTTCCTGTGCTTCATTTAAACCTGTGGTGCAAAGCACAAGGGGCTTTTTTTTCTCCACTGCAAAATCCAGAAGAGCATCCACAGCCTCTTTTACGGAGAAATCAATAATACAGTCAAAATCTTCTTTCACTTCCGCTCCGCTTCCGTAAACCGGAAATCCGGGGTGCTTCAAATCTGTATGGGAATCCAGACCGGCTACAATCTCCATTCCCTCCGTCTTCTTCGCTACCTCCTGCACATTTTGTCCCATCACGCCCTTCGCACCATGTAATAATACCCTCATCTTTTCCTCCTTCAGCTCCGGAAAACCACTCTACTTTTTCTTGTTTATTCTATTTCATTTTTCCGCAGAAAAAAAGAGGGGCGGAAAAGAAGAAAATAAGAAACAGTTTATCCTGCATTTATTTTCTTTTCTTCACAGCCCCCTCTTCTCTATTAGGATAAAATCCCGTAGCGGCGCATTTCTTCTTTTAATACCTCTTGATGTGCTTCTTCCATCTCTGTCAGCGGAAGACGCATTCCTCCCACAGACTTCCCTTGTAAATTCATTCCTGCCTTTACCGGAATGGGGTTCACTTCCATAAAGAGGCTATGAATCAAAGGAAGCGCTCTCTTCTGCTCTTCCCAAGCCCCCTTCACATCTCCGGCAAACCACTTCTTGCAAATATCCGCTGTCTGTCTCGGTGCCACATTGGACAACACGGAAATAACGCCGGAACCTCCGATGGAAAGTAAGGGAACAATGATTCCATCCTCTCCTGAATAGAGTAAGAAATCTTCATCCACTAAACGCATCAGCTCTGCAGTGCCTCCTACATCTCCGGTAGCTTCCTTTACGCCTACAATATTTTTTACTTTATAGTAAAGATCTGCCATGGTCTTCGGCTCAATCTTCATACCGGTTCTGCCCGGCACATTGTACAGAATACAGGGAATGGAAACCGCATCCGCAATAGCCTTGTAGTGGGTATATAAGCCCTTCTGGGTTGCCTTATTATAATAAGGTGTCACCAAAAGCAGTCCGTCAGCTCCGGCCTTCTCTGCTCTTTGGGAAAGGTCAATGGCGGTTGCCGTACAGTTGGAGCCTGTACCTGCAATAACGGGAATACGGTGATTTACCACCTTCACGGTATGGGCAACCACTTCAATATGCTCATCCTCCGTAAGGGTTGCAGCCTCTCCCGTGGTTCCTACTGCTACAATGGCATCCGTACCTTCTGCAATCTGTTCTTCCAAAATCTCCGTCAGCTTCTCATAATTTACACTTCCATCCTCATGAAAGGGGGTAATCAAAGCAACGCCAGCTCCTTTAAATAATGCCATAGTCTCACTCAACCTTTCTTATTATTTTCTGTTAAATCCGGCTCTCTTTCTAGCGGTAGGATCCAGAATCTTCTTACGAATACGGAGATTTTCCGGTGTAACCTCCAAAAGCTCATCCGTATCGATAAAATCAATACACTGCTCCAAAGACATAATCTTCTTCGGTACCAGCTTCAATGCCTCATCAGAGCTGGAGGTTCTGGTATTACTTAAATGCTTGGTCTTACAAACATTTAACTCGATATCCTCAGACTTCGGACTCTGTCCGATAACCATACCGCTGTAAACCTTCTCTCCCGGGCCGATAAAGAGGGTTCCACGGTTCTGTGCCTGGAATAAGCCGTAGGTAACCGCCTCTCCCTGCTCGAAAGCAATAAGGGAGCCCTGATGACGATAGTTCAAATCCCCACGATATTCACCGTAGCCCTCAAACTCTGTATTCAAAATACCGTTACCCTTGGTGTCGGTAAGGAACTCTCCTCTGTAACCGATTAAACCTCTGGAGGGAATTTCAAACTCCAAACGGGTATAGCCGGAAGCCAAAGGGCTCATGCCGTTTAAGGTACCCTTTCTCTGGGTAAGTTTCTGGATTACAGAGCCGGTAGCATCCTCCGGCACATCGATATAAGCAATCTCCATAGGCTCCAGCTTTACGCCCTGCTCATTTTCCTTATAAATAACCTCTGCCTTGGAAACCGCAAACTCAAAGCCCTCTCTACGCATGGTCTCTACCAGTACGGAAAGGTGAAGCTCTCCACGGCCGGAAACCTTAAAGCAATCTGCGGATTCCGTCTCCTCTACTCTGAGGGAAACGTCCGTATTCAGCTCTCTGAAAAGACGATCACGGATATGTCTTGAGGTAACAAACTTTCCTTCCGTTCCTGCCAAAGGAGAATCATTAACCATGAAATCCATGGAAATAGTAGGCTCGGAAATCTTCTGGAAGGGCAATGGCTCCGGATTCTTCTCTGTACAAATGGTATCACCCACATGCAGGTCTTCAATACCGGAAACCGCAACGATATCTCCAAAGGAAGCTTCCTCCACATCCACTCTCTTTAAACCGTCAAAGGCATAGAGTTTGGTGATACGTACCTTTTTTCTCTTGTCCGGATTATGGTGGTTCACAACCAAGGCTTCCTGATTCACCTTAATCTTGCCGTTCTCCACCTTACCGATTCCGATTCTTCCCACGAATTCGTTGTAGTCAATAGTAGAAACCAGGAACTGGGTTTCCGCATCCGGATCTCCCTTCGGGGCCGGAATAAAGTCTACAATGGTTTCAAACAAAGGCTTCATATCCACATCCGGATCTTCCAGCTTAAGCTTTGCATAACCGTTTTTGGAAGAAGCAAAAAGGAAAGGACAATCCAGCTGTTCATCGGAAGCATTTAAATCCAGCATCAATTCCAGTACTTCATCCACCACATCATTGGGACGAGCCTGAGGCTTATCAATCTTATTCACTACCACAAGAACAGGAAGACGAAGATCCAAAGCTCTTTGTAAAACGAATCTGGTCTGGGGCATGGGACCTTCAAAGGCATCCACCAATAAGATAGCACCGTCCACCATTTTCAAAATACGCTCTACCTCACCGCCGAAATCTGCGTGTCCCGGAGTATCTACAATATTGATCTTGGTATCTCCATAGCTTACCGCGGTGTTTTTTGCCAGAATCGTAATGCCTCGTTCCCGCTCGATGGGGTTGGAATCCATCACTCTTACACCAACCTCCTGATTGTCACGAAAAACACCGGACTGCTTTAAAAGCTCATCCACTAAAGTCGTCTTACCATGGTCAACGTGGGCAATAATGGCAACATTACGTACATCTTCTCTATTCTTTAACATTTACTTCTCTTTCCCCTTAAAGAAACTTAAAAGCCTCTTTAAATGATTCATTTTTATCTACAGTTCATTAACTTAGGAAGTATACCACCGGCTATTTTTGATTGCAAGGAAAACCACCTCTTGTCCATACTCCCCAATGTGCTTTTCCAAGGACAGATACTGTTCCTCCTCCATTTGCAGGAAGAGCTCTACTCTATCCGTGTAGCTTTTTTCCAAAATCCGAATCCCCATTTCCTGAAAATCATATTCCAGTCTCCCCAGTAGTGTGTAGGGAATACTTAGCCGGATTTCTTTCCCCTCTTTTCGTTCCAAAAGCTGCGCTTCCGCAAGCACCTGCTCTGCCGCATCTCCATAGGCTCTGGATAAGCCCCCTGTTCCCAACAAGGTTCCTCCGAAAATACGGCTTACCACGCAGAGAACATTTTTCAGTTCTTTTCTTTCCAACCTTTGCAGAATAGGAGCTCCGGCGGTTTTCGCCGGCTCTCCGTCATCGCTTTGCTTTTTCTGCTCCTGCAAAAAGCCTTCCCGCTCTTCCAGGAAAATGTAAGCATAGCAGTGATGTCTTGCCTCGGGATAAGTCTTTTTACATTCCTGTAAATAAAAACTCACCTCTTCAAGACTTTGAAGTGGAAATAAAGAAGCATAAAATTTTGATTTTTTCACTTCCAGCATGGAGGTAAAACGATCTTGGATAAATTTCATGCTTCTTTTCCTTTCTCTTCTTAATCTTCTCGTTTTTGCTTTTCTTCCTTAGGCTTCTCTTCCTTCGTCTTTTTCTTGGAGGAGGGACCCTGTTCGGAAATAATTACCTCATCTCCGGAAGGTTCATCCTCATCCGAGGATTTTTCCTTTACCTTATAACGGAAATAACGATCATCCGTATCCAAATCCCGTAAATCCTCAGGCACCAACATAGCGCCCCAGGAGGTATGATAGGTACATTTGTCAGTGGGAACCGTACCTTTAGCAAAGAGCTCTGTAATCACTGCACTACCGCGATAATCCGCAAAGCAACCGGAAATGGGAAGCTTACCGGATTTTCTGCAAACCTGCTCCTCCACAATGTCCTCCGGTCTCTGGAAGCCCGGATCCGTCTTTCCTTCATGAATTCTTGTCATGATTTTCCGCCAGATATCCTTGTGGAAACCGGTACCGCCGTTATATTCCCCGGAATTACTATCCTTTAATACCTGATTATCATCGCAGCCCGCCCAGATTCCTCCTACATAATAAGGAGTAAAACCGATAAACCAGATATCTCTGTTGTCACTGGTGGTTCCGGACTTTCCCGCCTGGCTCATACCGTCAAAATGAGCTCTGGTGGAAGTGGAGCTTACCCGAACACTGGAAGAAAAGGCTCGATTGCTTTCCATGGACTCCCGCATGGCATCCGTTAAGAGATATGCTGTACTGGACTTCATCACCTGCTCCGGCTCATCCTCAGTGGTATCAATAATCACCTTTCCATTTTGGTCTTCAATCTTGGAGAAGAACTTAGCCTTCTGAAACCGTCCCTTATTAGCAATCACAGAGAAGGCTTGCGTCATTTCCAAATTGGAAACACCTCTGGTCAGACCGCCCAGTGCCAAGGCAGGATTGGCATCCTCCGGTACAAGGGAGGTAATGCCCAGGGATTCCGCATAGCGAAATCCGTTTTCCACCTTTACCGTATCCATAAGGCAACGAACTGCCACGATATTCAAGGAATAAACGATACCGTCTCTGATGCTCTGAAACCCAAGGTAACCTCCGGAATACCAGTTTTTAAAGGTTTTCTTTCCAACCGTATACTCGGAATCATAGTAGGTGGATGCCAATGTAGCGCCGTATAGATCGATAGCAGGCGCAAAGGAGGAAAGAATCTTAAAGGTGGAACCGGGCTGTCTAAGCACATTGGAGGCTCTATTTAATGTCTTACTCTGCTTCTTCTCTCCCCGACCTCCTGTTAAAGCCAGAACCTCTCCTGTGGAAGGATCCATTAAGACAAAGGATGCCTGAGGCTGTAAAACATAGTCAATACTTTCTCCCAAAATCTTATCCGAATCCACCACAACCTTATTCTTAAATTCCTCAACTCGCTTGTTGGCCTGATCCTTGGAACTGAACAAACCGTTAAAGTCCAGTCCTCTACCTTCTTTTAAGTATTTCTCTAAATCCTTTTCGCCGTAGTTAACAATGCTGCCATCCTCATGCTGGATGGTTAATCGCCAGGTAATGGAATATTTCGCCGTATCATAGTTGTCCGGATTATTAATTTCCTCATCCACAACAGCCTGTAAATCCGGATCCTGGTTGGCATAAATCCGTAAGCCGCCGGAATAAAGCAGCTTGGTAGCGTCTTCCTTACTGTAATTGAGACGCTCCATAAGGCTGTCCACCACCTGTTCCGTCAGCTCATCGGTATAATAGGAATAGGGCTTATCGTCTCCCTGGCTCACGGAATTCACATTCTGGATTCTTTCATAAACCGGATCCTGCAAAGCCTCCTGGTAGCGGGCATCATCAATATAGCCCTGCTTTAACATATTTTTTAAAACCTGCGCTCTACGGATTGCATTCTTATCAGGATGGGTAATGGGATTCAAGCCGGAAGGATTCTTGGTAATCGCCGCAATAACTGTACATTCCGAAAGATTAAGCTCCGTAACTTCTTTATTGAAATATCTTCTTGCGGCTACCTTTACCCCTAAGGTATTGGCGCCCAGATTAATAGTATTCAAATACTCCGTCAGAATACTCTTCTTCACTTCCTTCTTGCTTAAATTACTCTGATCCTCCAGCTCCAGGGCCAAATACTGCTCCTGAAACTTTCGAACATAACGCTCAAACTTTCCTTCATGCAAGCCTCCGCCGAAAACATTGTTTTTCAGAAGCTGCTGGGTGATGGTAGAGCCTCCACCGGCAGAACTGTCATCGGAAACCACACCCTTGATAGCACGCATAATGGAACGAAAATCGATACCGTTATGGCTCCAAAATCGCTCATCTTCTATGGCTACAAAGGCATTGATTAGATCCTTGGGAAGCTCCTCATAACTCACTCTTTCCCGGTTAGAGCCTTCCGTAACCAAGGTGGACATAAGATTTCCCTTTTTATCGTAAATCTTGGTAGCATATTCTGTAGGTCCTACGTGGATCTTATGAATATCCGGTGCGGAATCTAAAATTCCCCGGAACAAGCCATAGGAAAAGGAGGCTCCCAGGAAAAGACTTGCCAGCAAGAGAAATAGGCATAGACTCTTAATAATCCCTGTGAGTCTATGCCAAATACGAGCTCTTTTGCTCTTCATTTCATCTATGCGATTCTCTATATTATACCGTGTAAAATTCATAATCTTCCCTAAAATCACAAGCTCCGACGGGATGCTCCTTACATTTCCCATCCTAAAATATATACCGCTCTATTTTAGCATAAAGTATAGAAAGAAAACACAGTATTTTCCCTTAAGCCTTCCAAATTCTGTCCGGCATAACAAATTGCTGTTCTCCCTGAGCCATAGGAGCCACTTCTCCCTGAGGGAAAACCAAAACCAGCTTTCCTTCTCCATTAATATAGAAGCTTTGATCCTTCTTTACCTCAGTAAAGCCTTCATCATCCTCTCCGTCTTGGATAAAGTAGGGAAAGTCTCCCTTCTGATTATGAGCCTTCATCTGGGAAACCACTTCCTCGGACAGAAGCTTCTGATAATCCGTTCCTTTCGGAAACAGATCGGAAAGCTGCAAAAGTTTTCCGCTATGCTTATCCATAGTATAATAATGATTCTGGGTAAAGCTGTCTCCCTCCTGTTGCAAAGCGCTCAGAGCCAAGACATAATAATCCTCGGAATCCAAAATCACTTGAGAGGAAACGGACAAATTCTTATATTCACTGCTTTGAATTTCCTGCTTAAAAGAGGCAATCAGTTCGTCGGTTTTCTTCTCTATATCAAAATTAATAGCCTGAGCGGAATTAGCCTTTTCCGATTCCTTGGAAGCAACACTTCCGGCTTCCTTCCCATTAGAAGCGTTCGCCTCTCCGCTATTCTTAATCTCGCTTTCTTCGCTTCCCTGTTCCAGCTTCGGCACTACCACCTCTGCCTTATGATTTCCGTCCTCGAAGGAATATTTTCGGAAAGTAATCAGCTGAAAATAAGAGCCGATTCCCGGTATGCTTTGCAAAGCATAGGCAGTTTCTTTCGATAGATTAGGCAGTAACAAAAGCAGACAAAAGCAAGCCGCAATTGCAGAAGAAAAATATCGAATAGGAAATTTTTTTATTTTTTTCCTTGTTCTCTCATCTTCCGCTTCCTCTATGAAGCGCTCATCGATTTTAGAAAAGGCTTCTACAAAATCCCAGTCTTTCATGCGATTCCCTCGTCTTTTAAATACTTTGCCAAAGCTTGTCTGGTACGGTGCAGGCTAACTTTCACCTTGCTTTCCGTAACTTGAAAGGCTTTTGCTATTTCCTGTATCTCATCATGATAAAAATATCTTCTTACAAAGAAAACTCTCGTTTCCTTCTTTTGCTTTTCCAAAAACTGATTTAAGGCATCCACCAAAGCCTGTTGATTCACATGTTCTTCCACATTGTCCGATGAAAAATGCAAATCTTCTCCAAGCTCTTCTACGCTTTCCGTAAAGCCATCGGAAAAACGCTTTTTAGCCTTCAACATTTTTAGTTTATTAATAGAAGTATTCTTTACAATTTTTCCCAGATAAGCTCTGAGAAATTGAGGGCGTTCCGGAGGAATGGCCTGCCAGGCCTTCAGCCAGGTATCGTTGAGACACTCCTCCACATCCTCTCTTTGGGACAGCACCTGAGAAGCAATCTTTCCGCAGTAAGCTTTAAAATTCTCCTGCAGGGCTGTCAAGCCCTCTTCCTTTCTTTGCCATAATAAGTCTATAATTTCTTGCTCTTCCATAGTTCTCCTTTAGCTTTTTATGGGACTTAGAAAGGATAAGGCAAAATATTGATTTCTTTGTGAATTTTCTATTAGGCCTTCTTTACAGATAGGATGGTTCCGGTAAAGGAATCCACTTCAGATAATTCTCCGGTGTACTCTACGGTAACCTCATCTCCCTCTTTTACCTCACTAAGCCCTTCCGGAGCCTTATCAAAGTTCAGAGCATACTCCTTGCCATCATCGGTTTTAATGGAGAACATAAAGTCCTTTACTTCCAAAATGCTTCCTTTAATTTCCTTGGCATCCTTTGCTTTCTCTGCTCCTGCCTTCGCACTTTCCTGTGCTGCGGAAGACTCTGTCTTAGCGCCCTCAGACTGCTTTGTCTCTTTTCCTCCACAAGCCATCAGTCCAATACTCATCATTAAAGCTAATACAACAATTCCGGTCTTTTTCATAGTAATTCCTCCATCTTTATCAATGTTTCGGAAGCGAATTCTTCCGACATTTGGAAAGACAGAGGAAATCTCAAAAAGGTTACAAATTATTTTTATTTATTTTTATGACTGCTTTTTCCCCGCCGATTCGGCCGCTGCTTTGCAAGGTTTTCCCCCGAACCAGGGTTTCACAAAGACTGATATTATTTACGGTACGATCAAAGAGGCTTAAAGTCTCTTCCACCACAGTTTTCTTTTCCGTAGCAAGCTCTCTGTGAATGAAATCCGCCGCGTCCTTTTCCAAGGGACTAAGTAGTAAATCATCTCTTCTGGTTCCGGATTTTAAAATGTCTATAGCCGGGAAAATTCTTCTTTCCTGAAGTTCCCTATTCAACACCAGCTCCATATTTCCCGTACCCTTAAACTCCTCATAGATAACATCATCCATGCGGGAGCCGGTATCTACCAATGCGGTAGCTAAAATCGTTAAGCTGCCTCCCTCTCGGATATTTCTGGCTGCACCGAAGAAACGTTTGGGCATATGGAGAGCCGCAGAATCCATACCGCCGGACAAGACCTTTCCGGAGGATGGAACAATCAGGTTATAGGCTCTTGCCAGTCTGGTGATACTGTCCAAAAGAATACAAACATCCTGTCCCTGCTCTACCAGACGTTTTCCCCGTTCAATAGTCATCTCCGCCACTCTTTTATGATGCTCCGGCAACTCATCAAAGGTGGAGTAAATCACCTGCACCTTATCCCCCACAACTTCTTCCATCATGTCCGTCACTTCCTCGGGACGCTCATCAATCAGAAGAATCATCAAGGTCATATCCGGCTGATTTTTTAGAATAGACTGGGCAATCTGCTTTAAAAGAGTGGTTTTTCCTGCCTTGGGAGGAGAAACAATCATTCCTCTTTGTCCCTTTCCGATAGGCGCCAAGAGATCCAGCACTCTTAAAGAGGTAGGCACTCTTTTCCCTTCTCTTTCCATATAGATTCTTTCATCAGGGAAAATGGGAGTCAGCTTATCAAAATCCGGTCTTCTAAAAATGGCGGAAACCGGTAAATCATTCACCGTTTCAATATACAAAAGAGCATTGTATCTTTCCTGGGGATTTCTGGACTTGGCATAACCGTAAATCATATCCCCTGTTTTCAAATGAAAACGACGAATCATCAGAGAATTCACATAGACATCCTGCTCTCCCGGCATAAAGTTTTCGGAACGAATAAAACCATAGCCATCTGCCATAACCTCCAGGATTCCATGGGCTTCCTTGGCATCCGTGTCTCTGGGGCCTTCTCTACGAACTTCTTCTCTGGGCACATTGTCCCGGGAAGAAGTGTCAAAAGACTCTTCTCCCCCATCAGTGTTTTGGGAGCCTTCTTCATAAGTCTCATTAGAAACAATTTCTTTCACTTTCGTTGCTTCAATTTTCGCTGTTTCAGTTTTTTTTGCTTCTGTCTTCTCTTTATTCGCTACAGTCTTCTCTTTTTTTACTCTCCCCTTTTCCGCCTTCACTGCGTCCCGGTCTTCCTTCACTGTCGCCGTCTCTTCTGTGACAGACTCATCCTCCAAAGGGGACTTTTTCCTGCTTCTTGTTTTTTTCTCAACGGATTGCAGCTCCGTCTCCCTATCCGCTGATAAGGATGCATCTTTCTTTTTTGCAGAGACTTTGCGCGGTTTTGTGCCGGCTTTGCTCTCCTCTGTCACAGTCTGCAGCAGTTCTTCTTGAATCTCCGTGGATTTTTTTCTTGGCATAAATACTCCTTTGATGGAAAAAATGAAATATAATATAGAATTACTTTATTAAAATGAATAAGCTAGGAAGTTTGATTCAGGGGAAGCCCTGATAAGAAAAGAGGGACGGAAATCCGAGAAGATTTCCTCCCTATGTTTAGGATGGACCTGATGGGAGTCGAACCCATGTCCGAAAACGAATTCCCTCTCCTTCTACTATCATAGTACGCTTCAAGATTCCCCACTAGGATAAGATGCGCACGTCTTGTCCCAGCCGGTATCCTCTAAATACGCCCGGTTGCGGGAGGAACCGCAACAGTCGTTTCTCACAAAAATGAGGTCAGGATCTTCCCGTGTGAGTGCAGGAAGGCTGGCCAGCAGCGCTTAGGCTGCTAATGCGTAACTATCGTTAGCGTTTAAATTTAAGTTTGAAGTTTAACGCGACTTCTTTCGGATAGCTTCTAAAGCTGCATCATCCCCGTCGAAACCGGTACAAGCCCTAAAACAGTCTTATTGTACGAGGAAAATATCTATTTGTAAAGGATTAGCTTTATTTCTTTATCAACTGACAAAATCTTTACTCTATTCTTGATTCTCCATCATTTTGAAAGAAAAGAATACTGTTTAATGAGCGATTTTAGCAGATATTTTTCTATCCCCTCATAGAAGAAAGCAATAACTCCTCTATATTAGACAAATATACATTTTCTCCTTCTGTTTTTCCTCTTCCGTGCTACAATAAGATTGTTAAATAAATAACCATTCCTTTTCAGAACACTTTTCCCTAAAAGCTGTTCAAAAAGCTATGGACTAAGTTGTACAAAGAGTCTAGAAAAGAAATTGCTTGAAAGATGCCAAGGAGGTTCAAAATGAAAAAACTTAGAGAAATGAGAAATCCGTTGAAATATGTTCAGGGTAGAGACGCTTTGCTTTCCTTCTGTAAGGAAACAGAGTATATGGGAAAAAATTACCTCTTTGTCTGCTCTCATAGTGCCTATGAAGCCTGCCATGACAAATTAGAAAAAAGCTTCGAAGGAACGGATAAAGTTCGTCATTATGAAATCTTCGGAGGCATTTCCAGTGAATCGGAAATTTCCAGAATGCGGAAAATCGTAGAGGAACAGGGCATTGATACCGTGGTTGGTGTTGGTGGCGGTTCCGCCGTGGATACAGCGAAGGCAACAGCCTTTTATGAGAAGAAGCATATTGTCATTATCCCTACCGTTGTAGCCACCGATGCGCCCTGTACCGGTCTTTCCGTGATTTACCACGATGACGGCTCCTTCAAGGAGTACCTCTTCTATCCCACCAATCCGGACTGTGTTCTGGTAGACAGCACCGTAATCGCCAATGCACCGGTTCGCTACCTGATTGCCGGTATGGGAGATGCACTGGGAACCTATTTCGAAGGAAGAGCCTCTCTTCGTACCGAATCTCCCAGTTTGGAAAATGCAGGAATTCCCGGAGCAGGAATGGTGCTTGCCAAGTATTGCTACGATAACCTGAAGAAATACGGAGAAGCCGCTCTTCTGGCCTGTGAAAATCATGTAGTCACCAAGGCCTTGGAAAACATCATTGAAGCCTGTGTTTACCTCTCCGGCGTAGGAGCTGACAATGTAAATGTTGCCGCTGCCCATTCCTTCTACAACGGTCTTACTTCTTTAGGCGGTCACAGCGCTCCCCACGGAAATTGTGTAGCCTTCGGTACTCTGGTACAGCTTTGTCTGGAGGGTGTAAAGAAGGAGGAATTTGAGGAGGTTCAAGATTTCTGCGTTGCCGTAGGACTTCCCATTACCTTGGCAGAGCTGGGTGATTTTTCCGATGCAGACCTCCACACCATCGCCAAAAATGCCTGTGTTCCCGGAGAAACCATCCATAATCTGGCAGGAGATGTAACGGAAACAGAGCTTTATGATGCCATGATTGCGGCAGATGCCTTAGGTAAGAAGAAAAAGGGAAGCTGTTAAAAGATATAGAACTATTTTTTTCAATTCTTTATTATCAAATCTCCATAAGTACATGGATTATCACCGACATTATCGATAATCCATGTGTTTTTTTATCGCCGGCTATATCATATTCAATGTGCTTTTTTATCCCCATTTAAAATAGATTGTATAGCATCATTAATTGAGTCTGAAAATACATAAAATGCTCCATTTGGATAAGAAAAATCCTTTTCTATCCCCTTGAATCTCCACATTAAATATTGTAAATTGATAGAGAAAATTAAAAAATAAAATCAGGAGCTTTTATGAAACTTACAAAAATCGTCTGCCCTAATTGTAACGGTACCTTGGATATTCCGGAGGGAATGAAGGAAGGCTTTGTAACCTGTAAATTTTGTAATACCAAGATTTACCTGGAGCCTCACAAACCGGATATCACACAAAATATCCATATTGACAAAGTAAACTACAATACTCCCTATACAGCCCCCCCAAAAAAGGAATCTCCAAAATATCTATTAGGGATTCTTCTTGCGGTACTATTTTTACCAAGCATTATTATATGCCTTAGCTTAAGTCGAATTTTCTATCAAAGCTCCGACTCCTCCGCCCCAACTGCATTAGCTTCAAGCTACTGCACTACGCCGGAGGACAGTACTGTAATCAGCTTTGTGGAACAGGTCTTCGCTAAGCCTGTCTCGGAACTGACTCCTGAGGAATATGGTTCCATTCAATATTTGGATATCCGGAAAAAATCGGGAAAAAGTGACAATGCCGCTGAACAATGGGTATTTTCGTATGCTGAAAGCGTAGATGAAGCAGGAGAAGCTTTAGAAAAAAAGACCATTTTCCTCCCCTCTACAGACTCCATCGACGAATCCAGCCTTCAGGCTTTTACAGGCCTTGTGAGCCTGAAATTAGATGGAAATATAAGCTTCAGCTATGATAATACGAGCTATAGCCAAGATTTGAAAAATCTAGGCAATTTAAAGTATTATTCCGACCAATATATCTATGCCGCAGATTTAAAAAGGATTCTTCCCCATCCGGAGGAGATTTTAGGAATTTCCGGAGTGAATTTTTCTCATACTTTATCCACATATTGGTCTCAAGATAACGAAGAGATAAGCATTGAAAATATCTTGAGCGAATTCACTTCTTTGGAATCTCTTGGCGTTCGTGTAGATGAAGATTATGAGGGCGGGCTGCTTTTTCTAAGGAACCTTCCCTCTTTAAAAAGTCTCTCCCTTAATATTATAGGAAATGATGCGGTGGTTTTAGACCTTTCCCCCCTTTCTTCTCTTAGTAACTGTACCGATCTTTCCATTACCGGCCCCAATAATGAGCCTCTGGACAATGTTAGTGTTTTATCCGGTATGCCTCAGCTTGAAAATCTAAAGCTTAAGGATATAACAAGCCTAAAGGATTTAAGCTTTGTAAAAAACATGCCCAAGCTAAAGAGCTTGAGTTTAGATACCTTACCTATTCTTTCCTTAGACGGGCTGGCCAATCATCTATCCTTAAACAGCTTATATCTGGATTGCCATGATGTGGAAAACGTAAATGCTTTACCCACTCTGACTTCCTTACAAAAACTGTATATCAACTACCATACCTTTGACTTACCGGATTTACACGGCTTAACAGCTTTGGAAGAAGCGAATCTTTTGGTTTGGGATTTGGACAAGATTGCCCACATGCCCTCTTTAAAGAAGTTGACAATTCGAAACTATATGTCCGATTACAGTGCGGACGTTTTACGAGGAATGACATCCCTAAGCGACCTCTGCTTTGTAGGACGCGGAATCACCGGGCTGGTAGATACGGACTTGGGAAATGCATTGCGGGAGCTTCCCGCTTTGGAACGTCTTACCATGCTGGGAACCCCTATGGATCGCTATAAGGATTACACGAAAGCCCTTTCCAATATCGGGGTAAGGGAAATGTACTTTTATCCTGAGGATGACAGTAATGTAGCGGATGGTCCGGTTCTCAGTCTTTCCTTAAGTCGAATGGAAGAGGACAACAGCACGGAAATTCTAGCCCTGGAAAAGGCGGAGATTCACAATGTGGATGATGACAGCAGGAACTTTGATCAAAATGCCAAAGCTTATCTGTCTCATTTTAAGGCAGTAAAAAAACTGATGATTCCCGGAAACAAACTGCAAAGCCTGGATTGTCTGGAAGGATTAAATACTATTGAAGAGCTGGATATCTCCGACAATTACATTTCCGATATCAGTATGCTACGGAATCTTCCTAATTTAAAGAAGGTAAAGCTGTCCGGAAATTCCATCGCCAATATGGAGATCCTACCGGATACGGTAGAGGTTGTGGATTCCTTTGATTAGGAAAATTTGTGTACTGAAAGTTTAGAATGAGAACGTATCATTCAGGGCTATACGATTTCAAAAAAGGCAAAATTCTGTTTGATATCCATGGAAAATTCAAGGCAGAAAGAGGAAGCAAATGAAATTTTTTTACTATTTAATAGAAGGAAGTAGGAGTACATATCAATCCCCATTTTTAGTCCAACTTCTTCTCCTTTTCATAGGCCTTATTTGGCTGTTCCGACGTCTAATCATCTTAAGAACAGGGGGCAGTTTTTTTGCCCCCTACCATATCGTGGGAGATACTCTTTATATTCATGCAGGATTAATCTGTATCGGAAAACGGGCCATTCCCTTTTCCGAAATGCGTGCCGTCCATGTGGATCCTATCCATAACCGTCATGGAGAAAGATATTATGCTATTCAAATTCTGAGAAAGTCCGGACTGCATAAGTTCTTCACCATTACGAATAACGAACAGGGCAAGGTGTATCTGGAAGAATTGAAGGAAGCTTTGCGAAAGCATGGCGTAGGGGTGAGATATCTTTCCAAAGAATGATGAGGGAAAGACTACAATGATTGCAAATATTCGCTCTGATGCAGTATAGGGCTGTTAAGGGACACGCTCCCGCTAACCTCGCCTTCGTAGCAGTACTAACTTCAAGCTTCGCAATGCTCGCTTTCAGTAAGTACTGACGGGCTCAGATTGCCCCCATTGCAGCCTCCTACTGCATCATTCGCTTCATCTTTTTGACATTTGCAGTCCTTCACTTCGCTGAGCTTCTGCAAATACCGACGGGCTCAGATTGTTCCCATTACAGACTCTATTGCATTATTAGCTTCATCTTCTGAACCTTTACAGTCCTTTACTGTCCTGAATTACTGTAAGTTCCTGCCGTTACTTACTCAGGCTTTGTCTATATTTCGTAACGCTCTTCCCGGTCCATATTGTAAATGCTCTGAGGAAGGAGTTTTGCTCTGCATAGCCCAGCAAGTCAGGGTTGAAACTGAGAAAGCAAAATGACACCCTATGAAGCAATATCATAGAGTTCCAATATTTCATCAATTTACGCCATTTGTCATTTTAAGCAAATATCAAAAGAAACTCTTCTCTTTCGAATTCTTTCACCAATCGGAACTACAACTGCTATAAATTTTCCTCAACTATTCTTTTTTTGATTTTGCAAAACTTTATATGGTGCTAAATCTTCAGAAACCAATCTCCTTTCAAACATAGGAATACCATACTCTCGTTTCATGGCATCAACAGTCACCACCCATTGTTTTCCATATTTACAGGCATCAACACCATTAACCAGCTTTCCATAAGTAATAGCCTTACGAAGGGTACTCTCATTTAGTCCCCATAGCCTGGTAGCATCAGTAAATGCTATAATATTATCAAATGGAGTTTGTACAGATTTTCCATTTTCAAAAAGTTCATCACAAGATAAGTCTAATTCATCATTCCAAATGATTCCATACCCTCCCACGTCAACTTCCACAGCAGAGAATAACTTAGGGTTTTCTTGTAGCGCCTTAAAAGCTGCCCATTTTGAAAATAAGGGTTTTACGTCATATATTTTCGTAATCCCTTCTACAAATTGAATACTTAAGAAAAAATTTGGAAGTGCACTGATCGCTTTAACTTTATGCATCATTTAAACAACTCCTTACTCTAATGGAGCAAGAGATTTAAACTCCTGCGTATCCCACATTTGCAAAAGATCTATTTTATGTAGCTCAATCCATTCCTTAACCATAGTTAATGCCTTAGGGGGCAAATACCCCTCCAAAATCTCGCCAGTCTGGATTGTGATAGCTGCCATTTCTTCACCATACAATGCGTGAATATGAGGCGGATTATGTTCTGCCTGTTGAAAATACATTCTAATGATAATTCCATAAAATCTGGATAATACCGGCATGTTATAGCTCCTTTATATTCATAATATCCACTCTGAACAAAGTGTATTTTATACTGCTTATTGTATCACGTTTCCGTGATTTTTTGTAAATTAATTTCACAAAAGAAGACAGGGAATTCTCCCTGCCTTTTTATCTCTTAATTTCCTCTAGAAAGCTTTTCTGAAAACTATTACAGCTTTTCCTTACTAAGTTCCTTCTCGAACTCCCGCACATACTCCACAAAATACTCCACCCCAAGTTTTAAGACATTTTCATCTATAGCAAAATAGGGGCTGTGCTGGGGATAACGAAGTTCTTCCTCCGGGAAGCCGGCACCAAGGAAAAGAAGGCATTTTGGCGCCTTAAACTTGGCAAAGTCCTCTCCCCCCATCTGGGGCTCCCAATCCAGCACATTTTCTTCCCCAAAAACCTTCGCAGCTGCTCTTTTTCCCGTATCCACACAGGCTGTATCGTTAATCATGGGAGGCGGCCCAAGGTGGTAGTCAACGGTTATTTCCGTTCTCGTAGCCTCTGCCACACCCTTTGCTACACGATTTAGAATCTCCGGATACTGCTTACGAATCTCCGGGTTAAAGGTTCTGGCCGTTCCCTTTAAATGAGCCTCTCCGGGAATAACGTTGTAGGCATTGCCGGAGCTGAAAGAGGTGACACTGATCACTGCCGGCTCCAGGGGGCTGATTTCTCTGGATACGATGCGTTGCAAAGACATTACCAACTCCGAACCGGCAACAACGGGATCAACAGTCTGATGGGGCAGTGCGCCATGCCCTCCCTTTCCCTTTACGAAAATGCCAAAGGTGTCTGTAGCTGTCATCACCGCACCGTAACGAATGGAGGCTGTTCCTGCCGGAAGCTTACTCCAAATGTGCAAGGCTATCATTCGATCGCAGGATAATGCCTCAGGATCCTCCTTCATATAGCCGGCTCCGCTATCCTCAATGCACTCCTCTGCCGGTTGAAATAAAAGCTTTACAGTAACCGTAAGCTCCTCTTCCATTTGCTTTAAAAGCTTTGCCGTTCCCAGCAGGATGGTAATGTGAGTGTCATGACCGCAGGCATGCATCAAGCCCTCCGTCTTGGACTTCCAAGCACAGTCCGAAAGTTCCGTCACCGGAAGGGCATCAATATCCGCCCGAATCCCGATAACCTTTCCTGTTGACTTCTTTCCCTGAATGCTGGCAATAACACCGGTTTTACAGGACTTTTTATAGGGGATCCCCAGCTTATCCAGATATTCCATGATTTTTTCCTGAGTATGAAATTCCTGCCAGGACAGCTCCGGATGCTCGTGAAAATACCGGCGAAGCTTCACCAACTCTTCTTGAAAATCTTCCGGCCTAGCCGCTTGAATATCTTTTTCACTATCTGCTGGTTTATCTTCGTGGATATTTGCTTGGATATTTGCTTGGATATCCGCTTCGTTATTTACTTTATTATGAATGTCCATTGTTTTTGCCTCCGTCCTTACTCTTAGCTTGGATCTGTTTTCCTACAGTTCTTTCTTACTATTCTTTATTGCTATTCTTTATTGCTATTCTTTATTGCTATTCTTTTTTACTGACCTTTCTTACTATACTATCCTACTATTTTGTCTTGCCATTTTCCCATTCTATTCGCTTTGAAAAGCCATGACAATACGATTTTTTCCATGAATCCAGACAAAAACTCATATCCTTCAATATAATTATTTATTTTATAGCAATTTTATACAAATTTTAAGAGCTTTTCTCTCTACGATTTTCTGTCTTTTAGTTCCATTTCTCCATAAAATAGCATTGTAAAATAACGATATTATGATATCATTAATTTATTTAAACAATAAATTTTGCTTATCTTAGGAGGTATTTACAAATGAGGACAATTCCCCAATTCATTATGAAGAGGGTCCAGGGACGGGTTTTAGCTGTTGTGACATTTTTACTTGCACTTACCCTATCTCTTGGATTTATGCCATCCAACCTGCAGAGGGTATATGCCCAGGAAGAGAATCTCTATCTGGATGGTCAAAACGGTAACGACGAGAACGATGGAACTACACAGGAAACTGCCGTAAAATCCTTCGAAAAAGCAAAACAAATGGCAACGGAAAATCCTTATATCGAGGTTATTTACGTTGTAGACACTGTTCCTGTTGACGGTGAAGTAAGTCTGGACAATACCAATGCCATTCTTATGAGAAACCCGGGATTTTCAGGATATCTTTTAAGCATTTCAGCCGGAAAAGAAGCTACACTTCGAAATATTACCATCGACGGTGGCGGAGAAAATGACGGAAAAACCAGAGAATCTCTGATTAAGGTTTCCGGCAATTTAAATATTGAAGAGGATGCCATCTTAGAAAACAATTTTGTAACTGTTACTGAAGGAATCGATGCTAACGGAGGTGCCATCTACGCGATTTCCGATACCAAAAAGGTTGTTATTAATATGACCGGCGGAATTATCCGGAACAATAGCGCTTTCTTTGGCGGCGGAGTTTTTTTATTAGATAATACCACTTTCAATATGTCCGGGGGAGAAATCAGAGAAAACAAGGCCATTTCCCCAAATACTTTTAACGGCAATCCCTTTGTAAGTGGAGGCGGAATCTGCGCATACCGCAGTTCTACCATTAACCTAAGCGGCGATGCTTTGATTGCTGATAACTACTGTCATGAGTATGGAGGCGGTATTGCACTGGGCTCTATCATTGACGTTACCGAAGGGAATACCTTAAACATGACCGGCGGAACCATCAGCGGAAACAAAGCAGGAGCAAGCGGTGGCGGTATCTTTATCCAGTGCGGACTGTCTACCGGAAATTCCGTTGCCAACATTTCCGAAGGAAAGATTATTAACAATGCCATGACCGGTGAAGGCTATGGAAACAAGCACTTTGGCGGCGGCGGTATCTACGTAAACGGTAAGGCGGAAATCCTTCGCGGTAAGCAGGGTGTTTTAAACCTGACCAATGCTTTGATTACCGATAATACTGCAGAGACTGAAGGTGGCGGATATGCTTCCTGCCCCACTTCCAATACAGGAATCAATGTAAAGAACGGTGTTGCTATCTTCGGAAACCATTCTGAAAAGGCACAGGATATTTATATCGAGGCGGGTTACCGTTACGGTTATGTAAGTAGCGGTTCTCCCAAGTATGCTATCTCCTCCTTTATGCTGGGTGGAACTCCCTATAACTGGAAAAATGATGAAAATGAAGAGCTTCCCATCAACAAGTTAGAGGGTGAATTAAGCTCCGCTACAGGCGAAATCTTAGGATTACACTCTGACGTGACTGAAGACGCTGAGGCGGAAGGCTTGGCCAAGGTCATCATTTCCGGAAATACCTCTGCTACCCGTGGCGGCGGAATCGGCTCCAACGGAACCGTAAACACCGGAGAAAAGAAGGTCATTTCCATCAAGGTCAATAAGACCTGGAAATATGACAATCCGGAAACCCGTCCTACCAGCATTATCGTAGAACTTTATCGCGTAAATAAAGAAGATTCGGCAAATCCCATTTACATCGGCCAAGAGACCATGACAGAAGCCGATGATTGGAGCATCAGCTTTAAGAACCTTCCAAAGATTGATGAAAATGACGAACTTTATCAGTACACTATTAAGGAAAAAGGCACTGAGGGGTATTCTGTGAAAATGAGCGGAAATCAAACCAGCGGATTTAAGCTTGTAAATGTTCCCGGAATCATTCTTACCGTAGAAAAGAAGTGGAACGGCGAAAGTGCAAATCAGGTAGAGATTAAGCTTCTGGCAGATGGCGCCACCAAGGAGAAGGTAACTCTTACCGAAGCCGATCAGTGGAAGCACAGCTTTGTAAATCTTCCCAAGTTTGATGCCAATGACGGACACGAGATTGTTTACACCGTAGAAGAGGTGGCATTAAGCGGATATACATCAGAAATCAGCGGAGATGCAGCTAACGGATATATTGTTACCAATACAAAGACCATTACTCCTCCAAGCCCCACTCCTGAAACACCGCCAACACCATCACCAAGACCGAACAGACCTTCTACCCCCACACCATCCACTCCTACACCTTCTAATCCCACACCATCCACTCCTCCTACCCCGACGGTAGCCGGTGAGTCCAGACCTACACCTACTCCGGACTCCAGTGAAGTAACGGAAAATGAAGTAAAACCTGAGCTTGTTCCTCAGGTTTTAGGAGAATCCAGACCGGTAGCAGACAATAAGCGTGATACCCCAACCGGAGACAGCTCTAAGCTTCTCCTCTGGGCAGGCTTCTTCGGTCTATCCGTATTAGGACTTGCTTACTATGGATTAAAGAGAACAGTGAAGAGATAAGATTTCAAAAAAAGATGTCGTAGATTTTCTACGGCATCTTTTTTATATAAAAAGAGCTGCAATCGCTTTCAACTATATAATTTAATTTATACAGCTCTTTTTATTCTAATGATTGATTTGAAAAGTCTACGATATCTTATTTTGAAATTGCCTCTATGGAGGCTTTAAGCCCTCTTACAATCTCTGATAGTGCTAAGGATGGTTTGTCTTTTTTCTCTACTGTCTGTTCAGGGATATAGGGAACATGGATAAATCCTGCCTTGATGGGCAAAGCATTTATCTGAATAAAATACAGCACTGAATACAGCAAATGGTTACAAACATAGGTTCCCGCTGAATTGGATAGTACAGCGGGGAGTCCTTCTTTTTTGATAGCTTCCACCATGGCTTTTACCGGCAGAGTTGAAAAATAGGCATTTTTCCCATCGAGATAAATGGGCCTGTCCACCGGCTGATTGCCTTCGTTGTCCGGAATTCTGGCGTCATCTATGTTAATGGCAATTCTTTCCGGAGTAATCTCCGCCCTTCCTCCTGCCTGTCCTATGGAAAGGACAAAATCCGGCTTTTCTTTTTCTATGGTCTCTAGCACAAGTAGAGCAGACTTTCCAAAAACTGTTGGTACTTCTAACTTTAGAACTTCAAGATTTCCTATTTTATCCGGCAATAACTTCATGGCCTCCAGCGCCGGATTAATACTCTCCCCATCAAAGGGAGTAAAGGCTGTCAGTAATATTTTCAAGGATTAACCTCCGATTCTATTTCTTTTAAGAGCGTTTCATAAACATGACATGCGCTATTTACATTCTTTTCAAGGGAAGTTTAAGAGCCCTCTATCAAATATCTTTAAAACAAGAAATCCCCAACTCCTCTCCCGCTTTCTGAAGAGTTTCAAAGGGAATACTCCCCTCATCAAAGTATAGTTGATTTCCTGTTTCCGATAGTTGGGTAACAAGGATGGAGAGTTTGGGATGCTTGGGACGTTTTATTTCGTCCCTACGCTCTAAACAATTTAAGGAATCCCTATCCCTAAGTACCGGTGCAAAAAAGGCTTCCAAGCTCTCATGCTTTGCATAGCGTAAAGTTCCCTGCCATTCATTGGGCCGGTTGGTCAGATCCTCTCCCACTCCGGGAAGTTCAGAAGGGTCCACTTCACAGGGTAAAGGGCCATTTCCGTGACGGGTGACATAAGGGCGAGTCACATAGATAGCTTCCTCTAGGGATAAGCCTCGTTTTTCTAAAAAGACGGCCGAATTATGGATTCCGGTTTTGGAAGAAGTCAAATGAGGCGCATAAGCTTCATAGTCCTGATCCAAAAGTAAGCCCTGTCCTGTCTCAAAAATCAAATTTTGGAACTCCTCCAGCCATTTTCTATCCGCATCCACTAATTTCAGTAGCTTCACATTCTCCTTCACTTCTATCATAAAGTTTTCCAGTACCGTCTCATTATTTAGCATCTCATAGGATGGATTCGAGGGATATATTCCCAAGATTTTTGCTCTTCTTTCCGTATATTCTTTTCGAATCTGCTTTAAACGGTCTAATAAATCTTGCTTGCTCCATCCAGCAAGCTCTTCCACAGTAATTCCGTAACCGGCGGCATTTCGCTGCACACATTCCTCTATGCCCATACCGCAGGAACCGTGGCGATTCTTGCCTCTGGCCACCTCCGCTCCCATATTTAAAAGTACATCCTCTACAGTCGTTACTCGAACATTTTTTTCAGAATAAAGAATGGGCCGGAAGCCAAAGAGCTCCGTAAACTCTTTCACTTCCTTGCCCAGCTGAAATAAGTCCGGCATAAAGCTATCGGCAAATAAAGTAGGCACATGGTACTCCGCTCCGGCGCCAATCTGATGATGGACAAAACGCCATTTTCCTTTCGGATCTTCTACCGTGTGACCTGCCTGTCCGCCGCCATTATGTTTAATAATCAACGCATTCTTAAGGGATGAGGCAAGACGGCTACAAGTAAAGCCCTTTCCTTCATCCCCAAAATTCTTGCCGATAACCGCAATTGTTCTCATAAATTAATCTTGTTATCCTTTTGCTAATGACTGCTATTTCTTATAGGTATGAGTTCATTCCCTGCCATTAACTGCTATTTTCTCAAAGCTAAATATTCAGCCCTGTGCCTATGACAGTGATTATGCTTATAGGAAAATATCTTCATCCCTTTGCAAAGATAACTGTGCTAATGCCGCGCTAATCACAGGACGATTGATTTCATCCCAACGCCCAAGAACTTCCTCTAAAACAGCTCCCTTTTGCAGCTGAATGGCGCTGATAATGATTTCCGGAAGGCAGGAAATATCCTGTCTTTCCAGTACGATACAATGCCCCGGAAGCAGCTTCTCATTTTCCTGGTTGTGTCCGCCAATCATGATATGGAAAACATGGAAGGATTGCTTCACTTCATTCAATAAATCCTCTTTTGTGATACTCGTTCCGATATCATCTCCTATAACTCGGGCAATCGTTGCTCCCACCGAATCACTGCGAATCTCTGCCATATCTCCGATGGTAAAAAGAAAGCCCTTTTGCTGTCTCTTCTTCACCGCATCAATATTGGTATGGCGGGACAAGAATTCCCAAAGACAGGTCGGCACCACCTGACCATTTCCATGATTTTCAAAGTAAATGTCTAAGAGCTGCTCGGCAATACGAATATCCGACTCAAACTGGGTGACCTGCAATGGGGATGCATCCTGAAAATCCCCGTAAGCCGCACACATCAGAGCAGGATCCGCCACGGCGCCGGTGGAATACAGCTTGGTAATCAGCTCATTTAAGGCTCCCGTTGCCAGCTCCACCGCAAGATAGCCCATGGAGCCGGTCACATCCAAACCTACAACAATAGGAGTCGTATTGGGATGCTCCTCCGAGTCGAAACACTCTCTGGTTCCGATGAATTTCGGATTCATCTTGGGATTACATTCTCTTCTTGTAAATACTTCCTCTACTCTCTGCCCATTGGAGAGCTTTCTACTGCTTTTCAATTTCTGCCAATCTGATGCTGAATAACTGCCGTATCCCATATTTTCCTCCTATTTCATCTTCACAAACCGGTGACCGCCAAATCCCTCTTCGATCACCTTGTCCCATGTGCCGAAGTCCTGAAAGGCATCCCCTTCCGGCTCTGCCAATAAAAATTCCTCCATAAGAGCCGGACTATGGATATTTTCCGCCACGGATTTTGCGGTCTTTCGCAAATCCAGTAAATCCTGATTGCTGCGCTTCCTTTCCACATTTCTCCAATCCCCGAAGAGCATTCCCTCATGGGTAAGCGAATTCACAAAAAGACTGGACGCCGTAATATCCCCATGCTGAAGCTCCGAATACTCTAGGGCGCAACAGATATTTTCCATTCGGGAAATCACCCAACCCAAATGCTCGGAAGCAAAGGGGGCAAAGACCTCCGCGGGATAAAAGTAGGGCTTTCTGGTGAAGATCAGACAGTACTTTCCTCCATCTAAAGCAATCTTAGACTTTAGCATCGGAAAACACCTTGATAACTTTACATCCGCCTCCGGAAAGCTAAGACGAGCTAAGCCCTGTATAAAAGCATTTGCCCCATCCTCCCGGTCAAAGACATAGACCACCGACTCCCGACACAAATAGCAGACCATCTCCGGATAATGATAACGATCCATATAAGAGAGAGTTAAATTCTTGCCATTGGCCATAGGGTAGGTGGCTGTGCCCAGCTCTTCCCATAAAGTATCGCCGCTATAGTCATTTTCCTTCTCGCTGGCCTTCGCCTTGTAATAGGCCAAAAGCTTCTTTCGAAACTCTTGATTCCCTTTAAATTCCGCATCGGACAGGAAGGCTCTTGCCCCACAATAGGGACACTGAAATCCGCCGGCACTGCCTAGCTCCAACTGGGCGCCACATTGCTTACAACGATAGCAAATCATAGACCTCCTTTGATGAGCCATAACCATTAAGAACTTTCAATAAATAACAAAGTTTAATTACAGAGAAAGTATAGCATAAATGGAGGGGGAGGTCTATTTGAAGAGATAAAAATAGCTTCTTAGCAGAGTACATTTAAACTCTTGCCAGGAAGCTATGCTGTCCAAGATAAAAAGCACGAATAGAAGAATATTATTATACCACCAGCAATCTATACGGATTTCCGGCCAATTCCTCTTTTAAGATATCCAGGATAGATTCTCTGGATTCCAGATAAAGGTCTGTTTCTTCATCCATCAAGGCTGCATAAACAGTGGTTTTCATCAAAAATTCAACTGCCTCATCTCTTGAATATCCCTTATCTTTCATAATATATTCCACAAGAAATACGGCTATATTTCGCATAGCTTTTTTCTGATCTGCACTCGTAATCATTATTCAATCACCTGCCTTTTCACTTTATCATGTCTTTACTGCTTTCTCCGTTCTAAAAAAGCAAGCCCCCCTGCATCTCAATATAGTCTTGCAAATCATCGATAATCCCTTGATTGCCAGTAGAATTATAAGCTTCATAGCAAACATCAATGTAGCTCAATACATCATATTTCTTTAACAAATCTGATAGCTCAGAATAGGTTTTCTTCCATGCCTTCGCTAAAATTGGTATTAAGACTAGTTGCATATTAAGTACTTCTTTTTCCCTTATACTCATAGCAGAATACCTCCTTCGCTAACATAATAAATTACAATGTATGTGTACAAATATATTACTGCCTATACACTGTTGTCGCAATATAAAAACTTTATCGAATCTGAATTCAAATCATATCTATAATAAAATCAATTCTGTAATGAATAGGCATTCTCTAATCTTTTTCTAAATCTTATACTTCGTTCCTCTTCCGCTACCTACAATCGTAATGTAATGATTCTCCACCATTCTCTTTAACAGTGCTGCTGTCTTCGATTTCTTAAATGGCACTTCTTCCATAATCTCGCTAATGGATTTCGGATAGTTTTTCCTTAATACGGCATATACAAAAGCCTCATCTGCATTAAGATTTATACTGCTGATAACTGGCAAAGTGACTTTAATGGAATTCTCAAAGACCTCAAATACCGGCTTCTTTTGACTATCTTTATAAGCTTCTTTAATTCTAATAATTCCGGTGCCGAGGATTTCTACAATATGCAAACGATAAAATACATTGCCTAAAATAGGATTCCTGAGCATGGAGATATTTCCCTTTAAATACTCTTCCTCCGAAAGTCCTGCCGGCAATCCTCCCGGAGAGCTGACTTCAATTCTATCTTCAAACATCAGCACACGAATCTGAGCGTTGACATCCCAGGTTCTGTGAATCAAGGCATTGGCAATGGTTTCTCTGAATGCTTCCTCGGGAATCTTCTCTACCTTTACCCTATCCATTCCCCGAATTTCTTCATACTGATAATAATCTCGATAGATCTCGACCGCTTTCTCCAGTTCAGAAAGTATAGATTCTTTTTCCAATACTGCACGCTTCAAAATAATGCTGATATCTTCCCCAAATCTGGCCACATCAATTCCGGGAAAATGATTCTGATCCGCAAGGAGCTCTGCCGCATGGTTATAGCCTTCTCCATCATGATATAAATTCAAGGTCTTCAAAATGTCTTTATTTAAAGATTTTATTCCTATCTCCTGTTTAGCTCTCCGTTCCAACTCCGAAAAGGAAAGCTCTTTTGTATCCGCAGGAAGCTCTTCATAATGAATATTTCTGCCCTGCAGAATCAATCTGCTTAACTCCAGTTCATCCACTTCAATAGTCGCGGTATCATTTCTTCGATAAGCTTTGGATTTATAGGTATAAGGCTTAGCCGGTCCCGCCTCCACTGTAAGAGTTACGGTCTTATCTTTCTCATTCACCGATAGTTCATACTGAGGCTGTGGGCGAATGGCATCATTTATTTTATTCTCTATTGCAAGGCAGGTCTCCGCAGGTTCCTTTAGCCCGATTCTTTCTCCTGTATCTCCCACACCAAATATAATCTGTCCACCATCATAGTTGGCAAATGCACTCACCGTTTTTAAAAATGTATTGGAAATATCTGATTTAAATTCCAGCTGTCTAGTCTCTTTCATTCCCATTCCCTCCTTGTTGTTAGGACAATAGTAATTGAAAACAGCCGCAAATTCAATCGTAAAATTTTACGCTTGAATTTACGGCTGAAAAAAATCGATGAAATTGCTTTTCGATTGAATTAAATCCAAGATTGACTCTGTTTTGTAAGAAGCAGTTTCCATTTTTCGATTTATAATACATAGGAAAAAGCTAGAAGTACAAGAGGGAGACAAAAGCTAGAAATATAAGAGGGAGAGAAAATGAAAAAGAATCTTTTAAATCATACACTGGTCATCGCAGCACTATCCGCTCTAACCATTACCGCCTGCAGCAGCAAAACGGCAAAGGAAAGTAGCACAGTAAGTCCCACGGAAACTGCTAAGGAAAGCAGTTCCGAGGAGCTAAGTGACGCGAAGAAAGAAAGCAGTAATACTGATTCCGAAGAAGCGGAAAAAGAAAGCAGTGCTCCGAATCCTACAGAATCCGGAGCAACCGCAGAAGAAAAAGAAAAGGCTAAGAACAATACCGATGCTCCGCTCGTGGGCGCTTATAACACGAATCTTGCAAGCTTCTCTATAAAGGATAACCCCGATGCCATGAATGCATTTGAAGCGGCATTTCCAAATGGCTATAACTATACCCATTATGAGCCCATAGCCCTGCTGGGCACCCAAGTTGTTTCCGGCACAAACTACCTTTACCTATGTAAGAGTACTTGGACGGATTATCAGGAAAATGTCTCCTTTGTACTTTTACAGATTTATCAGGACCTTTCCGGAAAGTCCGAGGTAATGGGAAGTGCCATTCTCTTTCCCACAGAAGAATCCAGAGAGGAGGGAGAAGATTACATTGACAATACCGGCTCCTATCTCCCGGAAGATATTCCGGCAATCCAAAATGCCTTTACAGAGGCTGTACCGGATAACGAAAATGTATCCTATATTCCGCTAGCTTATATCGGGAAGCACACACAAGAAGGCAAGCCCGAAGAAGACGTGATTTTCACCGCCAAGAAGTCAAAAGGAAAAGATGCCAAAACAAGCTATGAGCTCCTTTACATCGGAAGCGGGAAAGGCGGAAAGGCAAAGCTTGTAAAGATGGAGGATGTGGTATTTCCGGATTTTTAGGAACTGAAAAGCTTTTTTACAGTTCCTCCGGATGGCTCTTAAAATACTGACGGAAATGTTCTTTGACCTCTGTCATATCTGTTACCGCTTCCAGGGTTCCCACATAGTTCTGCTCCTTGTCCCGAACAGCCATATAGCGCACCAGGAAGGGCTTTCCGCCTTTCTCCATCCAAATGGGAACTTCATCTTCCTTTCCATCCCGGAAGTTTCCGATAATCATACGCACCATAGGTTCCACTTTGGGAGGATGACAGGAAAATACTTCCCGATCAATGGCCATTTGCGGGCGTTTAAAGACCTTTGGCCCTTCATTAAAGAAACGGTTGATATTGTCCTTATCCACGAAGGTAATCTCCACCGGAATGGTATTTAACATGGCAATCAGCTCATTTTTCTTTAAATGTCCACCGGGCATGATGATTTCTCCATCCCTTGCAGAAGAGGACTCTCCGCTATTCCCGGCTTTTCCTTCCAATGATTCTACTCTACGAAGCAGATCCTCCAGCATTTTACCGGCTCCCTGAGAAAGTTCAGCAGCATGAAAATCTCCGGAACGCTCCTCAGAAGTTTCTTTCTCGGATTTTTCTCGTTCTGAATCTCCTGAAGCTTCGACCGCTCTCCACTTTTCCGGAGTATTGCCGTTTTCTTCCGCTTCCTTCCAACTTGCATTTTCAACGGAAAAACAAGCTTCATAGTCTTTGGAATCGAAGTAAATCTGTATCCACTCCTCTTTTTGAAATTGCAGGGCGCACATGGGGAAGAGAATATTTTCCTCCTTATAAATCATCTCCTCCATACGGTTTCGTACAGCAAGATAATTCTTTAAGAAAAAGCTGTTTAGGATACTTTCCGCAATCTCCGCTTTGCTTCTACTATACTCTTCTTCCTCATCATCCAAATCTTCCCCGGTGTACCGAAGGGCTCTCACACCCTTGCTCTTCTCAGTAAGCTCCCTTTTCAGCTCTCCCAGAGTATCACGGATCTCATCATCCACTGTCCACATGACTTGAGAAGGACCGGAAATGTCGTATTTCACTTTTAGAAGGGGATAGAGAAGGTCTCCCTTCTTCGCATAGTGCACGGTAAAGGAACGGAGTTTTGCAAGCTCCTCTGAAAATACAGCAAGCAAAGCTTCCCAATCCGGCTCGCCTTGTGCGTCATCTACTCCTTCTGCGCCTTGTGCTCCTTTTGATTTTTCTGCTATTTTTGCTTTATTTTTTCCGCCGGCTTTTCCGGAAAGGCTTTCTATCAAGCTTTCCCATCTTGCCTTCGTGTTTTCTAAATACTTCCCAAGGGCCTCATTTTCCTTGGTAAATGTCGAAAGAGGATGTCCAGGAATCTGAATCAAGCTTTCCGCCTCTACACTTTTATTGATGTAGTTTTTCTCCTCTTTTCCTGCCTGGTTCTTTAAAGAAGCCTGAACGGCTCTTTCCGCATTGGCAATCTTCTCTTCCCGGGTCTCTCCATGGAAGAGGGCCGAATGCACATCACAAAGCTTCTGTACTTTAGAAAGAGGCATGCCGGATTCCATGAGCCCCTGCTCCGCCCTCATGATTTCCGCGGGATCTACGTCCTTAAAATCCCGAACAAAATCTGCACGAACAGACTCCAGAGCCTCGCCCTCGGACAGACGATCCAAAAGTGAACGCAAGGCTTCTGCACGATCTACCGGGGCTTTCGCCGCTTCATTTGAATCAATGGCCCTAGCTATCTTTGCTACCTCAGATGAATCAGCTGATTCAACAGGAAATGGCTTACCTCCATCCGTAATCTCAAATCCCTTTTCTCGGAATGCACGAACAATCTCTTCCATAGGAATCTTCTTCATCTGAGAACCCTTCTTTAGATTCATAATCCGACCTACAGAAGCCAGCATGGCAGGATTTTTAATTTCCGTAAATCCTAAATCTGCCATGATGTCAACAACTTCCGAATACTCCTTTACAAGGGATGCTACACTTTTATTCAAATCCAAAATCTTTTCCATTTTCTTCTCCTTCCAATTCCACCGATTTCTTCTGACAATCTATGAGGCAGCTTTACTTTCTTTACTTGCCGGATAGAATCAGCTCAATTTATACGATATGAGTCTGCTGTATATACTATATTTCTTGTTAGTATATACTAATTATCGTTAAAGAAGAAAAAAATTTTGTTGCATAGGCAACAAACGGAATACTATCTTATATCTTCAACTGAAGCTGATCTCATTGTTAAACAATAGATAACAATTGATGATAAAAGTAAAGACAGAAATTTCTTGCAACATGCAAACTGTCTATTCCAAGAAAATTTCTGTCTTTCACATGATCCGAAAACTATTTCACTACCGATACCTGCTCCGGAGTAAATTCAATCTTAAGAATCATTCCCATTCCTTTTGCCAAGCGCTGAAGAGTCCTAATAGATGGATACTCCACATAGGCCTCGGTATATTCGACAATTTTGTCGTAATCAAAGCTGTCAAAGCACTTCCGAAAGATTTCACGCTTCTTGATCATCAGATCCCAGGAGAGGCCAGACTGCATGGCCTCCATCATCAGAAACTCAAACTGCTTCTGATCGTTATGCAGCGGGATGCCCCATTCGGTATCGTGATATGTTTTCATGGCTTCAAACCGGAAGCCCCAGTCACAACTGCTCATGACCACCACTCCGGCACCAGGTCATGCAGGGAAGCAACCTGTTTATTTTCATAATCCACCATGATCTCCACATCGCCAAATCTCCCAGGCACCAACTGCGCCATAAATTCTCTGCAAGCTCCGCATGGCGGTATGGTTTTACCTTCCGCATTGATCTCAATAACCTTTCGAATTTCATTTTCACCGCAAGTAAGCATATGAAACATTATATTCCGTTCTGCGCAAATACCTAAAGAGCAAGCTGTATCTACACAAACTCCGACGTAAATGTTTCCTGATTTGGCGAAACATCACGTTCATTGATAGTAGCTCTGGCTACCTCATATAGTTCCTTCTAGGTTCTCATATCTGACTAATTCCTTATAAACTGATGTTCTGACACCGGCATATTGTCATCGGATACATACCGTTCGACTTTCATGTGAAGATCATATTTCTTGCGTAATTCAGCAATTTTTCCCATCATAGGTGATGCATGGTGTACATCTATAGCCGACTGATCCGTCCAGCTGTCAATCAACAGAACTGTCTCAGGTTTATCCATGGGAAAGAAGTATTCATATCTCAGATTACCTAACTCTGCCCGGATATCATCAACAACTCCGGTTGATACCATTTCTTCCGCAAAGCGGCATGCACTGCCGCCCTTGCCAGAATAGTAGATGTTTACTGTTATAGCCATTACCCAGCCTCCTTCCTCGTCGTTATCCTTAATCTGCTATATATACTGGCTTCAAGTAAGGTACAACTATCGCCTCATATAACTTTGCTGTCCACTTAGCATGAAACCGAGCAATCACCGGCCAGTCTTCTTCTTTTCCAATCCCGACTCCATCAAGCGTGAAATATATCTTCGATGACTTCTTGTCATCGCCTCTATCCCATACCAGAGGTGCACCGATTGCAGCTTCAATTTCCGCTTTATGGGCGGCGACGATATCAAAGCCCTTCTTGTTTTCTTCCGAGCTGGCTTTCCCAAAGACAAGCTCTGCCCTTACCGCATCGAAATTTGCCACAGTACACAGGTAGAAGCCCTGGATGCCAAAGTATCCATTCATCCAGTTCTCTATAACCGGATTACAATTACTGAAAGCCCCGCTCTCTTTGTTGGCTTCCCTGATGATTTCAAGAGCATACGTCCAGAAGTTCTTCCGGAGTTCGTACCGTGTGCCGGCGATTTCTTCCTCTTCATCCGTCCCGTCTTCATCGCGAAGATAGAACACAAGGTCAGAAGCATCCAGCTTATAGAGGCTGAACAACCTTTTAAGGATCGAGAGCTTCGTCCATGTGCTGGTATTCCGCTCGACATAGATTCCGTTGTCTATTTCGATGTAACCACGGAGCGCATCCTTCTTGTAACTGACATAAGAAGAAAGATCAACACTTTCATCGGTTTCATAAGCAAGATTATTCAGTACGGATTTATCCTCAGAATGAAGGAGCCTGACAACGCTCTCAAACATCTCTGCCCAGTTCTTGACCGGCTGTTCCATTGTCAGGTATGCAAACCGGGCAATTTTTCTTCCTGTCAAATCAATTTCGTCATCCAACGTACACGAATCCAGCTGCTTTTCAATCGGGCGGAAACTAGTTACAGGTACTGCCCATATTTCCAGCGCACGCTGCTGGACATAATCATTCCGTTTCTCCAGTTCTTCCTCTGTCCACTGGGCTTGCGCCCCAATCCACTGGTTCATACGGATGCCGCTATCTTTGAACCCATTGGCCATATCTCGTTTTTCGATGAAAGTGTTATTGCTGTACTTGGAGTTGTATCCGGTCAACGTCAGGTTGGCCATCCTGTGCAGCCAGGTCTCATGAATGCGCTCGTAGTCATCACCAAGCACATCAGCCCAGGCTGGTGTAAGGTGCTGCGGCATAATATGCTCAATCGAGTAATCTCCGTCATCAAAATGCCGGTACACATCCTTGTCTTCGATGGTGCCAAAATTCTCGAACCGCTCCAGAATGTACATTTTGTTTTTGGCATTCATGGAATAAATCTGCTTCGCAGCAAAGGTATCCGCAAACTCCACATCTTCCGGGAATCTGGCACGTTCCTTCTTGGAAAGCAGCGCATATTTCAGCTTTTCAAGATAGTTATCTGCAGTGCCATCGTAACGGATGACCTCCTTATGCAGGAGAAGGAAAATTTTGTTCAACTGGTTTGTCGGCAATTCGCAGATTGTCCGACGGAACAAGTAATTCTCTGTCGTAAGGAACACATCCACAACGTCGTCCATTGAGAACGTACCCTCTTTGTTGAGGCGCAAAATTTCGAGGAAGAACGGGCGGGTAACGGTCGTTTCCAGTCGGTTCAAGCGGTAGATGCAAGAACCCAGCCTCTTATCGCCAACCTTTCCGGTCAAAAGGATTCTGTACAGCCGGGCGTAATCCAGAAGATCAATAAGAAGCGTCTCGGTATCAAGCTCATCATTCTCAACATACCCCTTGAAGGTGAAATAGATCTTGCTCAGCGAAGGTGTTGCCTGCTGCTTTACGCTTAGATAATCGCGAACAAACAGATCGACCTGATAGTTCGTGTTCTCCTCAATCTTGTTCCAGTATTTTTCGTAGAATACTTCCTGCTGCTTGGCCGGTAGCCCCATCAGGATATAGTTCCGGATTTTGTCGCCTTCCGAAAGGTCAAGCCCTGTAGAATTCAGGCTTTCAAATATCAGCTGCGGGTTATCATCCGTGTCGAGGCGGATGTTGATGATTTCTAGGCTACGGATCGCTTGGAATAGTTGGTCTATCGAGATTTCTTCTTTCTGGATGCGGTCGTAGAAGTAGTTGTAGTTCGTTGTCAGATTGGAACCTCCGATATGCTCTTCCTCATCATCGAACAGCTTTCCGAATGCCCTGCGGTCGTTCTTGATTGGCTTCAGCTTGATGCGGGTCTCTTCCGGCTGATACTTGTCTACCAGATAATCCTCATAGATACGGTCGCTGAGACGTTTATCTTCCGGCACCATTTTCCCCTGCTTGATCAGGTTGTACATAGCCAGAAGCAGCAGAGAGACCGTCGTCAGCCTTTGCTGACCGTCGATAATCTGGTATTCTTCATTATCACCGTCCGGATTAAATGTCGAAACGATGCTGCCGAAAAAATGGTTCTTTCTTCCATTCCTGACGACTTTGATCAGGTCATCATAAAGCTGTTTGCAGTTCTCAATCATCCAGTCGTAATTTCTCTGATAGACGGGGATAACAAACCGCTTGTCTGCTCCCTCCATATATTTAATCAGCTTGGATTCTGACCCTTTCATAATGTGCCTCCGATGCCGTACTCCTCACTCTACTTCTTCCAGATAGCGGACAGCTTTGCCGGTCGCTATCGCATAATCAATCTCTAATTGTGTGCTGGTGCCGATATAACCGCCTACATTAATGACATAAATCTCATCTGACATGTCAATCTTCCGTTTATGCATATCATCCAGCATTTCCTTTGTCCGCGTCAGCGTTCCCGCGTCAGCGTTCCCTCGTCCATGTTTTCCCAGACTTCGTTGTCTCCGGAATGGCCAAAGAGGCCGACACTGATTACTATATTCCCCTCCAGCGTCAGGCGCTTCTGTGCTTCCATGAAAGAATCTTTGAAGCGGGTACTGCCGCAGAGGGTGATGACTTTATACTTTTCTACCATAGCAACTTCTTGTTTTCAAGCCATTTAACAATTGTTTTTATTTGCAGTGTTCCTGATACCATTCATCCATAGAAGAATTAATAATGTTCCCCTCATATTTAGTCGTCCAATCAGCAGTAGAATCGAATGACGTCAATAAACCCTGATTGTGCTCATTGAGATTGCCATATATGCATGATGAAACAACAAGCGGTTTCCTTCCGTTTCGGCCTGCTTCGCCACTCAGATGACTTGCGGAATTAACAACGTCCCCCATCCAAATTACATCGTTTAAACCACTTCCAGAGTAACCAGCTTTCACCATCAACGCTCTTCCATAATCTATCCCTATTCCAACTGATATTTCCGAATATCCCTTTTTCTTTAGTTTATGGTTCAGTATTTTTATCAAGCTATTGAGTTGAGCAGAAACACTAAACACTGTATCAATATCAGATTTTTTAGGGGTCTCAAAAACGCCCCAGACACAATCACCGTTTATGTTGATCTCCATGCAAATATTTTCTGAATTCATTATGGCAGTACATTCAGAAATAAAGCTACGGTATGTCTTTGCAAGCACAGGTCTCTTATGTTCATCTGTCATATCAGAGGAACCGACTATATCGATGAAAAGCGCTGTAACATATACATAAAAGCCATTGGTATATGTAAGGCTACTCCGAGATGGAAGATATCCCTTATCTTCGAAATTACCATTGCCAGCGGAAAGAATATCGTCTATCCTTTCCGCACTCTTATCTATATCGTATAAAATATGATCTGTAACTTCCATGTTCAACCTCCTCAGAGAACGCCTATTCCCATACACGCAATGTACAAAACAGTCGCAACGAAAACGAATTTCACCCCAGAATTGTAGTATTTGCTTTTCTTCGTACATATTTCTGCATTGGTATGAATCTGTTCAAGGATATCTTTAATGAGTTCATCTTCTGTACGATTTAAAATTTTTGACTTATAGTCATTTAGAGACAGTTTGGATATTTCTCCAAAGAAAAGTAATGAGGGCTTATTTCCCTTGCCGTTAATACGTGCTGTTAGCGTTCCAAGTAAAAAAACAGCAGAAAGTATAAGTGAAAAATACAGTCCTATTGCGCAAATGATTTTCGCCCAATAGATCATCCCTAACGGCGCAGTGGGCGTAGTAGAAAATACTACTGGAACCCCATGAGAGACAACGAATCCCATTACCACTGATAAGTAAGCAAGCAAGAATGAAGCTTTCGTATCCAGATTTCCGATCCAACTATTGGTTATTTCCAACGATTTATATGCATCTTCTTTTTCGAACATCACTTCATGTCTTTCTTTTGATCCAGCCATATTACTCCACTCCTAGCGCCTTATACACCGCATCTTCAGCATTGCTATAAAAAATCAGATTAAAGCATCCCACCAGCTCCGCCGGTGCTGTGCCGAGATCTGCTGCAGACGTAATCGGCAGCAATACCTTCTTTGCGCCGGAATCCAAGCAGACCTGCAGCGCATTTGCAAGCTCATCTACCTTAATCATCGTGCCGCTGATGCTGATCTCACCTAATACCGCCAGACTGCTTACAGTCGGCTTTCCCAGGGCGATGGAGCTTAGAGCAATAAGCGTGGGAAGCGCCAGCTTTCCTGTCATACCGATGCCCTGTAAATCCTGATAATTTATGATGTAGTCCTTCGTGGTCGTGCTGATGGCTCCGCTGATCCTGTTTCCGTTTGCTTTCAGATAGCTTAAAGCAGTATTGGACGCCTCTCGGCATTCTCTGTCAGAGCCGAGGCCGGTTCTATCAAACTTTCCATTGCCGGGGAGCATTTGGCTCTCCAAGCGAAATACGCCAATCATGCCCGATTTTCCGCGGGAGACCGTATACACCTGACCCGGATTGCACATGCTCTCCGGGATCAGTTTGCCGCCGCCTTGCTCTGGGACGCTGACATAATGCTCTTCAAAGCTTTCATTGTCGATGTAGGAGAAATTCACATCATAGAATTCCATACCACCCAGCTTTTTCAACTGCTCCTTGACGCGGCGGCGCATCTCCAGCGCAAGCGTCAGGACTTCCGCCACTTCTTCCTTGCCGAACTGGCCGTCCGGATAGAGAAGCTTTAGATATCCATCCACCATCCTGCGAACAGCAATGGTGTCGCGCTGGTTCAAGTTCTTACCAAGGCGGAAATACTTGTCCAGCGAATCTCCGTATTGTTCTTTCCGCAGTTCACGGATAAACTCAGCCAGGTAATCCGTAATAAAGCCATAATCGTCCGTGAAATGCTCCGGCCGGAATTTCGGAATCTCCCAGCCTGGTAGGTAGCAGTGCATACGATCAAGGAAAGCCGTATCTGTACCCATTTCAGGTGGAAACGGGTCAAACAGGCTGGATGTCTTCAAAAGCACATCCACACTCTGGTTGATATTGCCCACAAAAACCATAGAAGCAGATGCCGCCTTCTCCTCTTTGCCACGGGCAAAGGAGCCGGATGCCATATAATCCTTCATGATTTGCACGCCGTCTTTATCTTTAAAGCGGATACCGGCAACCTCATCAAAGGCAACGCAATCCCAAAGTCCTACCAGACCAACGGTCTTTCTGCCCATGTTGTAGAACAGATTGGCAACGGTCGTCTGTCCGCCAGACACCAATATGCTGTTCGGCGAAATCTCCTTATACAGGTGAGACTTACCTGTGCTGCGGGGTCCAAGTTCACAGAAGTTAAAGTTGTTTTCAATCAGCGGCAGCATACGGGTGAGAAGAAGCCACTTTTCCCGGTATTCCAGTTCATCTGGCTCCATGCCGATGGAGCGCAGCAACACGTCAATCCATTCATCTTTGCTAAACGCTTTGCGCCCTGACTTTAATTCATCGATGTCCACATGGGGCATCTGGATCGGCGTCAGCTTGCGGATGTGAATCGGCGTCCTATTGCGTTCTTCCTCGACAAACTCATAATCCAGCTGCACGATGCACCAGATTCCGCCGCAGAGCAAGCGGTCGTATTTGGTCGGATAGTCCTCATCAATGGGGATGCCCGTTAATCCAAGGTTTGAAAAGGTAGCAAAATAGCAGTCGTGCTTAATATCCAGATTGACCGTGATCATGTCGATCACAGTATGGCTGCCGCACTGGCGCAGCAGGGAGAGGATTTTCTGTGCTTCATCCGGACGCACGAAATTGTCTGCCAGAATCCGCTTGACGTTATCCACGCCCTGCTCGATCACCTCCGGATCATCTGAACTGCAATACTGACCGAGAAGGAACTCCAGCACATAGACTGGTACATTCGCGCCTTCTTTGATCTTTTTTGTTAAATCCTTGCGGACGATCTTCCCATCGAAGTTCTGGCGTAGCTTACTCTTGATAACCTCTCGTCTGTCATCCGTAATCGAAAATTCTGACATATTCCCTTACCGGCCTTTCCTTCTATCAGATGCTGAAGCCAAAATCATCGGCAAACGCCAGATCCATGATCACAGGGTGACGGAATGCCTCGATGCCTGTCGCATCATCGTAAACGACAAGGTGATACTGCTTGTTCTTGTCGTATTTCTTATTCTTGAATGTGAACCGCATCCGGAAGATTCGTTTCTGCGGATCGGCATCACGGCTGTCTGCGATGTAGGTGTTCTCATTGGAAATTTTCTCATTATCCTCCGAGATAAAGTACATCTTATAGGTTGTCTTCTTGACCGTATCGCTGACCGCATCCGACTGGATGAAATCCATGGTGGTAATCAGGTTCGTGATTTTCTGCACGATACTCACCAATGCGATCTGCGCGGGACGGGTCTCCATATGTCCCTTTTCCATCCGGATGGTCAGAACGGGAACCAGCATTTCCTGCGGGGAGGAACCACCATGGACAAAGTTCTGTCCGCCCCCGGCCACCTTGAATACATTGCTGTTAACGGGGAAGGAGACCATCTTCTGATCATCGTTTCCGAGGATCCGCCCCATGGACATGTTATGAACACCTTCATCGACCACAGGCTCCTGTGCCACGATGAACCGGCGGTTGACGAACGCCTTCTTGTCATTGATCCCGCCGATCTTGTCGCTTTCGGAAAGCTTGTCGCGCTTGTATATAAAGCCATGGTCAGAAGTGACGATAAAGTGCGTGGTATTGGCGTTTCCAGTGAGCTTTCGAATCAGATCCATGATCTCCGTGATTGCCTCTTCACAGGCGACAAACACCTCATCCTCGGTATTGGCCTTGTCTCCACGGGCATCGATCTGATTATGATACACATACACGACCTGCTTCCCGGTGAAGATGTCCCGCAGATCGTTTTTCTTCAGACCTTTGATATCATCAAACTGCACGCAGCAGCTGTCCTTCTGATGTGCTTGCAGAACCGTCTGGCGACCGGCCAGGTCATTGCAGAGCACACCATCTGCCAGCACACGGAAATCGTCCTCCATAGTGAGAGTTCGGTGCGGCAGAAGCGCCGCCATCCCCAACCTTGTATAGGACGGCAGCACGGAGAGCTGCGCTTCCAGCTTCGCCGTGCATTTCGGGTCATCGCTCATACGGCGGTACAATTCCTGCCCCACCTCATAACGCATGGCATCGGAGATAATAACCACCGTACGTTCTTTGGTATTACGAAGATTTCCGCTATAGAAATTCCGCTGAAGGGGGATCTCCTGCAAAGCCTGTTCTTCCTGAATGCCCTCATTCCATTTGGGCATAATGGTCGCCAGGAACTCGTTGGTGTAGATGTTCTCCACCAGGGTACGTAGCCCTTCAAACGCGCCGGTGTCCTCCAAGGCGTCAAAACTGCTATAGAATTTCCGATATTCCTGATCGATCTTATAGTCTTCCTTCAGATACTGGCTGATAATATTCTTAAAGCCATCCGGGCAGGAATAGTTCGCAGCAGCAATCAGGTCATAGGCACTGTGAAGCAGGCTGTATGTTTTTTCTGTCCGTTTGACAAAATGCATCTTGCTCCGCTTCTCGCAGATTTCCGGAATAGAAAGCCTGTCCAGCTTTGCACCGGTATCTTCAGCGGAAAGACGCTCAACAATCCACTTTACGAGTATCTGATCAGCTGCGATAAACGCATCCACATCCACAAGTGCTTCCGGCTGTATGGAGGAAAAGGCTGCCATCACATTCAAGCCATCGGATACATGCTTGGAGAGCGCATCAAAGCGGTCTCCATACAGAACGCTGTTCATCAGATTATTCAGGAAAGCGATGATGTTGCCGGACTTATACGAACCAAAGCTCTTCCAGCTCTGTGGAACATCACATCCCAACTGTCGCGCGGTTGCTGTCACAAACATGGTGACCATGAGCTTTTCCAGTGTCGGCTTCACATCCGTATAGCCAAACTGCTGCTCGCAAAGCTTCCAGAAGGAATCCAGCAGGTCGTACTTCTCGATCTCGGCAAGGAACTTATTATCTTCCAGCTCACTGTCCGTGATCATAACCCGCAGCACCTCTTCAAAAGAGCAGGTACGTGTCTTACAGATAGCGCTGAGAAGGCCGACAAGGATGTTCTCCTCGTTAAAGTTCTCAATTTCCAGATCATAGAAGCGCTGGGTGCGCTCTTTATTGGCAAAGAACTTGATGTGTTTCTCGATGATCGGCTTATATTTCTCTTCAATGCCCAAATCCACGGACAGGAGGGAGGTACGGTCGGCAAAAAACCGCTTGGAGTACAGCATAGTGTCCTCCAGGTGGTTTTCACTCACATCCGGCTTTGGAAACGGCGCATAGATCAGGTAATTTGTGGTGGTATCTTCTCGCTCCAGAAAGCGCTTGGTCTGGAACTGATTATGCGGCTTCAAAATATATACCTTCGCATTTTCCAGTTCCACACCAGCGATATCTTCCTCAAACTCGGCTTTATCGTCATACCAGAAGACCAGCTTACGGGTATCGCCCGTAAACTCAGCTTTCAGCCGATCTATAATTTGTTTTAGGTTTAATTCAGCCATAACATTCAATCTCCAGAATCGACAACGATCCATTTGCCGCGCTTTTGTGCCCCTTCACGGCTCAGCTTTCCGCGCTTACGCAATGCATCTATCACATAGCGGATACCACTGACAGACATTCCGCATTGCAAAGCCATCTCTTTTATCGTAATCGATGGATTATGCTTAATCAGAGTAATAACCTTTTGTTCTGTGTTGGTTTCTGTGTTGGTTTCTGTGTTGGTTTCTGTGTTGGTTTCTGTGTTGGTTTCTATGTTGGTTTCTGTGCCAGTTTTTCTGCTAGTGTCAGTCTTTTCGCCTGCCTTACTGTCAGTTTCTAAGCCAGTATTGGATGGATTGGCTTCATGATTGGCATTAATGGCCTTATAAATCGTCACCTTGATCCCATCGCCGAACTCAGAAAATTTCGGTTCCGGCAGCCCCATTTCTGCACAAGCTTTATATAATCTGGGCACCCCGGTTCCCCAGCCTTCAATCAGATTCATATACTGAAATGCCTCGGCCAATGCCTTATTCCGACATTTAGATTTCCCGGAGAGCGCATCCGCCACACTTAAACCAGCACACAGCATACCCGGAGAATCGATCTCGACTCTGTCATCGTAGATAGAAACCTGAATATTTGCAGGATCTACATAGCTGCGGTGCAAAACCGCATTTGTGATGATCTCACGGATAGAACTGACCGGAAGCTCATAGACATCCTGCCGGTAAAGTCCCTCTATGATGGCACCCTTATTTGTGTGACGCAGCACAAACTGATGTGCCTGCTCGATCTGTTCCTGTACCGGTCCACGGAATTCCTTGCGGTCGATAAAATCCACTTTTTCAGTTCCTTTGAACAGGGCACACTGGATTTTGACATAACGCTCTCTCGGCTTGGTCAGAAGCGTAAAGGCTCTGGAAGGAACAAGTTCGCCCTCTTTTCGGAGCAGAATACCAAAGTCCTCCAGTTTTTCGGTCGTAAGCTTATGAACCGCATTTTGGGCATCGGTACCTCTGTATTCTGACAACGCAGTCTGATACATGCTTTCCATCAGAGCTTCGACCGCTTCTTCGTCATAGGAATCACCGATCTCCCACAGGGTATCATAGGACATCCGCGCACCTTCCAGCTCCAGTTCCTTCAAAATGAACTCACCACAGGGGCGGCTGGTTCCATTGATCCGCACATATGCAGACGCTTCTTTTCCGGCAGACTTCAGGTAATACGGCCGGTTAGTGCCCGGGAATACTTCTACTTCAAGAATCGTCTTTCCCTCCAGTGTTTTAGCGGTAATATCTGTAAAGATCTGGGGTGTACAGGCATCAGAGATCATATTGGAGATTGCATCAGAAAGTTTGAACGGATTCTGTTCCCCTAATCCTTTCACCTCACCTGTTTCATCCTCTATGCCTATCACAACTTTGCCGCCGCTGGTGTTGGCGAAGGCAATGATGTCCTTCAGAAACTTCTCATGCTTCTTCGGGATCTCCTCTTTGAACTCCACATATTTTCCTTCACCGAAGTATTCTTTGGAAACTGCCATGCCATCACCCCCTTACTTCTTCGTCATGATATTCTTGGAATCCGCCAACACTTCGTAGAATTTGCCGTCGTTTGCAGTCTGAATCTTGCGATAGTTGACCTTCACGCCGTCATCCAGATCCAGCTCGATGCGGGAAAGTGCCAGATGCGCCAGACGCTCATCATATTCCCGGCATTCCTTCAGCTGCTTCTGCAGCTTCTCCCGGCGTTTGGTAGACTGTGCTACTTCCCGGGCACTGGTACTGTGGTCGATCATATCCTGCATCCGGCTGATTTCACTCTCATAAATACGCTGCATCCGGTGCAGGTAGTCTATACGCAGGTTTCCTATGGTGTCAGCGTTGTAGCGATGCAAGTAGATCAGAGCCTTAAAACCGTTCTGCTTACCGGAATCAAAGAGCCAGTAGATCGGGCGCTTGCCGGAACCTGTCACAGAATAGGTCTGGCAATGATCCTTGAAGAAATCATTCAGGAAGTAATTCCGGATGACTTCACGGGACGAATCACCCTTGTTTCCCAGTGCCTTAGCGATGAAATCAAGGTTTGCCTCCAGTGTGGACTCTCCAAACACCACCTTCAGCCATGTGCAGAGTCGGAAAACGATGTCGTCTTCCAGATACTCTTCATCAGTAATCGGGATCACATTATCTGTATCAGGCAGGAACGTGGAATACTTTGATGCATCCCAAGTGCCACCAGCATAGGCCAAACCCTGATAATTCAAAGAATAGCGGCCGAACATACAGCCCACGGCATACGAAAGTAAAGACTTAATGTCTCGCTGAAGATCCGCATGACGGACAGTTACAGCCTTATCCTCTACCTCTGACTCCAACTCATTCTGCAAGCCGTAGATATCAATAAATAACTTATTTATTCTTTCTTCGTTTTCTTTTAGTTGATTGAATCGATCATCGTAATCTTGTGCCACATAGCTAAATACGTACTCTATTGTTATGTCCTCATCATTCCCCCAATGTGAACGACTCCTTGCTTTTTTAACAATGGGATTTACCTTGAATGACCAAGAGCTCTCACTTTCTTCAAATTCACTTGAAACTAACTTGTAGTTATCTTTTGCATAGCTAGCTATTGTAGCCTCGTCATAATCTGACAGATGGAGATAAGGAATTTTAGGAATTTGACCTGTACTATAATGCAGGCCTTGGCAAATAACATCTGCAAAGTGTTGAAAAACAACGGAATTAAAGTATCCTAATGAACTCCATACCCTTTCTGGTGCGCCAAAGAAACAGGGACTTGCATCAGCGAAAATATATCCTTCTGGTGTAAATCTCGCATTAAAGCGATCTCCAGCAACATCATTCCATGTGATACCTTCATGGAAATACCACTCTGTGTTCTTTACGACAAATCCCGGATTATTAAGATACGAATACTTTGACATTACCGATTTTTTAATATCTGCCCCGTCATTCTGATAATTAACTACAAAATCTTCTCTTTGATACCACCGTTGGAAATCGCCCCCCTTAATAAACGGATACCATTTGACATCCGTATTTTGCGTCTGTTCAACGCTCTTCAAGCCAAAGCCAATTTTTTCAAACTGAACTTCATACCAGTTCCTTAGGAAGGTATTATTATCGGATGTTGTAAGTCCTTGTCTTGCTTTTCCAACGTTATCTAAGCAATCGTCACTACTAAAATATTCAAATGTTTTTTCTGAAACAGAATATGCTACAGGAGCATCCGGAAGCAGGTTGAATTCCTGTTGATTGAAGATGTGTCTGTTCTCCAAATTGAAAAACTCGGTTTGCTTTTCATCTCGGCGACTATAGCAGAATTCTGTTAAATCAATGGCTATGCCCTTTTTATGAGGCGACCTTTTTCTTAATACCCATGCGCCAATATATAAATGTCCTATCTTGCCATCAAATAGTTCTGTCCCACAGTCAACAATTGATTCAAATTGATACTTCTGAATAATGATTTCTCTAATTTTCTTGAACTTTGCTGAAAACATCCATGATGTCGGCATAATGAAGGAAATAAAGCCGTCTTGCAAAGCGTTTTTATTGGATACTGCTTGCAGCATTATGGTACTGATATCCTGTTTGGATTCTTTGTAATTCTTAGCAGCAAATGTGGTTAATGCGCTATCCATACGGTTCGCATTTAAGTAAGGAGGATTTGTAACTGTTGCCAAGTACTTATTTGCCATAGCCTCAGCAATATCAATGATCTCCTGCAGCCTATTCGCCGCAGGCTCCGTAGCATTCATATCCAGACTGAGCTGACCGATACCCATATTCGGTACAGCAAAACAACGCAACAGATCCCAGTCACGCTTTTCGATGTTCAGGATGCTGCCATACTCTTTGGCATCCTTGAACTCTGCAATCAAAGCCCTGATCTCTTTAAGAGCCTTCTGGCGCTCGTCTTCAGAAAGGTTGCCGCCCATGTCCCCAAGAGCAGCATCGGTAATGCCATTGCTCTCCTGAATCGCATAGACCTTGCAGGTGTTCTCACCATTCAGGATGCGGCGGTTATACTCCCTTGCCTTCATCATGACGGCAAAGTATGCCATCTGATAAGCACGGTCATCAATGTCCAGACCGAACAAATTGTGCTCCAAGATACTCTTGGCAGCGTCACGTTGACCGTAGCCAGCACTCTCATAGATCTGCATAAGAACCGAGAATCCATAGACCAATATATGGCCGCTGCCCATGCAAGGGTCGATCATGGTGATCTGCTCCGGTTTCAGCGCAGCGCGCTCCTTGCGGAGTTCGCGAAGTTTTTCTTCTACCTCCGGTTCCTGCTTTGCTTCCGGGAGGTAATACTTCCATCCGAATTCCGCAGCCAGAGCTGCCTCATCTTTGGATTCATCCACTGCTCTCATATGCTCAATCCAGGTACGTCCAACAGAGTTTTCGACCATGTAACGGACGATCCAGTCAGGTGTGAATAATTGAGTTGCATATCCTATTTCTTCTTTGTTTACTTTCTCGGTCGCTTTGTCGCCATCGTACAGCTGTTCAAAGGGTTCAACATTGTAATACTGATACAGCCAGCCGATGATCTCCACCTGACCGCCCAGCTCAACATTGAAGTCTTCTTCCGGGATGTCATGTACCAGATGCCAGACCACGCCGTCCTGATCAATAACGGAGAGACTCAGAAGAAATTCTGTATAATCGGCAGTCTTCTCAAACAGGGCAGGCAGGATCTCATTCAGCGCATCGCACTGCTTGACAAAGAGGATGCGGAAGACTTCATCCACCTTGTTTTCCTGCTTCAGACGGTAGATTTCCTGCTCCTCGTCTGCAGAAAAGGATAGTTCCGCGTCAAAGGGTGTTGTGACCAAATCCGGCTCCATTTTACCGGAATCGGAGGACAGCACTCGGATATGGGAGGGCAGATAATCGTTGACCTCCATAAAACGCACGGCAATCAGGCGGTTAAACCAGGTATAGGCAACCTCCTCGATCACGTACTTATAGGCAGTTTGGTAGTTTGACTCTCTTTCCTTACTGCGGATTTTCTCCACCAGTGACCGGCGCTGCTTCACCGCATCCCCATCAATGGAATACGGTTCCGCCATGCCGATGTCGTAAAATTCAGTCGTCCCGGTAGACTGCGGAAGGGCTTTCTGGATGCCCTCTGTCGTAATGCCCATCAGACCGGCACGGTAGCTAATATCCGCAATCAGCTTGTTCCTTGCCCAGATGGCAAAGTTCTTAATGGCAGTCTTATTCATGAGCCACCCCTTCTAAAAATCCAAGTACACGATTACCAATTTTTTCGACAATATCTGTATATTTCAGAACGTCGCTTTGCTTAACGATGATATGTTGCCCAATGCGATAATGAGTGTCTCCGCTTTTTGCAATATAATCCTGATCAACTATTCCATCTTGGTGCTGAAATAAATGTCTTTGCTGGAAAAGTACCTTCAAAGCCTGCATCTCATGATCATCTATCCAGTCTTCATAACCATTACCAACCAGTTCTTTCCACAACACAGACCCATCATTAAGCCTCTGAAACACATTCCGCTTCAAAGGTTTTGCGTTTTCCAACTGAGGATAGACGCATTCACATACCCTTTGGAACGCCACAACCAGGTCGGGAATAGAGCTTTCAAGCAGCGATGAGCATGCTCTTGCAGCTTCGTCCTTGCTATACTGTGAAATTGTCTGGCTAATCAAATCCAAATTTTTGATTTTTGCTCTGACTTTATCAATGGTATTGTTGAAAGTGAGTTTTGCGGAATTCTGTCCACAGCAAGGGCAATAAAATGCCGACCCGACAACCGCATATCTCGCGCCACAGTTATCACATTGGATTTTTTGTTCCATCTCCTCAAGTGCTTCCGCAGGGAGATTCACGAAGTGTGTCGGTCCTTTATACTTCATGGACATTCTTACAAAGCTTTTCCGAGGCTGGGATCGGTTAAAGTCCTTAGCATCCCGACTTAAAGCCTGGCCTAATTTTGCAGATATCATCTGTGTAGCCTGTTCTTCCGCCTGCTCTAATTGCTCAGTTGTCCACCAACTATTAGCCGACGCTGTATGTCCACAAAACGGACAATAAACCGCTTCATCAGAGAATAGGTTCTCCCAATCCTCCGCATTGACTTTGAACTGCGAAAGACAATCCTCATTTGGACACTCCTTATCGAAATATCCATCGTCATCAGGGAGTATCGGCATAGAATAAGTCGTTGTCCTGTTCAGCTCTTCTAAAGCTTTGATTGTATGTCTAAAATAATCTCTACTCATTAAAACTCCACATTCACTATGTCGTTGGTCTCCAGCTCCGTCAGCAGTGATTTCCGCAGGGCCGAGAGCACCTGTTCAACATCATCCGCACTCTCCAGACGCCACGAGGAAGCATGTGTCATGTTCTTAATCGTGACGTTCTTTGTCTTCTTGACATAATACGTAACTTCAGGATCAGCCACTCTGTCAGGAAGCGTCTTTCCCTCTTCCTTTGCTTTCCGTGCAGCCTCTTCCGCTACTTTTCTTGCTGCCTCTGCTTTCTGTTCTGCAATCCGGCGATCCATCGCATCCATCTCGTTCAGGAGACGGATCTTCAGTGCTTCCGCTTTATCTACAAAACTCCGAAGGGTAGAGACATTGTTGCAATGCTCTGCACCGTCATGGATCTCTCGGAACAGGTCAATGTACCGAGACCGTTTTTCGCCGGCATATTCTTTGGTGTTCAGAACTTCTAGTACGCGTGTCTGCGCCTGATCAATGGAATCAATGACCGGCTTCTCCTCACGAGTGAGGATCTGCATATACACTTCCATAAAGCGCTTGCGCAGCTCCGGAAGTTTGGGGATATTCTGATACGGTTTTTCCTGCCCGGTGATCTGCCGCATTTCATGAACGACTTTTTCCAGTTCTTCATCTACGATGTAAGTCTTGGAGTCGTCATAAATCGCCAGAATATCCAGCGCACGGGTGAATATCTGCTGCTGTTCTCCATTAAAGAATGCTTTGACCGGTTCGTAGTCCTCCATAAAGTCATAGTAGTCTTCCCGGTTTTTCGATACATACTGGAAGAATTCCAACGGAGACTGGATCTGCAGTACGGACTGCATGATTCGCTTGCCGGTTTCTAGTGCTTTCTTGCCTGGGAAGGTGTAGCGCTGGTACTGCGGTTCCAGACGGAGGATCTCATTGATGGTATTTTGGGCATACCGCTGGAAGTTCTTCATGATGCTGTCTTCATCCTCGGCTACGCCGGAGGTTCCGAAGACTTCCTTCATCACGTCACGAACTGCTTTCTTGTCCTTTTCGTTTACGCGGACACGTTCCTCCATCAGGAGCTTTTCCACAAACGTTTTCTTTGTGATAAAGCTGATCAGCTCTTCTTCAGTCTTGTTATTCTGGTTGACACTGGCACCGTTCACCGTAAAGGCAAGGTCTCCTCGCTTAAAGAGCCGTGCCACCAGCCAGTGCACATCGTCCTCCACAAAACCATAGGGAGCTTTCATGAAACGATCCTTGATCGTCTTCATGGAGGTCTTCATGTGCATATGGGTATTCTGAGCGATGAAGGCCAGCACATCATCCAGCGCATGGGTGTTGGGCTCCGTCGTGCCTTCCAATCCCAGTGTCAGCTGGTTAGTGGAATGGAACATTTTCCGGATCTCTGCCTCGCCGCATGCAACGTCAATATAGGAAAGTTTGTTGTAAACGATCTGTACCAGGCGGCCGATGGATTCGCTGATCCTGCCGGTCACTTCCTTGGCAGATGTGCGGACGGTATCGCCGTTCACATAGATGGTAGCTTCCTTCAGGCTCTCGGTCAGATACAGCTTCGCGTTGGCATTGCGTTCGCGCATCTCCACGCGCTTTGCCTCTTTGATGGTCTCGTACTTGGCAAGCTGCGTAGATGTATTCAGACGCAGGAATTTTTCGATCTTCAGATACTGCCGGATCTCATCCAGGAATGCGGCATCGTTAGGGAGAACGACAAGCACCTCCCGTCCCTGGCCGGACATCATGCGGAGCGTCGTGTCATCGTTTCCTCCCTCATACCACGGTGTCAGGATACGCAGACCGAAGTCATAACCCTGCCCGGATTTGTAGGGACGATCATCCACTGCCTGATTAAAGCCAAAGGAATACCTTCCGTTAAAGGTCGGGTAGCGGTATTTCTTGTCGGTGAAGATGTCCTCGAAAATCATCTCGGAAACCTTGTTGATGACCTCCGCCATCTCCACGTTCTGGCTGTCGATCTCGCGGTTAATCTCCTGCTCCTCATCAGTCAGGAAAACATAGAGGCTGCCGTTTTTCTGCACCAGCATCTGACGCATGAGCACCTTCAGGGATTCTTCCACCTTCTCCTTGATGGTGATACGGTCATCGTCGATATTTTCGACCATGAGGCTTACGATGTTGTCGATGTTGGATTCGATCTCCAACACGTATTTGATCATGAAGAGAGCTTTTAGCACGTTGATGGTGAAGACATCGCTCTCCTTGTGATCCGGGTTGATATAGTTGTTATCATACGCCTTCATGATCACGCCCTTATGGCTGTGATCCAGGAAGTTTTCCAGCGCATCATAGAAGCGATGGAACGGCACGATCGCGCCGACTTCTTTCTCTTTGATCGCCTCGGCAGATTCCTTGAAGAGTGCCAGCATGGAGCGCTCGCCCTCGGATAGATGCTTTCCGGATGCACCATGAGTGCGGATGGATGTCAGCACGCTGGCAAGGAGGTTGAACTGATAGGGGATGAAGGGATAGACCTCCGCAAAATCCCGGTCGTTTGCATATAATTTTTTCTCCACGCCATCGTTGAACACGATCAGATTCTTGATGATGGTAGATTTCTGCTCGTAAAGCAGGCGCAGTGTCTGCGCTGCGGTCTCATTCTTATCCAGAATTCTCTTCTTGATGACGGTATCGACATTGGCGGAGGACAGGGACAGACGGGTATCAAAGCGACCCTGAATCTTGGAAAAGTCGTTGCCCTTGACCTTTGTAATGGAGTCGATATCCTGCTGGCTGGTCACGATGACCCATGCCTTGCCCATGCACTCACGGCCCAGTTCTTCCGTCACGGTCTGGAGATTCAACATCAGCTTAGAATCGTCGCCGATGTACTGGCCGATCTCATCCACGAGGAAGACAACATGATGGTTGTTTCCCATGCTGTCAATATAGGCCTTTACGCGCTTTGCAAAGTCTTCAATGCTGATCTGATAATCTCCGATCGCAGCATCACACCAGTTCCAGGCTGCCTTCTCGCTCATATATCCCATATCAACCAGAGCATTCACTACGCGATCTTGCTTGGAGAGAAATTCGTGGCGTTCTTCATACCAGTCATGGGCGGTGACTTTCTGGTAGGATGCTTTGAACTCCTCGTACTTTCCGTCCTCGGTAAGCTTCCGCTCCAGATCGGCGATATAGGGGATCGCGCCGCAAAAGCCCAGGGAGTTGTTAAACACCTTCAGGAAAACA
>NZ_CAUTEG010000001.1:0-129799 GCF_963537195.1 Oribacterium sinus | reverse complement strand
ACCAACACGATTTTTAATTTATTATAGAACTGATTTCTTTTAAAATCCTAAAAGCACCTATTTCAACACTTATATAACTTGTTATTCTATTTTCTTGACAATAATACCACCGTCTCCACATGCCCTGTCCTGGGGAAATTATCTATTCCCACCCATTTCTCCAGCTTATATCCGCCTTCTCCTAGATACTTAATGTCTCTTGCCAGACTTCCCGGGTCACAGCTTACATAGACAATGCGCTTGGGGCTAAGTTCCAATACTGCGGAAAGGCAAGCTTCATCACAGCCTTTTCTTGGTGGATCTAAGGAGACCACATCCACCAGATTTCCCACGTCCTTGCCTTCCCTCTTCTGTTCCTCCACCCATTTGGGAAGGACCTCTTCTGCCGCACCCACATAAAACTCCGTATTATGGAGACCGTTCTTTTCCGCATTTTTCTTGGCATTCTCAATGGCTTCCGGAACGATTTCCAGCCCGTAAACCTGCTTTGCCTTTTGTGCGAGGAAGAGGGAAATGGTACCGATTCCGCAGTAACAATCCCAAACCGTTTCTTCTCCGGTAAGAGCTGCATACTCAAGAGCTTTCCCATAGATTTTCTCGGTCTGGGCAGGATTCACCTGATAAAATGAGGGCACAGAAATAGAGAAGCTTAACTCCCCGATTTTATCCTCTATACTATCTTTTCCGTAAAGGCAACGGGTTTCTCTTCCTAAAATAGCGTTGCCGCTACCTTCGTTGATATTCACGCAAAGACCGACAATGCTTCCTTGAACTTGTCCACCTTCCTCAACACTAAGAGACAAGTCCTGCAAGCGTTCCCACAGCTCTTTTCCATGGGGCAGGTTCTTACTGTTTAGCACAAGGCAAAGCAGGATTTCTCCTGTTGAAAATCCCTTTCTTAGGAAAATGTGGCGAAGCAAACCTTTTCCTGTTTCCTCCTCATAGCCGGAAATCTTATATTCCCTTGCCCAGTCTTTGATACAGTTTAAAATCAAAGAATTCTCTGCGCTGTTAATCAGGCAGTCCTCGGTTTCGATAATGCGGTGGCTATGAAAGCCGTAGAAGCCCAGCTTTAAGCAGGAACTGTCTTCTGTTACTGCGGAAATGGAATTTCCGTTCTGCACCGGATACTGGGCTTTATTCCGATAGCGTGAAAGCACTCCGCCTAAAATTCCCTCTTTTTTGCTCTCTACTTCTTCCGGAGAAAGTCCGGCAATGCGAATCAGGCTTTGAGCGATTCTATCTTCTTTCCATGCCAGCTCTTTTTCATAGGACAAATGTTGTAGCTGACAGCCTCCGCATTTTCCCGCTACAGGACAGAGGGGTGTGATGCGGTAAGGGGATGCTTCCAGAAGCTTCTCCACCTTGGCGTAAGCGTAATTCTTTTTTACCTTTAAAATCCTGGCTTCTACCTTATCTCCCATCACGCTGTCTTTCACGAAAAAAACCAAGCCGTCCTTTTTTCCGACGCCCTGGCCTTCCTCTGTCAAATCTGTTATTTCCAGCGTAATCAAATCATTCTTTTGGAGAGAATGCTCTTTATTTTTCAACTTCGTTTTTTCGGATATATTTTTTTCGGTCACTATTTTCCCCCTGCATACATTTCTTTGGCTTTTAGCTATTTCTTTCCCGATAAACCAACAAAAAGGCTTATCCCTATAGCTATTCCAAAAATCACAAAAATAATCAGCATATTTTCTCCTATAGGCTAAAACTCTATCCAACTCCCTCTGTGCTAAAGCTCCATCCAATTCTCTCCGTACTAAAAAACTCTGTCCAATTCCCTCTATGCTGAAGTTCCATCCAACTCCGTCTCTCTCTACCACTTCAAAATCAAACTTAAGAGACTTAAAAAGGGCAATCCCCCCTGCTTTAACAGGATCATCTTATCCGAGCTGATGGCGCCGTATACCGCCACCAAAAACATGATGCTGCATAGCACAAGGGTGAGCTCCACATTGGCACCGGGGCTGTAAACGCCGTAAAGTAAAGCCAAGCCCAGCAGGCCGTTATAGATTCCCTGGTTTTTAAATAGGGTGTTGATATTTTTATTTCGTAGCTCCCGAACCGACATTTTGAAAACCCGGGAGGTGCTGTCGCTGTCGGTCATAAAGGTTTCCAAAAGCATAATGTATAAAAACAATCCTGCCGTAGCGGTCATCAGGATTTTCTGGACTGTGGTGATTTCCATCTTATTTTTCTCCCTGTGAAACTGCAAGGTTTCTTCTACTACTCTGGCGTAAAACATATTGCCGTAAAGATAACGGTAGCCACCATTTTCCTTTTTGGCAATGGGGTGGCTGTATTTTATCGTCTTCCCTTTCGCCATGTTTTTGGCAAATTCCTCTGCCAATGCATCGGTGTATTTGCCTCCGTTTTTCTCTACATAATACAAAAAGCCGGGGCCGTAATTATAGGCCTGAATCACTGCTTTTTCCTCCAGTCCCAAGGCCCTGGCCTTCTCCTTTAAATCCTTATAATACTTTAGCCCTTGTTCAATAGAGGCATCCGTATCCAATGTGTTTACCGGAAGACCCTTGGACTCGCTGGACTGCATCACATCTTTTAGTTTGCCGTGGGATTCCACTGTCATAATGGCAAAGAGCACATCCAAGTCCTCTTCCAGTCCCTTTTCTTTGGCTACCCGCTCCATGGCGGCCTCGTGCTTTAGGACGGAAGCCGGAAAATACCATTGGGTCTGATGGGCTTTTCGGAATAAAAAAATACCGAAAAGAAAGAGAAGGAAGAAGGCGGAAAAAAGCTTGATACCTTCCATAAAGGAAGCAGTTCTGCCCTGCTGCCTCTTCGCTTTTTTCCCTTGAAAAAAGGAGAAAACTCCCTTTTTCTTTTTGCCTCTTCCTTTCGCCATTCCGTTTCTTTAATCCTCTATAGCCATGTGAAATAGATCTGTAATTACTGATCCAAAATAATTTTATTTACACTTTTTATAAGCTTGCCACTGCGTCCCGAAGCTGAATCAATCCCTGTTCCAAAAGCTTCCGTGAGCAGGCTACATTCAGACGCATAAAACCGGAAATTTCTTTTCCGAAGGATACGCCGGCATTTAGACCGATTTTTGCCTTATGCACCATAAAATCATTCAGTTCCTTATCGCTCATGCCTAAGCCTCGACAATCCAAGAGCATCAGATAGGTGGCATCCGGCACATGCACCTTAAGTTTTGGAATCTCGCGACTAACAAAGTCTTCCACAAAACTTAGGTTTGCCTCCAGGTAAGGCAGGAGCTGGGAAAGCCATTCTCCGCCCTCGCGGTAAGCCGCTTCCATGGCCACGGAAGAAAAGGCATTGTTTCTGTGGATATCCATTCTCGTCCAGAACAGGTCGAAATCCTTCTTCAGTTCTTGATTGGGGAAAATGGTGGTGGAAGCCTGTAAGCCTGCCAAGTTAAAGGTCTTGCTTAAGGATACGCAGGTAATCACCGTTTCCTTTGCCAAGGGAGAAACGGTTGCGGCACGCAAATGCTTCTTCCCATGGAAGATAAGGTCAGAGTGAATTTCATCGGAAACCACCAGCACATGATGCTTGTGGCAGATTTCAATCATTTTCTGCAGCTCTTCTTTTTCCCAAACCAGTCCCAGCGGATTATGGGGATTACAAAGAATGAAAATCTTGGCTTCCTTTGCCTTCTCTTCAAAGTCTGCAAAATCCACCTGCCATCTGTCTTCCTTTTCCACTAAGGCATTGGCCAAAACCTTTCTGCCGGCCATATCCGGAATATCCCAGAATTCTGTGTATACCGGACTTTGAATCAGGATTTTATCATCCACATGAGAAAAGGTACGGACAATGGCGGTAAGGCTTTGTACTACGCCTAAGGACCAGGACATGAGTGCGGTGTCCGGACACCAGTCATAGCGTTCCTTCTCCCAGTTCTGTACTGCTTCAAAATAGGAGTCCGGTCTGGAAGTGTAGCCAAAGATTCCTTCTTCCGCCCGTTTCTTGCAGGCGTCGATAATGGGCTGGGCTGTTTTAAAGTCCATATCCGCAATCCAAAGGGGAATCAAATCCTCTGTACCGAACTTCTTGATTCGTTCGTCATACTTTGCACAGCGAGTTCCCTTTCTATCGATTACTTCATCAAAATTGTATTGCATTGGCTTACTTCCTTTCTTAATGATCCTAGTAGTTTTTTAATAGCTTGTCTTTCAGGCTATTCTAATCCTTGATTCAGCAGTTTAGCCTTGTCATCCGGACAATTTATCTTAATTCCTTAGCCTGACTCTTTGTCTTAATCCCTTAAAGCGGTTTTTTACTTTATTTCTTCCGAAAAAGAGCCGCTCTTATCCGAGCTTTCACCCTTTTCCAGACTTTCCTTCAGCCGGCTTCCTCCCGGACTCTGACTTCGCTGAAATATTCTGCCGGCTTCTCTGCTGTCTTTTCTGCTGTCTTCTCTGCTGTCTTTTCTGCTGTCTTTTCCGCCACCTTAGAGCTTTCTTTTTTCTCCTGCTGTCCTTCCGGCTTTTCCTCGGAAACTTGAAGCTTTTCCTCTTTTTCCTGAGAAAGAGCGTTGGCACAGGAATCCTCAGTTTCCTCTGTAAAGGCAAATAATGCACAGCCGAAGCCCTTTAAGGGGTAGGCAATGTGATAGTCTCTTCCGTCACACTCTCCCTTTACCACGGGGTAGTATTTTTCTTCCTTACAAAGCCCTTCTTCTGTAAGAATCAGTCTTGCTTCCTTGGCTTTCGGCATTCCTACCCAGTATTCTTCGTGATCCACGGGAGTCATGTTTACCACGAAGAGAAGACTTTCCCGATGCTCTCCCGGAATTTTGGCAGAAAAGGTATTGCCGTTTTCTAAAACGGCCTTACCCTCTGTTGCCACTGCCGCCAGGGTGCTATTCTGAACTCCCGGCTTTCCGGAATGGGGCAGATGGTTTTTCGGGTTACGAATAAAGCTATAAATAGAACGGCTGGCATCATCCGCATTGACCCAGGAGAAGCCTTCATAAAGATAGTCCGCCTCATAAAGGGCAGGATAGGTCTTGTACAGTTGTAAAAGATCTCGCAGGAAGGAATGTAAGGAACGGTTCTCCTGTTCTTCCAGTAAATGCCAGTCAATGGAGCAGTCCTCGTTCCACTCCCGGTATTGTCCGAAATCCTGTCCCATAAAGAGCAGCTTCTTTCCGGCATGGCCCATCATAAAGAAGTATGCCGCCTTAAGGTTCCGAAACTTCTGTTCCCGGCTTCCCGGCATTTTCTCAATCATGGATCGCTTTAGGTGCACTACCTCGTCATGGGAGAGCACCAGGATGAATTTCTCCGAATAGGCATAGCTCATGCCGAAGGTCAGCTGGTTATGATGATAGTTTCGATACATGGGATCTTCCTTCATGTAGCTTAGGAAGTCATGCATCCACCCCATATTCCATTTGAAGTGGAAGCCTAAGCCTCCCTCGTCCGGAGACTTGGTAATATCCGGCCAGGCAGTGGACTCCTCCGCAATAATTACGGTGCCATCCTCTCTCTTTCGGATAATGGAATTCAAATGCTTAAAGAATTCGATGGCTGCCAGATTGCCGTTTCCTCCGTAAATATTGGGAAGCCATTCTCCGTCTTTTCGGCCGTAATCCAAGTACAGCATGGAGGCCACCGCATCCACTCTCAAGCCGTCAATATGATACATATCGTACCAATAAAGGGCATTGCCGATGAGGAAATTCTGCACCTCTGTCTTCTCATAGTTAAAGACCTTGGTTCCCCAGTCCGGATGCTCTCCCAGGCGGCTGTCCGGATGCTCATAGCAGGCTACACCGTCAAAGTTGGCTAAGCCGTGGGCATCCTTTGGAAAATGTGCGGGAACCCAGTCTAAAATCACCCCGATTCCGTGCTGATGCAAAATGTTGACCATTTCCATAAACTGTCGGGGATCACCATAACGGGAGGTTGGCGCATAATACCCGGTCACCTGATAACCCCAGGAGCCGTCAAAGGGATGCTCTGCAATGCCCATTAATTCTACATGGGTATAGCCCATGTAGTTACAGTATTCTGCCAGCTGTTCTCCCGCTTCGATGTAATTGATAAAACCGTTATTTTCCGGACGATTGTGCCGCTTCCAAGAGCCCAAATGCACCTCATACACGGACAGGGGGGATTCTTCCGGATTTCTTTTCTTTCGCTCCTCCATCCATTTTCCGTCTGCCCAGGGAAAATCGGAAAGGTCTGCTGTAATAGAGGCGGTTCCCGGTCTGAATTCTGCGGCAAAGGCATAGGGGTCTGCCTTGAAAATCCATTCCCCGGCCTCTGTCAAAATAGCATACTTATAAAGCTCTCCTACCCCCATTCCGGGATAAAATCCTTCATAAATGCCCGTACTCTCTAAGGGAAGCATGGGATTCCTCTCCGGATCCCAGCCGTTTCGATCACAAACGATGGACACTCTCTTGGCATGGGGAGCCCAAACCGCGAAGTGGATTCCCTCCTGCCCTTCAAAGCAAGCAGGATGAGCCCCCATCTTCTCATAAATTTTATAATGCCTTCCGTTTCCAAAAAGATACCGGTCTAACTCTGAAAGAAAACCTTCCATAGAACTCTCCTCCTCTTTCCATCAGCAGATGTGAATCATTCTCGTCGTTTATTTTCTTAGTATACCTTATTTTCAGGGCTTTTGTCCTCTTATTTTTAGTGCTTTTCTCCTCTTATTTATAGAACTCTTCTCTCCTTATTTTCAGATCTTTTGTCCTTTTTTTTTAGAGTTGAATCTCCCTATGTTACCGATTGGCAGAAAAAGCTAAAAAGGAAAAGGAGGGCTAAGCTTCCCTCCTTTTCTTTCTGCTTATCTTATTTTAACTTAATGATTCTTCCTCCGTGAGCTTCACAGAAAACCTTGATATTTCCTTCTTCTGTCAGCTCCACCGGCTCTGTAGTCATCAGGTCGAAGGCAATGCTCGCCTTCTTGGGAAGCGTCAGGGTAATATATTGATCCATGCTGTCATTGTTCAGTACCGTAAGCACGGCACTGTTTCCGTCCATACGAAGATAAGCATAGAGTCTATGGTCCAGGTAAACCTCTTTAAACTCTCCGATTTGCAGCTCCGAATTCTTTCCGTGAATTTCCGCAAGCTTTGCAATATAGCTGGTAAAGGCATCCGGCTTATATTGGGACAGGGTGAATTTAGGAGAAAGAATTTCTCCCTGCTTTTCCCCTCTTTTTCCTGCCAAAGCGTATTCTCCTCCATAATACAAAGTAGGTCTTCCCGGCAGGGTGAAAAGTGCCATATAGATTCCCCACAGATTTTTTTCCTCTTCTAAGACCGTGGCGATTCTATGGGTATTGGGACTTTCCAGAAATAGCTGCATTTGCTTAGTAAGCTCTTGATTTTTTCCGATTCTCTGGGCCAAATCATAGAAATTCTTCTCATTAAAGGCCTGACAAAGCCCCTGATAAAGCTCCTGATTAGCCAGGGATTGCAGGGTTTCCGTATTGATTGCTCTGGCCAACTCTCCGATAAACTGCTCTCCCAAAAGGAAAAACTCCGGCTTCATTTGACTGCTAAAGTAACGGAGGGATTTTTGAAAATGAATGTCCACCGCTTCACTGTAGGCCAGACGCAGACCGTCAATATCATAGGCGGAAATCCAGTGCTTTACCTGTTCCACAAGATAAAGCCGAAGCCCCTCATTGTCCAGATTGAATAAGGGATGTTCCGGCATATTTCTAAAGGATTGATAGGAAAAGGAATCTCCCATGGGGGAGCGCTTTGAAAAATCTAAATCCAAAAACCAATCACAATACGGAGAGGCTTCTCCCTTTTCCTGCAAGTCTTGGAAGGCAAAAAAGCTTCTGTCACAGAAGGGAAATGCCACATCCAAAACAATGCGGATTCCCATTCCATGGGCATCCTCCACAAAGTTTCGAAACTCTTCTTCCGTCCCCAACCATTCCCGAATCTGATGAAAGTCTCCTGTGCCGTACTGTAAGGGATTCTTGGAAAACACAGGTCCCAGAATAATACCGTCACAGCCTAAGACCTTTAAATAGGGGAGGTATTCCTCCAGCTCCTTGATATTGCTGTTCTCATCTCCGGAAAGGGTGGAAAGCACCGCTCCCGGCAGGATTTGATAAAAAATTGCGCCATCATACCAGGCCATGATTGCTCTCCTGTAATTTCTTCACAAAACGCTCTATTCTTTCTAAAGCCAGCTTTAAATTTTCAATGGAATAGGCGTAGGATATACGAATAAAGCCCTCTCCCGAATCTCCAAAGGCATTTCCCGGTACCACCGCAACCTTTTCTTCCCGAAGCAGCCGTTCCGCAAATTCTTCACTGCTGAGGCCGAACTTCTTAATGCAGGGAAAGACATAGAAAGCCCCAAAGGGTTCAAAGCAGTCCAAGCCCATTTTCTGAAAATGGTATAAGAGGAGTCTTCTTCTTTCATTATAAGCATCCCGCATTCTCAGCACGTCCTCTTCTCCGTTCCGAATGGCTTCCACAGCAGAATACTGGGAGGTGGTGGGAGCGCACATGATGGCATACTGATGAAGCTTCAACATTTGCTTTAAAATGGGTGCCGCGCTGCAGGCATAGCCCAATCGCCAGCCGGTCATGGCATAGGCCTTGGAAAATCCGTTGATATACACGGTTCTTTCCCGCATTCCCGGAAACTCGATAATGGAATGGTGCTCTCCCTTGTAGCAAAGGGCAGAGTAGATTTCATCGGTCAGCACATAGAGATTATGCTTTAAAATCAAAGGCACAATCTCTTCCAGGTCTTCCTTCTCCATGATGCCTCCGGTGGGATTGTTGGGGAAGGGGAGAACCAGTATCTTCGTTTTCTCCGTGATGGCTTGCTCCAGCTTCTCCTTGGTCAGGCGGAACTGATCCTTGGCTTCCAGGGCAATGGGCACCGGTACACCGTAGGCCATTTTTACGCAGGGAGTATAGGAAACATAGCAGGGCTCTGGAATCAAAACCTCGTCTCCCGGCTCTAAAATGACACGCATAGCCAGGTCAATGGCCTCCGAACCTCCTACGGTAACCATAACCTCATTTTTCGGGTCATACTGCACCTGATGCTTCTCGGCCACGTAGTCGGAGATGGCTTCTCGAAGCTCCAACAGTCCCGCATTGGAGGAATAAAAGGTTCTTCCCTTCTCTAAAGAATGGATTCCCTCTTCCCGAATATGCCAGGGGGTATCAAAGTCCGGTTCTCCTACGCCAAGAGAAATGGCATCCTTCATTTCCGATACAATATCAAAAAACTTCCGAATTCCACTGGGTCGTATATTTACAATCGCCGGGTTTAATTCCCTGGGCGAATTTTGTTGCTGTTCCTTGTTTTCGCTCATGCTCACTCTCTTATTTCTTCCTTAGAAAAATCCTCTTGACTCTCCCTGAACACTATGGAGATACCTGCATTCTTTCATCCTTCTTCGGAGCCACCAGTTTGGTGCCGTGATCCTTGTACCGCTTTAATACGAAGTGGGTGGCGGTGGAAAGCACGGACTCCATAGGTCCTAACTTCATGGAAACGAAGTTAGCCACTTCCTTCATGGTTCTTCCCTTTACGATTACGGTAAAGTCAAAGGCTCCACTCATCAGATACAGGGCATCCACCTCTTCGTACTGGTAAATACGCTCCGCAATACTGTCAAAGCCCATGCCTCTTTGGGGCGTTACTTTTACCTCAATAAGGGCATCTACCCGTTCATCCTGGGTGCTGTCCCAGTTAATCAGGGTGTGGTAGGCACAAATCACGCCTTCCTCTTCCATCGCCTTGATTTCAGCCCCTACCTGCTCCGGATCTTCTCCCAAAAGGGCTGCCAAATCCTCCACAGGCAGTTTCGCATTCTTCTCTATGATGCTTAGAATTTTTTCTCTCATGCTTCTCCTTTATTTTCCTTCCATAGGACCGGATATCTGTTTTATAAAAATTCTCAGGTTCTTCCCTTGCCAAGCGGAAAAGCTTAGCCTGAAGTTCTTTTCCCGAAAATCTATTGTACTCAATTTCCAAAATCACCGCAAGGGAAAGGCATTCTCCTTAAAGCAGCAGGGAGTCCTGCCGGATATAGAAGGCGGTAAGACTTTCTTCCAGCTCCTTTTTAGAAAACAACTCCTCCAAGCTGTCCCTCTCCCTTTTTGTTAAAAAGGACTCTCCCTGAGCATCCCTTCTCATGCGTTTCTTCCCTTCTTCTGAAATGCCGATACAGGAAGACACAATTCCTCTTTCCCTTGCCAGCTCTGAAAATGCCTCCACTTCCTCCAATCGGAGGAGATAAGCATTTTCCGAATAAAGATAATAAGGGGAAATCTGAAAATGCTCACAAAGCTCTATCGTCCCCTGTAGGAAAGGAATTTTTTCGTAGGAAAAGGAAAAGCCGCCTCCGGAAAGTTGCCAAAGGCCGGAAAGAATTCCTCCTCTTCCCAGGGGCAATATCTCTGAAATACCGAAGTCGGAAATCCAGTTTGGAAATAGATTTTCCACCTTTCCTAAGCTAAGTTCTCCCGCATTCCATTTGGCTTGCAGGTCTTCTTCATAAAGAGGAATGCTTTGCCCCTTCTTCTCTCCCTCTGTAAACAAAAGGATATTTTCCGCGGAAAGTACAGGATGCTCCGGGCAGCTTTGTGGCTGTCCGCCTCTTTCCGGCAAAGTCTTAACGACCTCCCCATTTAGCTTCCCATAAGCCGTCTCTTTCAAATAAAGTCTTGGCAAGCTTCTCAGCCTCTTCTCTTCTTCCTCTATAAAAGCTTTGGAAAAGGGGCAATCCTGATCCTCTCGTATTTTTTTCCATAAAAACTGGCTACCCCATTGTCCGGGGTAGCCTAAAAGAAGTAATTTCTCTCTTCTCATTTTACATTCTCGAAAGCAATGGCGGCAATACCATGGTAAGTACCATCAATGCAATCAAAATCACAACGATTACTGTAGTAATGGTTTTTTTCTGTTTTGGACTAAACATAGTTTCTCCTTTTCTTTCCTAATCCTTGCCATTGTAATTCCAAATGAAAGGATAAGCAAGAGATTTGAAGAATCTTCTGCCCTATAGGCGGATCTCCTTGTGAAAATCCAAGCTACAAAGACAGCATTTTGGCAAAATTCCGGCTTTCTACATATAGGTCTTCTTGTAGAATTCCAGTCTTCCCAGGGCTCTGGCCAAAGCCGCCTGGGACTTCTTAAACTCCTGATAGCTCTGCTTCTGGCGAAGTTCTTCCTCCGCCCTTTCCTTGGCCTCTTCCGCTCTGCGGATATCCATCTCCTCCTTGGTTTCCAGCGTGTCCACCAAAAGAGTAAGACGGTTGTTTGCAAATTGCAGGATACCCTTTCCTACTTCCACATGCTCCCAGGAGCCATCCGGCTTCTGCATGTCCAATACGCCGATATCCACCGCTACGACAATCGGGGCATGGTGCGCCATAAAACCGATTTGTCCGTCCAGTGTTCGAACGTTCAGATATCGCAAACGGTCATCATAGTACACTTTGTTGGTGGCAATGACCTTTGCACTAAATAAGTTTCCGTTTCCTCGCATCATAGAAAACTCCTTAGCCCTTTAAGAGCTCTGCCTTCTTCTTTACGTCCTCCAGATTTCCTACATTGAAGAACGCAAGCTCCGGCACATCATCCATTTCTCCGCTGATAATGGCCTTAAAGCCCTCGATGGTTTCCTTCAAAGGCACGTAGCGTCCTGCTACGCCGGTAAACTGTTCTCCCACGAAGAATGGCTGAGAAAGGAAGTTACGAATCTTTCTGGCACGATATACCAAAAGCTTATCCTCCTCGGAAAGCTCTTCCATACCCAGGATGGCGATAATATCCTGTAATTCCTTGTACTTCTGTAAAATCTGTAAAACGCTCTGGGCCGTGTCATAGTGCTCTTTTCCCACAATGCTTTCTTCCAAAATACGGGAAGAAGACTCCAAAGGATCCACCGCCGGATAAATACCCTGCTCAACAATCTTTCTGGAAAGTACTGTTGTGGCATCCAAGTGGGCAAAGGTGGTTGCCGGTGCCGGGTCGGTTAAGTCATCCGCCGGAACGTATACCGCCTGTACGGAGGTAACGGATCCCTCCTTGGTGGAGGCGATTCTTTCCTGCAGCTGTCCCATTTCGGAAGCCAATGTAGGCTGATATCCTACCGCGGAAGGCATTCTTCCCAGCAGAGAAGATACCTCTGAACCTGCCTGCACAAAACGGAAGATATTATCAATAAAGAGCAATACATCCTTCTTCTGCACATCACGGAAATACTCCGCCATGGTAAGTCCGGTCTCCGCTACACGCATTCTGGCTCCGGGAGACTCGTTCATCTGTCCGAATACCAGCGCAGTGTTCTTGATAACGCCGGATTCCGTCATTTCCATATAGAGGTCATTACCCTCACGGGAACGCTCTCCTACTCCAGTGAAAATGGAGTATCCGCCGTGCTCTGTTGCCACGTTTCGAATAAGCTCCTGAATCAGGACGGTTTTTCCTACTCCGGCTCCACCGAAAAGGCCGACCTTTCCGCCCTTTGCATAGGGAGCAATCAGGTCAATAACCTTGATTCCGGTTTCCAGTACCTCCTGCACCGGGCTTTGATCCACAAAAGCAGGCGGTTTTCTATGAATTTCCCATTCCTCTCCATCGGTAATGGGATCCTTTCCGTCAATGGTTTCTCCCAATACATTAAAGAGACGGCCGAGAGTCTGCTCTCCCACCGGAACGGAAATTCCCTTTCCTGTGGAACGGACCTCCATGTCTCTTTCCAATCCCTCACTGGGGGCCAGCATGATGCAACGGACGGTATTCTCTCCTAAATGCTCAGCTACCTCCATGGTTCCTGTTACGCCGTGGTTGTCTACCACCATGGCAGTCTTAATCTTGGGAAGCGGGGCTTCCATAAACTCCACATCCACAACAGGTCCCATAACCTGGACAATTTTTCCTGTCTGCATTTCCCCCTTCTCCTCTCTTTCTACAATCAAACCTCTTGTTTATTTTTCTTTTTGGCCGCCTTCTGAGCCTTGGCACCTGCGGCTATCTCCGTGATTTCCTGGGTAATCTGTGCCTGTCTGGCACGGTTATACTGGATACGGAGCTTTTGCTTCAGCTCATTTCCGTTTCGGTTTGCCGCATCCATGGAGGTCATTCTGGCCTGTTGCTCCGCACAAAAGGCCTCCACCAAAGCACTGTAAATATAACCGTTAATATAATCCGGAATAACATTGTCAATCAAGGCATCCGTGTTCGGAAAAATACTAAAGGCCTCATAGTTTGCGGTAATAGGTAGCTTAACAAACACCGGATGAAGCTTATCCAAGGGAAGAAGCTGTTCCTCCTCACATTCCATTTCCAAAGAATTCTTCATTCTGGTGAAAACGATATGGAGTTCGTCAATCTCCTTATCCTCGAAAAATTCCATCATTTTCCGGGTAATCACACGGGCTCTGTGCAGGGTAGGATTCTGGGCGGTGTAATGAAAGGCCTCTTCAATGGGAATGTTTCTGCTGTGAAAATAGCTTCTTCCCATCTCTCCTACCACAAAAAGCCGATAATTTTGATACTTCGCTAAAAGCTCTTCCGTTTTCCGGATGACATTGTGGTTATAAGCTCCTGCCAGTCCCTTATCCGCGGTCACACAGATAATGGCTACCCTTCCCTGACCGTTGGCTACGCCCTCTCGAAGATCCAAATAAGGGTGGGTATAGTCCTCCGGTAAATGTCGCATAACTCTGGCCATCATAGACTGCAGGGTATAGAAGTAAGGCTCGGTTTGCATCAAACCCGCTCTGGCCTTACGCATCTTTGTACTGGAAATCAAATACATGGCATTGGTAATCTTCATGGTGTTATCAATGCTGTGGATTCGGTCTCGTAATTCTCTTGTTGTAGGCAAGGTCTGCCTCCTTTATGAAAGCTTTTCCTCTTCCTTCTTCAGAAAATCATGGTAGAGCTGAATAATCCGCTGTTCCATATCTTCCTGCAAAAGGCCGGAAATCTCTATGTTCCTGATTAAATCTCCCTCCTGCTCGTTAAAGAAGGCCAAAACTTTATTCTGTAAAGCCTTCACATCCTTCTTCGCTGTGCCCAGGAATTCTTTATGAAGGGCAAGCACCAAAGTTACTACCTGCTCTCCTAAAGAAAGGGGACGGCCAAGGGGCTGCTTTAACAGCTCCATTAAAATCGCTCCCTGTTCCAGCTGAGTCTTGGTACTTTCATCCAAATCCGAAGAGAACTGAGTAAATACCGCCATTTCTCTATACTGTGCCAAGTCGATACGCAGGGAACCTGCCGCCTTCTTCATGGCCTTGGTCTGGGCTGCACCACCCACACGGGATACGGAAAGTCCTACATTTACCGCAGGTCTCTGTCCCTCAAAGAAAAGGTTACTCTCTAAGAAGATCTGTCCGTCGGTAATGGAAATAACGTTGGTAGGAATATAGGCGGAAACGTCTCCGTCCAAAGTTTCGATAATCGGAAGGGCGGTAATGCTACCTCCTCCCAAGGCATCGGACAAACGGCAGGAACGCTCCAGCAAACGGGAATGGAGATAGAAAACGTCTCCGGGATATGCCTCACGTCCGGGAGCTCTTCCCAAAAGAAGAGACAGGGCACGATAAGCTACCGCATGCTTGGAAAGGTCATCATAAACAATCAGTACGTCTCTTCCCTGGTACATAAAGTACTCTGCCAAAGAGGTTGCCGCATAGGGGGCAATGTACTGAATCGGTGCCGGATCCGCCGCTGTTGCCGCTACCACACAGGTATAGCTCATGGCTTCATTTTTCTTTAGATTCTCCACCAAAGAAGCAATGGTGGATTCCTTCTGTCCGATAGCAACATAAATACAGATACAATCCTTTCCCTTCTGGTTCAAGATGGTATCTATGGCAATGGAGGTCTTTCCGGTCTGACGGTCTCCGATAATCAACTCACGCTGTCCTCTACCGATGGGGAACATGGAGTCAATTGCCAGAATTCCGGTCTGTAAGGGAACATTAACGGACTTTCTGTCAATGATTCCGGGTGCCGGCTCTTCAATAGGACGGTATTCCTTGGTGTTGATAGCCCCTTCTCCGTCAATGGGAGCTCCCAAAGCATCTACCACACGGCCAAGATAAGCGTCTCCCACAGGGATTCCCGCCATTTTGTTGCTTCGTACTACTCTGCTTCCCTCGATGATTCCTTCTTCATCACCGAAGAGGATAACACCGATTCGGTTTCTTTCAATGTTCTGTACCATACCCCGAACACCGTTGTCAAAGACAACGATTTCTCCGTACATGGCATGATCCAATCCGTTGATGATAACGATACCGTCACCTACGGAGCTGACAAAACCGATTTCTTTCTTCTCCGCCTTTAAATCAAAGTCCTCTACGGAGCTTTGTAAAATGCTGATAATATCCTGCTGGCTGTTGGAGAAGCGCTTATTCTGCATTTCCTCCAAAAACTGCTCTCGTCTACCCTTTGTACTCCAATCATACTGGTCGTGACCAACCTCCAGGACAAATCCGCCTCCCAGACTCTCATCCTCTTCCAATACGACTTCAATGTTCCGGGAATGATATTTGTTATAAACAAATTCCCGAATTCTCTTTAATTGTTCTTCCTCCGGCTTGGTTACATACCGAAGATGTACTTTTAATTTGGTGGATTCTTCATTGGAGATTTTTTCATACTCCTCTGCCACCTCACCCCATGCACTGAGAAGGCCGTCATTGCACAGTACCTTCAAGGTATCCCTAACTTCTGTAGGGAAAATGCTATCGATGATAGACATTCTCTTTTCCAAAGGTATTGTGGCGTCGGAAAGCTGTCCTGCCGTCTCCGGTAAAACTTCAAAAATCCGACTGGTCTCCTCTATAACGCTTTTCGGAACGCGCATTCTGAAAAGCTGTTTTGCATACTCTACCACTTTTTGCAGCATAGTCCTTACTCCTTCTTCTCCGCATCTTCTAGGAAGGTATCATACAGCTTTTGATTGTTTTCCACGGAATCCTTGCTGGCTGCAATCTTATAGGCAGCCTTTGCCACAAGCATAGCCACCTCTTCTTCCATCTCGTGTTGCTTCTGTTCAGCCTGTCTCTGCGCCTCTATCTTGGCTTCCGCAATAATCTTGTCTGCCTTCTCCCTGGCATTTCCGATGATTTCATCGTATTCAGAAGACGCCTGCAAACGAACGGCCTCTAACTTTTCCTGCCGTTCCGTATCAATCTTTGCCATGCTGTCTTCATACTGTTGTTTCAAATCTCTGGCCTTTGTATTGGCCTCTTCCGCTTCTCGATAAGAAGTGTCCAGTTCGTCCTGTCTTGCCTTCAAAGCGGCACGAACCGGTTTAAACAGAAAGCGATGCACAAAATAAACCAGCACCAATAAATTAATGACTGTAAAAATAATACTACTTAGATTGAGACTAAGCATCGTTTTCCCTCCTTCGATTCCAAAACACTGCTCCTTACTTTAAGAAGAGGATAATCATAAGTCCGATAACGAAACCATAGATGGCTGTTGCCTCTGCCAGTGCACAACCAAGCAAGAGAATCGTCATAATCTTAGAACTTGCTTCCGGCTGTCTTGCTACCGCCTCTGTTGCCTTTCCTGTTGCCAAACCGATGCCTAATCCTGCTCCAAGACATGCCAATGCTGCAATTGCTGCTCCTAATGCTACCATAATTTTCTCTCCATTCTGTCGCTAAGCGACCATTTTTACTGCGACCTACACTACTCCACTCTACTCTACCGCTTCCGCAATATAAAGCGATGTTAAAAAGACAAAAACATACGCCTGTACCAGACCGTCAAAGAGGTCAAAGTACAAGGACAGGATTGCCGGAACTCCTACCGGAACCACCAGTTCCACCAGTTCCATAATAACGAAGGCTCCTAATACATTTCCAAAGAGACGCATACACAAGGATAATGGTCTGATAAAGACCTCCAGGATATTAATCGGCGTCATAATGGGAATGGGTTGTGCGAAGCGCTTTACCCAGCCTCCGGTACCGAAGGCACGTATTCCTGCTACTTCCACAAGAATAATGCTCATCAGGGACAGCGCCACAGGAACATTAAAATCCTTTGTGGGCGGCTTAAAGCCGAAAACACCGAAGAGGTTGGCTATACCGATAAAAATCAATACCACAGCCAGATACGTACCGTATTGCTTGCCCTCTTCTCCCAGATTGCCTTCCATGAACTTGTCCAGCTTAGTCACAATCAATTCTGCGACCTGCTGTCTCGTCCCCGGTGTACGAACCTTGCAATCTCTACCCAACAGGTAAGCGCCAAATATCATCACCGCCATGATGATCCAAGTCACCACAACCGACTCGGAAACCGGAATTCCTCCAAAAATCGGAATCGTAAAGACAGTCTCCACATTCAGCTCTTCCAGCAGGGATGCTGCAAGCTTTTCCATGGTTTTCCCCCTTTCTTCACTCTCAAGTACCTTTGAGATTATAGGCACTCTCTCCGTGATTGCAAGTATTTTCCAAAATTAAGCTAAAAATATTTTCTACACTATTTTTTTGTTGTTTTTCTCCAGCAATTTCGGATTCACGAAAGCTAATTTTACATTTCCCACAAGCAAAGTGCAAGTTATTTTCAGTTTTTCCTTTCATAATGGATACAATACGCAAAGTTTTTTTCTATCGGAATTAGATATTCATGTAGAAATACCATATTATTTCGAAGCATTTTAAAGGGACTGCCGAAAATTTCTTTAATTTTGATTTCTTGCAGTCCCTTTAAAATTATTTTTCTTCTTATGATATAGCTTTGCGAAAAAGTCTTCACCCTCTTATGGAGATACTGTCAGGGTTGTGGATCCGCCCTTGGCCTGCTGCGCCGTGGTGGCTGCCGCTGCCCGGCTCTCCGTAGTGGATTTTGTTGCGGAGTTTGTGCTAGTACCGGAAGAATTGGCTGCCGTAGTAGCTGTGGTATTGTTTCCTGTAGCACTTTGGGTAGTACTTACTTCCTCGGTACGTACATACTGCTTGGAAATATAGGCATCCTGTCCGTTATAGGTGATTTCTAACCACTCATCATTATAATCCGCCTTGTATTGCAGTTCCGTTCCTTCGTCCAATACGGTGAGTACTTCTGAATCTGTTGTGCTGGGCTTTGTTCTGATTCTTACTCCTGTGGTGGTGAAATAACGCTTCTGAGTAGCCGTTGTCTCCTCCACGGTAGTTTCCTCCGTGCTTTCCACTGTTGCAGAGGTCTCTGTTACCGCCGCTGTAGTTTCCACTACGCTATGCTTCTTTGCGGAGAAGAAAAGCACCTTTACCAGAATAATCACAATAATAGCAATTGCCACCGGAAGGGCAATTCGTAAAATGCTGTACAAATCCCATTCTGTTCCCGGATTTCTGTTTGCAGTACTTCTCTGTCTTCTGCCGGCTGTTCCGGCAGTTCTTCCGCTTCTTCTCTTCACAGAACTGCTTGAGCCTACGCTCTTTTGCAAACGTCTTGCTCTATCGGTTCCTGCTCCGGTTCTTCCCTTTCCGGCTGTGCTTCTTCGAACGGGGATTCCTGCTCCCAGTTCTTCTTCCCGCTCTTCCCTTTCGATTTCTCGAATTCTGGAGGAATATCCTTCGGTGGTAAGTCTGGGCGCCTCCGCTCCGTAATTCTCCGCATCAATACGGGAAGCCAGTCCTGCCTGTCTTGCTGTTTCTCTTCTTAAGCTGGAACTGGAAATCATATTCTCCTCTCCCAGCTCATCTCTATAGGCTGCGGAAGAAGATGTAGCGGCAAGAGAATCCTCTCCCTGTATTCCTTCATTTCTTCCCGGTCCCTCTTCCACATACTCCGATAAGGCATCTCTTAACATGGAGAAGGAGTCATTGGCATCCTGGGCAGTGGATTCATTGCCAAGCTCTGCAAGTTCTCCAAATGCTCGAATTCCGTGATAGGTATCTCTGGACTTGGCAGAAATAATACCGCCTTCAAAAAGCTGATTAATATCGCTCTCTAAATTACTGGAGACCATCAAAGCCTGATCGATCTGCATCCGTACCAGGCTGGCCAAAATCTCCTTGTCCATAATTACCGCTTCTTTATATTGTCCGTTCAAGAGGTAGTTCTGCACATCCCCTAATTGTACGCGAATCTTTCCCCAAACACTGTTTTCACGCTCCGCCATATTTCCCTCCTTGCCTCCTGCAATTTTCTTCTGTAGTATACCTAGAAAGACAGCTTTCTTCAAGGAAGAATATCATTTTTCACAAAGAATTCGCGGTTTTTGATACTTCTTTCCTTAAATCGTAAGATTTACCCTAAAAGCGGCGGAGACAGGCTCTATTTTCAGGGTAAGCAAGCGAAAAGCTTTGGAGAAACGTAAAAAGAGGATAAGCTGTTTACCTTATCCTCCCTCTACTCTATTTTTCGTTTTTTCTCTTCAAAGTCTTTTTATATAATATCCCATCTGCCCTCTGACTTACCGGCAAAAGGTCCGGGAGCCAGTCTGGAATAAATCCGTTCCATTCCCGTATCATCCATCACAGCAACGCAAAAGATATTGACATCCTTTCCCTCATAAATTTTTCCATCTGTCAAACCCTCTGAAAAACTATTTCCCACATACTGCAACTTCATTTCGTCCTCCTTAGGAATGTGGCATGAAAAACATCCCTGTCTCTCTGCACCGCCGGAAGCTCCTTCCTGCGATTCCTGTTCTACTCTATTTTATTAATTTACAATATGTATATCGCAATATTTTCATAAAAAATAAGTTTTTGCAAGGCGCTGTTTTGTTTTTTTCTAAGTACATTTTTTGCGAAGAGAAAGACTGAAAAATTCAAAGAAGCCGCTCTGAAGACCTATAGGGCTTCATTCGCTTTACTATTTGTTTTCGGTAGGCCTTCTCTTCGCAAGCTCTCAGTAAGTACTGACGATTCAAATACTCTTCTAAAAAAACAAAAAAGAGAGCCTTTCGAAAAAACGAAACAGCTCTCTAAATTTCTTCTTGCTATCGTGCATTATAAGGAAGATCTTCTCAAAATAGTAATGACCTTGCCTTTAATTTCCGCTTTCGTAACCGGGCCGAAGAGTCGGCTATCCTTCGCTCCGGAACGCATGTCCGACATCATAAAGTATTCTCCCTCCTTCAGCTTAATGGGATATTTCACCGCTTCCGTGTCATAGGGCTGGGTGGAATAGAAAATACCGTCCTCTACCTGCATATTGCCGTTGATTTTCAGACCGCCTTCATCCGGAATTTCAATCTCGTCTCCCGGCATACCGATGATTCTTCCCACAAACTGCTTTCCGTCCTTATGATATACCAGAACATCGGAGGGGAAAAATTTATTTTCCAGACGGTAGTAAAGCATCAGGTCTCCTGCACTGAGCTTTGGCTTCATATCGTCATTTTTCACCGGGGCAATCCCGAAAATGACGAAAAACATCACATAAATCAAAGCACCCATCAAAAGCAGATGAGAGAAGAAGGAACGAATATCTCCCAGCTGTCGGTAATAAGCCCGCTTTTTTCGAATCACATCCAAGGGAAGGACTGCTTTTTTCTCTACTTCTTTTTTCTTCTTTGCCATATCCTCTATCCCTTTAGCTTTGCCAGCTCTTCTTCCAAAGCGGCGATTTTTTCGTCTCTTTCCTGAATTCTTGCCTGATAACCGATTTCCATTACCTGAATGGCGGAGCGATATTCCCCATCCAAGTCCTCTAATTTCTTCCATACGGAGGCAGGCTTAAAGCCGAAAAAGGCCTTTCGGAATTTCATCTTCTTCAGGTACTGCGCTACTTCTTCTAAATTCTGTGATGCCATACTACTTTCCTTTCCTTTGGGATTTGAAAACAGTATAGCCTTTTCCTCCTGCATTTGCAAAAAGTTCTTAAAATTTTAAGAACTTGTCTTCCGGAAATTTCCCGAAAGCCCTTGCAGGCTTTGCAATGTCTGTTACACTATTCTCATGCCAAAAAAAGAATACTAGCTTGCGTTCTGCGCTGAGGGCTCACGCAAGGGCTAAACGAAAAATAATTTTCTTTAGAATAATGAATTGAGTAGAAAGGATATTTATGAAAAAACTGATTTCCTGGAATGTAAATGGGCTTAGAGCTGTTATGGGAAAAAATTTTATGGAGGATTTTAAGCGTTTGGATGCGGACATCTTTTGTTTGCAGGAAACCAAATTGCAGGAGGGACAGATTGACTTGGAGCTGCCGGGTTATTTTCAATACTGGAATTATGCGGTGAAGAAGGGCTACTCCGGTACCGCCATTTTCACAAAGGAAGAGCCTCTGTCCGTACAGTACGGTATCGGTATCGAAGAACATGACCAGGAGGGTCGTGTGATTACGCTGGAATTTCCCGAGTTTTATCTGATTACCGTCTATGTACCCAACTCTCAGGGGGAGCTGAAGCGTCTTCCCTACAGAATGGAGTTTGAGGATGCCTTCCTGAATTACATCTTATCTTTGGAAAAGAAAAAGCCGGTAATTTATTGCGGTGACTTAAATGTTGCCCATGAGGAAATCGACCTGAAAAATCCGGACACTAACCACATGAGTGCGGGCTTTTCCGACGAGGAGAGGGCAAAGTTTTCCCGGGTTTTAGACTCAGGCTATCTTGACTCCTTCCGCTATTTCTATCCGGACAAGGAGGAGGAATACAGTTGGTGGAGCTACCGTACTAAGGCGAGAGAAAGAAATGTAGGTTGGAGAATCGACTATTTTGTAGTTTCCAAAAAGCTGGAGAAAAAGCTCCTCTCTGCCACTATTCATCAGGACGTACTGGGCTCCGACCACTGCCCTGTAGAAATTACTTTGGATTTATAATGGAAAGGAGGGGAAAAATATCCTATGAAGTTAAAATGTGATGTTCATACCCATACCCTTTATTCCCGTCATGCCTATTCCACCATTTTGGAAAATGTTGCTGCCGCTGAAGAGGCAGGCTTAGAGCTTCTTGGCTCTACAGACCATTTTTCCGCCATGCTTTATCCGGATTATGAAAATGTCCGTCACTACCAGTATTTGATGGTAAGCCATACCTGGCCCAAGGAGATTCATGGTGTTCGGGTTTTGCAAGGCTGTGAAGTGGATATTGTGGATATGGAAGGAAATCTTTTCGGTTTTGATATTCCCATTTGGAAAAATATTGATGGGGATTTTTATAATGACGGAAAGAAAATGTCTCTCTACGAGCGTGTCTGTAAGAAAATGGACTATTGTATCGCCTCTGTCCACCGAAACAGCTTTGCCAAGGGAGAAAGTGCTTCGGCCTGCACCAAGCTTTATCTGGAAGCCATGAAGCATCCTAAGATTTTGATTCTGGGGCATATCGGTCGTTCCGGACTTCCCTTCGAAATCGATCCGGTGCTTCTTGCCGCAAAGGAACAGCATGTGCTGATTGAGATTAATGAGCATTCCATGGATGAAGGAAGCGAAACCAAAAAGCGTTGCGAAGCCATTGCAGTCCGCTGTGCGGAACTGGGAGTACCCATCTCCGTTTCCAGTGATGCTCATATCGCTTTACGAATTGGAGAATTTTCAAAGGTGGAGTCTCTACTGGAGAGGATTCATTTTCCGGAAGAGCTGATTATGACCAGAGATAAGGAGAGCTTTTTACAGCATATGAAGAAGGCAGGACTGGGATAAGGCGAGTTTTGCACCGCTGTTTCAAGTTAATATATATATATATATATATATATATATTATGGTCGATATTACTCATAGAAAATAAAGGAAGAGGTACTATGATGAGTATGACCGTTAGCAACATGGCAAAATACGCCATAGCAAAACAGGATTTTGATCCTCAGTCCCAAAAAAACCAAAATCTATCTCCTGAGGAAAAAGAATGGAGAAGTTTAAGCCAAGAAGAGAGACACTTCCGTAATCTTATTGCCGCAGGAGGTGACCCTTGGATGAGTCCGGATTATCCCGGTGCAGGAAAAGAGTATATTATTCCTGTAAGTAAGGATATTGAAGCCTTGGCAAGAAAAGAAATCCGTGATGCCTTCTTAAAGAATCAGGGATTTGTGAATTCTGCCGACGCTGAAAGCTATAGTAAAAAGTTTAGAGATTATGCTAAGTCACAAAGCGGCCCGGAAAGAAGAGCCATCATGTACACGATAGATCAAATCGGAAAGGATGAAGTTTCCAAAATTGAACAGAAAATAAAGTCTGTTGATGCAAACTGGAGCCCTCGTCAATCCTTTGATCCTAAAATCATTCAGGAGTATCTGCAAGAACAGGTGCAAATTGAAGGAATCGATCAAAAAGTATAAAAAAGAGGATGTAGGAGTATATTTAGCTTCTTTTTCCTGCAGTATAGGTCTTAAACCGGGGCACGCTCTCGCTAACTTCGCCCTGCTGAGCAGTGGTTTAGGTTAACCACTGCTCACTTTGCTTCGCAAAGCAACGTCCTTCGGAAGTTGGCTTTGTCCAGGCTAGGCTTTTCTGAAGAAAAGTCTAGCCTTAGGGGTTCTAAGCTTTTACAAGACAAAAGCCAAGAACCCACGGGCTCAGATTACCCCGTATTTCAGACCTATACTGCTGGAAAAGCTATATATCCTACATCCTCTTTTGGAATCCTTCTGCATCCTCTTCGATTTCGGAAATCAGGGCTACTCTTTCTGCGTGCCTTCCCCCTTCAAATTCTGCCAAAAGGAAGCTGTCCACAATCATCTTTGCAAGCTCGATGCCTACTACTCTGGCACCAAGACAAAGTACATTGGCATTGTTGTGTCTTCTGCCCATAGCTGCGGAATAGGGCTCTGAGCAGGGGAATGCTCGAATGCCGGGAACTTTATTGGCTGCCAAGGAAATGCCCACTCCCGTTCCGCAAATGGCGATGCCGAAGTCTGCCTTTCCCTCCTGAACAAGCTTGGCTACCTGATAGCCTGCCAAGGGATAATCATAGCGTTCCGGAGTATCTGTTCCTACATTGATAATCTCGATTCCCTGCTCCTCCAGATAGGCCTTAAGCTCCATTTTCATCTCTACAGCGGCATGATCGTTTCCCATTGCAATCTTCATTTTCATTCCTCCCCTTTTGACACGGAACACCTATTCCGGAATCTGTCACTTAACTATGGCTTTACTCTTCCACAAGTGTTGCAGTCTAATTTAATAGACACTAGTTTTGAAATACGCTTCTCAGATTACCAAGTTCTCTTTGGGCTCTTTCCTCTAAAAGATTCTGATAAGCAAAGACTGCATAGCCTTTTACAATGCCTGTCTTTCTGGCTTCTTCCACCTGTCTTTTTAAAATATCACTTTCCGTAAACCACTCCGATACAGGATTTCCGTCCCAAACGGTGCTTCCTGCTCGGTACAGTCCTAAGCCTAGCATGAGTTCCACCTGATTTCCAGTGGAATTTGTCAAGTTCACCCAGTCTCCAAGGCTTCGCATATAAGCATGGGGAGCTTCCTGCCCTTTTCCGTTTTTCGCCCTAAAGCCGTGATACATCTGGGGCATGATGTAATCAATATAGTCCTTGGAGGCCATAATTTTGTCCACATCCAGGAAATACGCCACCGAAGAACGCAGACTTTGCAGGTTTGGCACCGGGCTTACGCCGAAGACCACGCCTCTTTCTTTACACAGGCTATGCACCTGCTTTAACAATAAAGAGACCTGATTTCTCCGATATTCTGTTAAGCTCCCTGTCTCTCCCTGTCTTTTCGCCTCCTCATACTCCGGCTCATCAAAGCGTTTGCCCTCTTCTGTCAAGGAAACTCTGGGATAGAAATAATCGTCAAAATGAATACCGTCTACAGCGTAGTTATCCAAAAGCTCTTTAATGGAAGCCAGTAGTGCCTCTCTTCCTGCCGCCCTGGAGGGGTTAATATAATACTGCCCCTCATGGAGAAGCACATTTCTTTCTTCTCCGGAAGTTCTGCTCCACTTTTTCACCAAACTGTCCTCCGGAATATTTTCCCACTTGGACATGGAGCTGCTGACACGGTAAGGATTGAACCAGGCATGGACAGAAATACCCTTTTTCTTTGCCTCGGAAATCATAATCTCCAAGGGGTCAAAGCTGCCATTTCCCGGCATAAATTTAGAATAGGGAAAAACCGTCATTTTCTTCCCATAGCTGTCGGAATGGCTGTGTACATGGAGGAAAATGGTCTGAAAACCGTTCTTCTGCAGATTGTCCATGACCTTGGCCGCCTCTGCCCGAAAGGCCTGTTCTTCCTTGGGCATATTGATCCAGTCCAAATAAGAAAACCAAACCGCCCTTAACTCTTTCTGAGAGGAAAGGCTTTTCACGCCGGGCCCTGTAAGATTTGAAGCATAGGCGGAATGCTCTGTAAAAAGGCTCAGAGAAAGAAAAAGCATAAAAACCAGAAAAGCCAAGCTTTGTAGCAGGCTTCCTCCCGGGCTATTCCTAGTATTTTTATTCTTACCGAGTATAGCTAGTGGCACGAGCGGTATTCTGTTTGTAAAATTTCTCTCCATCGTCTCTCTTCTCCCGGGAGGCGAGCTTAGCGAGAGCGTGCCCGCATCCAATGCTATTAATGCTAGAAAGCGTGACTGTTTCTATGTCTTTACCGACTCCTGTGATTATGCTTCTCTTCGGAAGGCTTCCACTTCTTCTTCCGTTTTCGCTAAAATGATTTTGGCGCCTAAGTTCATCAGCTTCTTTTCGAAGAACTCGTAGCCTCTTCGGATATATCCTATGTCTTCCAGCACAGTGACTCCCTCTGCGGCAAGGCCTGCCAGAACCAGAGCGGCGCCGGCACGTAAATCCAAGGCATGTAGGGTTGCTCCCTGTAATTTTTCTTTTCCCAAAATGGTGGCCACTCTATCTTCTACAGTGATATCCGCCCCCATTTTCTTTAATTCCTCTACATATAAGAAACGATTTTCAAAAATCGACTCGGTAACGGTGGATTTGCCCTCTGCCAATGCCAGAGTAACGGCAATCTGGGGTTGCATATCCGTAGGAAAGCCCGGGTAGGGAAGGGTCTTAATCTTAGTGCCCCTCTGCTTTTCTCCTCCGATGACCTGAATTTCCTCGTCGCCTTCATAGACGGTATTTCCCATATCCCGAAGCTTGGCGGCAATGGATTCCATGTGCTTGGGAATGATATTTTTAATTAAAATATTTCCTCGGGTAACGGCTGCTGCACACATAAAGGTACCGGCTTCAATCTGATCCGGAATTACCCCGTAAGTGGTACCGTGCAAACGCTCCACCCCGCGAATACGAATGGTATCCGTTCCGGCTCCGCGAATGTTGGCCCCCATGCTGTTTAAGAAATTGGCTACGTCTACAATATGAGGCTCCTTGGCCACATTTTCGATAATCGTCTGTCCATCTGCTAAAACCGCAGCCAGCATCAGGTTAATGGTTGCCCCCACGGACACCACATCCAGATAGATATGCTGTCCTACAAGCTCCTCCGCCTTAGCTACAAAATAGCCGTCCGAGATTTCCACCTCGGCTCCCAAGGCGGTAAAGCCTTTAATATGCTGGTCAATGGGTCTTTCCCCGATGGCACAGCCTCCGGGTAAAGCCACCTTTGCCTGATGGTATTTTCCTAGAAGCGCCCCGATAAAATAATAAGACGCACGAATACGACGAATCGCATCGTCATCTACGCTTTTCATAGACAACTGATCCGCCTGAATAGAGACCACATGACTTTCTATGCGGCGCACCTTCGCTCCGATGGCCCTCAAGGCCTCCAGCATAACATTTATATCTCGAACATCGGGAAGATTCTCTATAATTACTTCTTCGTCGGTAAGAAGGGCTCCTGCTACAATACCCAGTGCTGCATTCTTTGCCCCGCTGATGACTACCTCTCCACGAAGGGGATTGCCCCCTTTCATGACGAATACTTCATTCATTTTAAACCTCAAATTTTTTCGTCTCGCTCTAAATTTTCCCACAAAAAAAGCTCCTAATCATAGAGCGTTTCTTGATTATAAAGCTTAAAGGGGAAAAGTGCAAGAAATATACGCAGTTCCACAAAGCTCATTTTCAATCGTGGATTTTGGCAAAAAGCAACATTTTCACTTTATTTTAAGACAATGAAAATGCTGATGCTTTTCAAGAATAGGTAGGGACAGAACTTAGTTTGTATACAAACAGGATTTTTAAGTTTCCGAAAATTTCTTCCTAGTCTAAGAGGCTTTGAAAATCCTCTTCCTCATTAAAATCGGGGTCCATGTGGGTAAGAAAATGCCAGTCTTCACTCCCTTTTTTCCTGTAGAGCACTGCTTCCCCGTCTTCCGAACCGAAGTAGGCTCTCTCCGCCTCATAGCCCTTTGCCTCCAAAAATGCTTTGGCTTTTCGGTACTGACTTTCCCGTCTTGCAATATAGTCCTTCACCTCATCATTGGGAATAAGATAGGCATCTACTCTGGTGGAACCCTCCACCATACCCTTTCCCGGGGCACTTAAGTTCGGAAGCTCTTTCCAGAAAATATCTATCTCCCCTTCTTCGGTAAACATAAATTTCGTAAGAGGAACAAGATGTCCGTTGTACTGAAGCTCCAAATACTCCGGAAGCTTCCGGGCGTCTAAAGTTTCAAAGACAAATCCCTCTTCTTCCTTGCATTGATAGCCTTCCACTTGGGAAATAAAGGCTCTTCCCTCTTCAATCGTTTGGAATAAGCCAATTTCCGTCCCAACGCCTTCCTGATTTAATTCTAAAATAAACATATTGCCCCCACTATCTCTTTTCGAATCCATGGGTTGATTACCCTCGGCTATCCTTTTCCAAATCCATGGATTGATTTTCTTCAGCTATCCTTTCCGAATCCATGGATTGATTTCCTTCAGCTATCCTTTTCGAATCCTTGGATTGATTTTCTTCGGCTATCCTTTCCAAATCCATGGATTGATTTTCATCCTTAGGCCTTCGCCTTTACTTCTTCGGGCACATCCACATTTGTGACCCCGCAGGCAATGGCATCCACCGGGCAGGCATTCTTACATTTTCCGCAACGGATACACTCCAAATCATTGCAGTTTTGTACCGGATCACATTGCATCTCGCAAACCGCCTTACATCTTCCGCAGTGAATACACTTCTGATGATTCAAAGTATAACGGAAAAAGGACACGGAATTAAAGAGAGAATAAATCGCGCCCAAGGGACAGATATACTTACAGAAGGGGCGGTAAATGATTATGGAAAGGAGGATGGTAAGAAGCAAAATCAAGCCCTTCCATGCATAAAGAAAGCCTACGGCTCCCCGCATACTGGTGTTCATCCACACCAGAGGAATCCCTCCCTCCAGCATTCCCACAGGACAAATCAGTTTACAAAAATAAGGTGCTCCCTGTCCTATAATATCCACCAAAAACAGAGGAAGGAGAATGACGAAGATAAGTAAGATAAGATATTTTGCTTTTCGTAAAGGCTTGTCCCACTTAAAGGTCTCTATCTTCTTCACAAAGGGAATCTTATGCAGTAAATCCTGCACCAGCCCAAAGGGGCAGAGGTATCCGCAAACGCCTCTTCCTATCAGCGCTCCCACGAAAAAGAGAAAGCCCACCACATAGTAGCTGAACTTGTAATTCGGGCTGCCAATGACCGCCTGGAGGGCACCGATGGGGCAGGAGCCCTTGGCTCCCGGACAGGAGTAGCAATTCATTCCGGGAACGCAAAGCTTCTTTAATTCTCCACTATAGATTTTTCCTGTTTTAAATCCCTCAAAGAAGGAGTTGGTCACCAAGAACCAAAAGGATTGGAAGATATGTCGTACATTGTTTCTTGCTTTATATTTATCTTTTTTTGATTTTCCGTTGATGAATTCTTTTAACTTATCCAATGCCGATACACTCCATACATACTTTGATTGCTTTATTCATTACCACCAGTGCCTCTCCCCGATGAACGCCAACGTAAATCATGGCAATACCCATGCAAAGGAGAATCAGGGATGTCAACCGGGACTTTAAAATTTTCTGTTTCATATTTCACCATTTCTTTAATACAACTTGTCAAAACCATGGCTTTTCGCATAGCTTCTATAGCTTTTAAAGTTCCTTTAAGAATTCGTATTTTACCGCTTTACTTTCGCCAATTCCTTTTCAATGATTTCCAACCAAGCCTTTTTATTATGGGAACCGGAATAGGTCTCTCCCACAATCTGTCCCTTCTTATCCACGAAGAAAGTCTCCGGAAAGGCCTGAATCCCGCTGAGTCTGCCGTTAAAATTGCTCTTATCCGGAATCAGGAAGGGATACTCTGCCTTGCTTCTTTCCCGAATCAGCTTCGCCTTCTCCAAAGCCTCCTGATTTTCTCCGGTCTGGTCCACCGTGTCCGTTACCACCCCAACGATATTGACACCCTTGTCCTTCATTTCCTTCTGAATTTCCGCAAGATCCGGAATTTCCTGCACACAGGGACTGCACCAGGTGGCAAAAACATTGACCATGGTGAGATCATAGTCGGAAAAATCCTTTCCGCTGAATTCTTTTCCGTCAATATCCATCGTCTGAAGATTGCTTAAGTCAGTAGCTACATTTTGGGAATCGGTGGAAAAAGCCATGGTATTTTCCAAGTCAGACTTTTCGGACAAAACAAAGCCGTTTTCCGGACGTTCTTTTTTCTCCGTAATCTCTACGGTCGTCTGTTTCAATTCCTCTATCGTCTCTGCATCCGCTGTGCTATTTACACTAAGATAATAGCTGTATTTTCCGTCTTTGGACTCTCCCAGCTTCGTATGGCTGTCGCACTTTGTAATCTTCCCGATTTCTTCCTCGGAAAGACTCTTTTCAAACATGCCGATGGTGCCGATTCTTTCCAGACTTTCCTGCCACTTTTCGTAGCCGTCTCCCATCTTAGCAACTTCCGTATTTTTCTGCTCTTCTGTAAGTTTGCTAAAGCTCAACAATCCGTACTTAAGCTCCTGATCTATGGGGCTTTGATCGTCCAACATCACGATGTCTTTTGCCTTCATAGCTTCCCTAATCTTCTCGGAAAGCTTGAATTTTAAGCCCAGATATTCATAGTTATACTCATCCTTTACCGGCAAAGTATAGTCTGCCGGCTTAAAGCTGTCTCCATTACTGTCCATATTTACGGACACACCGGCATCTTCCGGACTTACCGCAAGACTCTGGGCATCTGCATTTTCACTAACTGCCATGGAAGACTTCTGCTCTGTAGCTGCTTTATTCTGACAGCCTGCAAGTCCAAGTCCTAAACAGAGTGTCGTTACAAGACAAGCTCCTGTGAATTGATTTTTTCTCATAATATTTCCTCCTCAAAGCTACTTTATCAGTATACCCTTTCGTGCCACAGGAAAAAACTTAAAAAAGAAAAAACTTTTTCTGAAAATATGAATTTTGAAGATGCCGTTTCTATGAGTATGCTACAAGGGATATAAAATGAATATGAAATGGAAGACGAGCAGGAGTATATTGTATATTCTCATTGCTCTAAAGTATAAGCATGGATTTACCAGAATTTTTATAGATTTCTAATCTATTTCTTTGACCTTATTCTCTAAACTCTTAATTCCTGTATTGTTCAACTTTTCAATTGATATCAGCTGAGTTCTTGCAAGCTTCCTTAGCTCTATCATTCTTTCTTTTTGATCCATGCCTTTTCCGATAAGAATTGCATTGTAGCTTTCCATATTGGCAAGTACCAATAATTCATTTAAACTCGCATAGTCTCTCATATTTCCTTTTAGGTCCGGATTCTCTTCACGCCACTGTTTTGCTCTTTTGTTAAATAAGGCAACATTTAGCATATCCGCTTCACTTGCGTATTTATAAGATAACTGCTCGTTGGTAAGATCCTTTAAGAGATATTCTTTGATTGCATCTGTATGAATTTTATAGTTAATCTTAGAAATTTCTCGATTAAGATTCCAACCTAATGATAGCTTAGAATTTTCATCTGACTTAAGCCTTTTATAGTCTTGGATAATGTAAAGCTTAAATTCTGGTGAAATCCATGAAGCGAACTCCATCGCAAGATCATAATGTGCATATGTTCCGCCATATCTTCCGGACTTTGAAATTATGCCAATAGCATTTGTAGAATCAATCCATTTTTGTGGTGTCATTGTAAATCTATTCAGTCCTGCCTCATTTCTAAACGTGTCGAATTGCACACGGTTAAAATTTTCATTGTTCAGAACTTCCCATAGCCCAATAAATTCCAACGTATTTCTGTTTCTCATCCAGTTCTGAATAACAAACCTCGGATCATCAGTATTTTTATACTTAGCAATATCCGTTAGACTTATATAGTCGTTTTTAAAGTCTTCAGTATAAATTTGAATAGCAAAACCTTTTGCTTCGATTGTGTCTTTTTTCACCTTAGACATGTGAATTCCTCCTTTGCTAAAGATGGCTCCATAGTATCATATTGCCAAATATTATTCCATTATTCCGAGTCTGTCGTTTCATAATATTCCTCTTTTTTATCAAGCTTTTCTGCACCTGACCTAGTCCTCAATCTTATCCATCTTTCAGCCCTTGACCTACTCCCTAATCTTATCCATAATACTACTGTTTCTACGACATATTCTTTGGCTTGAAATCCTTAGATTCATGCTTAGAATATGGATTCTTTTAATTCCATGGGAGGAAAATGATGAAAAAACAACTATCTTTATTACTCGGCGGCCTTCTTCTGGCTTCTTCTCTGGTAGCCTGCGGTGCAAAGGGAAGCACGGCTTCCACCACTGCGGCAGCAAGTGACAAGGAAACTGCGGCAGAAAGCACTACTGCAAAAGAGGGAGAAAGCAAGGCAGAAGGAGCTTCTTCCGACAGTTCCGATTTTAAGGCACAGATTTTATTCTGTGGTTCCACCTCTTTGTACCCCATTATGTCCTCTTTAGCTTCTTCCTTTACCGAGAAGTATGAGACCTGGGACAAGGTAGATGCTTCTTTCCCGAAGGAAAACATCTCCATCTATGTGGCTCCGGGCGGATCCGGCGTTGGAGTAAAGGCTGCTGTTGACGGCACCGCCGACTTCGGTATGCTGGCTAGAGACATTAAGGATAAAGAAGTAGAGAGCCTTGGCAAGGATTATAAGAGCTTTGAAGTGGCAAAGGATGCTTTAACCGTATCGGTCAGCAGCAAGAATCCCAATGCGGATAAGCTGGAAAATCTGGATACGGCAACCTTACAGAAGATTTTCGACGGAGAATATACCAAATGGAGTCAGGTGGATTCCTCTCTCTCCGATGACGAGATTCATGTGTACATCCGTGACCTTTCCGGCGGCGCTTATGAAGTTTTCCAGAAGGCCGTGATGGGCGACAAGGAAATCACCCCTGCCGCTACCCAGTCCGCTTCCATGACAGAGCTGGCAACAAATGTAGCAAACGATCCGAACGGTATCGGCTATGTAGGATTCGGTGCATTTAACAAAGCAAACAAAGAAAGCACTGTTTTGAAAGAAATCAAGGTTGACGGTGTAGAAGCTTCCGAAGAGAAGATCTTAAGCGGTGACTACAAGATTCAAAGACCGGTTATGTTCGTTACCGGAAAGACAATCACAAAAAATGAACAGGCCTTTATTGATTACGTTTTCTCCGAGACAGGGTATGATGCGGTTGTGGCAAACGGTTACATTCCTGCTTTCACCAAGTAAGAATTCGTAAAAACAGAGCTGTAAAATTACAAAAAGCTTTCCATTATAGCTTTGAAATCGGGGCGCTCAGATCCCCCTTTTCAAAGCTATACTGCATAGAAGGCGGAAACTATGGTTTAGAAAGGAAAGAAAAAATGCGGAATCTTAAAAGCAGAAAACTGGAAAACTCTCTCTTTCTTTTTTTCGTTTACGCTTTTTTGTTTCTCTCCATCGGTATTCTGAGTTTTTTCTTTCTTTTTCTGGCAAAGGAATCCCTGCCCCTCTTTGAAAGTGTTTCTCTGCCCTCTTTTTTGTTCAGTTCCAAATGGAACCCCATGGCATTCACCGGAACGGCCTCCTTCGGCATTTTCCACTTTCTGATGGGCTCTATTTTCGTTTCCTTCCTGGCCCTATTGTTCTCCACTCTTTTGTCTCTGGGTTGCAGCATCTTTTTTGCTTTTTACTTTTGGGAGAGGGGAAGACGCATCCTCTACCCTCTTTTGGACTTGCTTTCCGGCATTCCTTCCGTGGTTTACGGCTTTATCGGTTTAACGGTAGGAAAACCTCTCTTTTTGAAAATGGGTGTGAGTACAGGCTCCTGTGTCTTACTGGCTGCTGTCCTGCTTTCCATTTTGATTTTCCCCTTTATGGTGGATTCCATCACGGACAGTATGGTGAAATTAAAGGCGAAATACTTTTTAGAGGCAAGGGCTCTGGGACTTTCTCCCGCCTACATTATCCTGAGACTAATTCTACCCTCTTCCCTTCGAAGCATTTTTATGGCCTTCCTGCTTGGTAGCGGAAGAGCCTTAGGAGAGACCATGGCGGTGATGATGGTGGTAGGCAATGCCAATCTTTTCCCGAAGCTCCTTTCCAAGGGCGAAACCATTGCTTCACTCATTGCGCTGGAAATGGGCAGTGCGGAGTATCATTCTCTCCACTACCACGCCCTCTTTGCCTCCGGGCTGGTGCTTTTACTGCTGGTCGCGCTGATTCATTTGCTGGTGAAAATGGGAGAAAGACCGCGCACTTTGAAATTTACATCTCGAGCAGGTAGTCCTGATCCGATTACTTCGAAATTTACATCTCGAACAGCTAATCCTGAACCAATCACTTCGAAGTCTCCTTCTGTGCATTCCTCGGAAAATAGGGAAGAAGCAACGCCACATCTCCTTGCTACCGGGAAGCGAGTACAGGCATCCCGGTCTTTTTCCGCTGTCCTCCTCTTCCTGTACAGTTTCCTTTCCTTCCTGCTGATTTTTTCCGCACTGCTGTTTTTCTTTCTTTATATCTTTTACAAGGGATACAAAGTCATCTCTCCAAGCTTCCTTTTGGACACGCCAAAGGGAATGGTCTTGGGAGAAGAGGGCGGAATCTTTCCCGCTATCACCGGTTCTCTGGCCTTTTCCCTTACGGCTTTGGTGCTTTCAGGACTGCCCAGCCTTTTTACCGCCCTTTTCATGGTCTTTTATGCAAAGGAAGGCAGAAAAAAAGAGAGCCTACACTTCTTTATTCACCTGCTCTCCGGCGTTCCTTCCATTGTGTTGGGACTCTTCTCCTACAGCTTATTTGTATACCAACTGAAGCTGGGGCGCTCGGTACTCTCCGGCGCCATCGCTTTGGCCATTATGATTTTCCCCTTCATGGAAATCCGTATGGAAAAGATATTTGAAGAAGTGCCGAAAAGCTACCTCCAGTCTTCCGAAAGTCTGGGCTGCTCAAAGGGCTATACCTTGAGAAAGCTTGTGCTTCCCTATACTTTGCCGGAGCTTCTTTCCACCATGCTTCTGGCCTTTTGCTTTGCTCTAGGTGCCACACCGCCGATTTTATTTACCGGAGGAGTCGCCTTTGCGAAAAGTCCTACCTCCTTACTATCCCCTGCCATGGCGCTTCCCCTGCATCTTTATCTGCTGCTGGTACAAGGTGGTTCCTCCTTATCCAGAGCCTACGGAACCGCTTTGGTGATGCTCTTCCTTTTACTGATTGGAAACGGAATAGCCAGCCTTCTGACCGCTTACTGCCATAGGAAATGGCAAAAATAAAGAACTATTGGCATAGCTTTTCCCGGTTTAAAAAATTAATTTTAAAAGAAGTATACACAGGTATCAAATAACATCTTAGGAGAATAAAATGTCTACTGAACCTACAAATCCCCTTTTATTTACAAGTCCCATTTTGGAAGTGAAAAATCTGAGCCTTTCCTATGATAAAAGACAAATCCTCCGGAATCTTCATTTTCAAATTCCAGAGAAAAGCATCACGGTTTTCCTGGGAAGCTCCGGCTGCGGGAAGTCTACTCTTCTAAAGAGCCTGAACGGTCTTCTTTTGGAAAATAAAGAGGCCTCTATGGAAGGGGAAATCTTTCTTTCCGGGGAAAATCTGATAAAGCAAAAAGAAAAGCGACTGGAGCAGATTGCCATGGTCTTTCAAAACCCCAGTCCTTTTCCTTTTTCCATTTATAAAAATATGAGCTATGCCTTAGAGTATTACGGTATCAAAAACAAAGCCGAGCAGAAGGAATTAATCCTGCAAAAGCTTAAAGACGTAGGACTTTGGGAGGAAATTTCCGGAGAACTCCATCGCTCCGCTCTAAGCCTTTCCGGAGGGCAGGCCCAAAGGCTCTGTATTGCCCGTGCCCTTTGCATAGAGCCGAAAATCCTCCTTCTGGATGAGCCCTGTTCTTCTTTAGACCGACTTTCCACCCTGAAAATAGAAGAGCTCCTACAGGAACTGAAAAACAGATACAGCATTATTATCGTGACTCACAACCTCTCGGAAGCGAAGCGTATCGGCGACCAAATCCTCTTCTTCCACGAGGGAGAGCTGTGGGAAAGTGGCACAAAGGAGGAGTTTTTCAATCATCCTGAGCGGCCCGAAACCAAAGAATTTTTAGAGGGAGAATGGTAGGGCATGCTTTAGAGGGAACTTGATAGAACGTAGTTTAGAAGGGGCATAATAGAACGTAATTTAGAGGGAAAATGGTAATACGTGAATCAGCTCCGATAGGTCGGATATGCTTCTCTCCGCTCCCTCCACCTGTCCAAAGCCATAGGAAGCATGGATAAAAGCAATTCCTGCCTCTGTTGCAGAGCTAAAGTCTAAGGCGGTGTCTCCAAGATACACGCAATCCTCCGGTTTTAAGTGGTTTCTCTCCATCAAAATCCGGATATTCTCCGCCTTCTTCTTTCCGTTGCTTCCGTAACATTCCATATCCAAAAAGTCCCCGGTCTTTCCCAGGCTGAACTTCTCTCCATACAAAACTGCATCAATATAACCCAGCTGGCAATTGGAAACGATATAGCGTCCAATCTCTGCCGCTTTCAATGCAGCAATACACTCTTCAAGATGGGGATAGAATTGTACCTTATTCTCACTCAAATATAAATTTTCAAATTGCATGCAGTGGGCAAGAATCTCTTCTCCCCTCTTCCCTTCTACCTGCGGAATCAGGCTTTTTGCAAACTGATCCATGGTTTTTCCCATTAAAGGCAGAAGATCCTCTCGAGAAATCCTGATTCCCTTCGTCTCCGGAAAATCCTGTAATTTTATGCTAAAAGCCTTTGCCACCAGATCCACACTATCCCATAGTGTTCCATCCGCATCGAATATTACAGCCTTCTTGATCATTGCTTTTCTCCTTTAATTCCCCGGCATCTTCTGTTCCCAGTTTTGCTAAGCATTATTCTCCGCCATCTTCTGCCCCTACTTTTGCCAGGCTTTATTCTCCGCCATCAATTCATCCCAGTAGCTTCTGCCCTGATAAATCATTTCCTCATAGGCCTTCACCACCGCATTTCTAAGGGGTACCGCCCGCTCCTCAAGCCCCAGGGCTCTTGGGATAAAGACACAGACATCCCCGATTTCCTGAGCCAGCTTCCGGGCTAAAGTCTCATCCTTCATTCTCACGAGGCCGAAAACCGTGGAGGAATAGCTCTTGTCCTTGATACAGGTTTCCATCCAAAACTTGGCAAAGGCCTTCCATTCCAGTTTAAGCAACATCTGTTCCAAAGCCAAGGTCTCCGGACTTTTGGCAAAGGCCAGCATGGTGCTTTCCAGGCTTTGTCCCTCCGGTATCTCCGGAATATCCAGATTTTGCAGAGTAAGATTTACGATAGCCGCATCACTTAAGGGAATATCCTCTCTCTTCCGTTCTTCCCCGGTCTTCTTTTCCGGCAAATGAAAGTTGTCCAACTGCTGAGACACCCATTTCTGCATTTTCTTTTTATTCCAAAAGGAAATACCGGTTCGTCCGGAAATTAAGATTTCCATCCAGGCTGCCATAAAGTTGTCTTTAATCTGCAAAGGCTTTCCCCTTTGTGTTTCTACAAACTTGTCCAAATTCTCCTTTTGCAAAATAGGATAACGAAAGCGAAGGGTTTCCAGGCGTTTTCCTTCTACAAGCTTTTCCTCCATATCCTCTGTCCTTTTGATTTTTTCAATCACCAGGGCAAAGCGCTTGACCACATCCCTTTCCTCGTAAAATCTTTTGGGCCAATCCGAAAAAGGGTTCCTTTCTTCCTTCACTTCACTTTGTAATAACATTTCTTCTCCTCATTCATGCTTCGTTCATATTTTGTTAGCACAATGTTTACAGCATAAACATAGTTTATTCACTCTTGACTTCTATACTGCATTACAGATAACGAAGTGCTCGTTATCCACTAAATAAGATTTTTTTCATAATACTCGGCCGGAGCTTCCGTAAGGACGCTCCGGCCTCCTCCCTTTTATAGGAGAAATAAGAGAAGTCCTTCTTATTTTTCCGCTTCTTTATCAGATTCTGTTTCTTTTCCCCTCTTTCCGTAAGCTCTCTCTTCAAAGGGATCTCTCACTTCCACCTTCTTTTCATAGAGTCGGAAAATCCGCTTAAAAAAGGCGGAATTCATCCAGGCAATCAGAGGGTAGCCTAAAACAAAAAATACCGGCGTAAACATTGGCATAAATAAAATCAAAAAATAGCTTCCCACAACCAGCAATACATCCGCAGCAATCATGCCAAGGGTATAGGGAAGATGGCGGATGGACATGAGTAAGGCATGAATCAAGGTTCTTTGCCAGGTATTATCAAAGCGGGAAAGCAGGGGCCAGACGTAGAGAAACACAAAAAGCCACAGCAAAAGCAGTGCATCCGTAATCCCCCGGAAAAGGAAGCGTAATGCCGTGTTATTGGCAAATATCATGGAAAAAAAGCGATGATCCAAGAGAAGAATCACCAAAATCGGCAGTAAAATCATCCAGAGAATGATGCCCTCCTTTAAATTCTGTTTAAAGGAATGCATAAACATCCTGAAATTGCCCCGATCCTCCTCGTGCACAATCTTAATGGTACAGTAATATAAAGCCGTTGTAGACGCCCCCAGAGTTACAATGGGCAGAGAAAACAGAATCCATAAAAGATTCAAAACCATCATATCCGCCAATCGGCCTACAAACCGCCAAACATCATTATCATAATTAAAAAAGCCTTGAAACATCTACTGCTCTTCCTTCCTAACTCCTTTATCTATTTCCCTTTTCTCCCCCTTGCCCTGCTCTTCCAATTCCAAAAGATAAGCCTTCGCATCCTTTAAAAAGCTTAGACTGATCAGTAAAATCACCAGTCCGATGGGAAATGCCGCAATGATGGAGACAGACTGCAAGTTTACCATAGAACTTTCGGAAAAGACTAGTGCCAAAGGCAGTAAAATCAATAAAATCGCCCAGAATCCCTGTACCTTTCGGGATGGCTCCTGTCCCTCCGGAAGGCTCTTATAGCTATACTGCGCCGCCACCAATGCGATGGAATCAAAGGATGTGGCGTAAAAGGCAATCATGGTTAAAAGAAGCAGGATGAATACCAGTCCCGGAAGAGGCAGGGTTTCCAACATTTTCACCACCGTAAGGTAGAGGGAACCGTTCTCCTGATAGAGCTGTAACACCGGTAATTTATGGAAAACCTCCAGGGACAGGGTGAAATTCCCCAAAACAATAAAGCTTACATAGGTACTGCCGATTCCGAAAATGTATCCCCCCATAATGGTTTGTCGTATGGTTCTTCCCCGGCTGATGCTTCCGATAAAGAAGGGGGAAGCCACGCACCACACCATCCAATAGGCCCAGTAGAAAATCGTCCAGTTTTCCGGAAAATGATTTTCTCCTAAAGGATCCGTATAGGTAGCCATGGAGAAAAAGTGCTCTACCATCTTTCCCAGAGCATTCATTCCATTTTTTACAATAAAGGAGCCTACACCGCTTCCGAAGAAAATGTATAAAAGCAGGGCATAAAACAGCCAGGTGCAGAGCTTTGCCAAGAAGGAAACCCCGTCCATACCCTTCAATACCGCAAAGGTATAAACCACACAGGTGGCAATCAATATGATTAAGGTAAGCTCTCTGGTGGACAGCCCGTTGGGGAGGAGCTTTTTAATGATTTCCGACATCAGAGGAGTGGCTACCGAAAAGGTGGTGGCTGTTCCCGCAAGGAGGGCAAAAACCGCCAGTAAATCAATCCCTCTTCCCGCCAGACCGTCGGTGTGCTTTCCTAAAATTGCTCTGCAGGCTTCCGAATATTTTTGCCTGCTTCTTTTCCGTACATGAAGCATAAAGCCGAAGGCCGCCGCCAGCACCAGATAAAATCCCCAGGGAATGGGACCCCAGTGGAAAAGGGTGTAAATACTGCTCCAATCCGATAGCTTTCCCAGGGATTGGACATAGGGATCATTGGCATAAAGAATCCATTCTCCGAAGGAATAAAAGAGAATATCCGCTGCAAGTCCTGCGGTAAACATCATACTTCCCCAGGTAAAAAAGGAGTATTTCGGCTTTTCGTCAGGCTCTCCCAGAACAATATTGCCTAAGGGTGAAAAGGCGATATAAAAGGAGAGCAAGAAAATAAAAAGGCCTATTCCCAGGTAGTAAACGGAAAACTCCCGCCCCAAAAAGCCTCGAATGGAGGATAATATCTGATTGGAATGCTCCGGAAACAGAAAAAAAGCAAAGCACAGAAGAAGCAGAATACATAGGGGAATTCCGCTAATCCCGTAGTCTAAGGAATTCTTCGCATTTTCTCTTCCGGACTGCTTCCCCGAAGCCACTTCACTTATTTTATTTTTGCTTTCTTCCCCGGTTTCTTTATCAGCTTCCTCTATGAATTCTTCCTTTGTTCCTTTTTCGATTTCTTCCTTGATTGCTTCCTCCATTTACTTCTTCTCCTTCTCCTCTAACAAGCGCTGACTGTCTTCTCTTCGTACTTTTTGATAAGGTAAGCGAATAATCTTTTTATTTTCTCCTTCGTCTTCCAGACCTTTTTTTCCGGTACCGAGACGATAGGCCAGCTGAAACAAGGCCTTGGCCTGACCTTGTTCATCATTATACACCGTTCCCATCAAATTTCCCTTTTTTACCGCCTCTAATCCCACGACAGTGCCGTCTATTCCATAAATAAAGGGTCTTTTATCCTTAGGCAAGCCGATTTTGTCATAGGCATCCAATACCCCCAAGGCCATATCGTCATTGTTGGAAAGAATCAATTCAATCCGATCCTGAAACTCCGGATAGAATTGCATCATCTTACTCTGGGCTTCTGCCCGGCTCCAGTTGGCAATGGCATAGGACAGCTTTTCCATGGGAATCCCCTGCTGCATCAAAGTGTTTACAGAATACTCTGTCCGGACAATGGCATCCTGATGGCCGGCTTCTCCCTCAAACATCAAATATTGAATCACTCCGTCACCGTTTTTATCCACTCGGGGGGACAGAATCAGCGCTTTCTTCTCCGTGCCTTCCTCTGTGCTTGTCTGCGTGTCTTCCGCAGAAACCTCTCGTTCCAGGATATCCAAATCCTCCCGACTTTTTTGCAGAACAAAGTCTTGAATTTCCTCGGCATTTCCGGCCTTATCTTGGCTCTTTTCGGAAGCTTCCTCCTCATCTTCCGGTGAGGCAAGAGGCACCTCCGGCGTAGGTTTTTCCGGTTCCTCGGAAAGAATATCTTCAGCCGCCATTTCTCCCTGCAAAATGCCGGATTGCTTGGCATCCGCCCCGATGTAATACAACTGATTCCATTGGGCCAAGTCTTCATCCACCAATTCTCTGTTAAAGAAAATGATGGGAACATTCTTCTTTTTCGCCATATCGATAATTTCCGAAGGAGCGGTTCTGTCCACCAGATTCACACAAAGAACGTCACAGTCCTTCTCCAGCATTTCCTCCACCTGTTCGTTTTGCAAAGCCTGACTTCCGGCCGCATTGTAGCGAAACAGGCCTATTTCTACCCCTTCCGCTCTTTTCTTACTGATTTCCTTCTCAAAGGCCGTCATATATCCGGACAGAAAGGTATCGTAGTTGTCATAAATCGTAACGCCGATTTGAAGCTTTTTCTTTTCCCTTCTTTCTTCCTTCCTTTGACAGGCGGAAAGAAGGGGAAGCAAACATAAAGACAGGGAAAGGCAAACCGCCATGCCTTTCCTTAAGCTGTTCCCTTGAAATCTTCCCAAGATTGTCAACTGTTCTTTTTCTTTCCTGCTGTAATCCGCTTTGTCCGCCAATTTCATGCTTTTCTTCTACCCCTACAGAAAGTTTTCCTTCAGGGGCACTCCTTCTCCATTTTTATGCCTTGCCGCTTTAGATATTTCCTTGGATATTTCTTCAGATATTCCCTTGGATATTTCCTTGGATATTTCTTTTAGTCCCCGGTGGGGAAGAGAATTCGTTCTATTTCCTCACTGTACATATTTTCCCCGGTAACCATATAAAAATTCACTACCCTATCCTCTGTTGTATTTCGCTTTTTAGAAAGCTTATACCACAGGTCCTCCATAGCATAATAGGCCATGGTGTATTGATCAATCACAGCCAGACAACGGATAATTCCCGTATCCAAGGCATAAACCACTTCCCGGGAATTTCCCACGCCGTAAAGCTCCACGTAACGTCTGCCGGTTTCCTTTAAATAGCGGGATGCCATTTCCAGACTGTCATTTTCCAAAGCCACAATCAAATCCACACTTCTCTTATGATTGGCCTTTACCATATCCTCCTGGATTTTTCCCGTATCCGGAAGCACCCAGGCGATTTCCTGTCCCCCGGCCTCCAATACCGAAATAAGGCTATGCAGTCTTCTTTGCATATTGCCCTTATTCTGGTTTCCTGCCAGAATACCGATGCGTTTTTTCTCCTTGTGCAGTGTGGAATGTAAAACCTGTTCCGCCAGGGCCTTCCCCAGTACTTCCTCTTCCACATTGATAGAAGAAATGTTTAAGCCGGGTTCCGTCATTTCCTTCTCGGAATCCACCAGCATAATCTCCGCATTTTTTCCCAATGCATTTAAAAGGCTTCCTGTTCCCTCCGTAGCTCTTAGCTCCGCGATAATACCGTCCGCTCCGCTTTGAATCTCCCTTTGCATACTGATATTTTCCTGCTGAATGGAAACCAGGCGATCGGTGGAAACAAAGTTGTATTCCATGTTGTAGGCTCGTCCTGCGGCGGTGAGTCCCATTTTAAAGCCGGACCATACATCGGAATTGCTATGGTCCACCACTACGGAAATCTTAAAACGCTCCGGATCATTATCCCCTAAAAGCCTTCCCACGGACAAAAACAGGAGAAGCAGGGCTACCACAAAAAGGCCGGTGGTAAATATGCTGTTTTCTTTCATGCCTTCTCCCCCTCTTGTGCGCCGCTATGAAAATGTTCTGTGCTATGGTGCATGTTTCCATGCTCCAGACTCTTTTGGTTTTCTTCTGTAAAGGAAATAGCCGGTAAAAGCACCTGCACATCCGTTCCCTCATCCGGGGCGCTAATCACTCTCAGACCGTAAATAGAACCGAAACGAAGCTGGATGCGGCGATGCACATTAATCACTCCTACACCGGAGCCTCGCTTTTTCTGACTGGAGAAGCTGGAATAATCGCTTTCCGTCTTTTCCAGCAGGGCTCTGGCCTTATCCTCCGTCATACCGAAGCCGTTGTCCTTCACGGAAAGCAATACGGAACGTCTACCGTCCTCTTCTTCCAGAATTCTTCCGCTAACCAGGATTTCTCCATCCTCATCCATTCCCTCCATGCCGTGGTAGATGGCATTTTCCAGGATTGGCTGTAAAATCAGTTTTACGGTAAGGCAGGACAGCACCTCTTCCTCCACATCAAAATCCACCGTAAACTTATTCTTAAAACGGATTTTTTGAATATTCATGTAGTTTTTCGCATGCTGAATCTCCTGGGAAAGAGGGATAATGTTCTTTCCTGCGGAGAGGGAAATTCGGAAAAAGCTGGCCAGCTGAGTCACCATAAACACCGCATCTTCCCGTTTTCCGCTTTCAATCATCCACACCACGGATTCCAAGGTATTGTAGAGAAAATGGGGGTTAATCTGGGATTGCAAAGCATCCATCTCACTCTGTCTTTTTTCCTCCTGCTGCCGGATTCTCTCTTCCGTCAGTTCATCGATTCTTTGCAGGGATTGCAAAAGGCTTTCTCCCAGATGGACAATTTCCGTACTTCCATAGGAGGAAATTTCCTCCATGGTGGGGCGCTTCACTCCCATATTGCCTAAATCTTCATTTAACTTACGGATGGGATAGGAAAGCCTCAGAGAAATGACCTGATTCATGACAAGGGCAATCAGGAGGGTTACGGAAATGACAATGAAAACGTAATATAGCATTCCTCCGGTAGCAAAAACATTGCTTCCTTCTTCCAAAACGGACACCAGCTTCCAACCGGTATAACCGATGGTGTCCACTACAATGGTTTTTTCCTTCCCGTCACTTTTCAGACGATGGATACCGTCCTCCTGAGCAACGGCAAGCTCCGTATCCTCCTTGGCGTGGCCTCGGTAGATTTCTCGAATCTTGGGATGATAAATCAGTTTTCCCCTCTTATCGCAAAGATAAAAATACCGTTTTCCGTTAACCTGATTCAGCTTTTCCATCATTCGCTCAATCATGTTGTAATCCATGTCTACCAGAAGCACACCGCTGTCGCTTCTGCCGTCAAAGTTAAGTTCCACCACCCGACTCAAAGAAATGACCCAGCGGGTACGGTAGGAAGGGTCGTCAAAAAGGTTCTGCACATGGGGCAGAGAAAAATGCAGGTTTTCCACCTGCTGTACCGCTTCCCGATACCAATCCTGTTCCGTTACCTTTCGATTTTTCTTCTCTGCGGAAATGGGTACCGCCGCAATGTATTTTCCCTGGGCGGAAAAAAGGGCAACGGAAACCAGACTGTCCCTATGGGCTTCATACAGAAGATTCATTTCCTGATTCAGCTTGGTATAATCCACATCCGTGCCCTTAACCACATTGTAATAAAGGGCATCGGAAATTCTGCGCATGCTAAGAAGGTATTCCTCCAATTGAATACTTCCCTGCTTTAAAAGCTGCTCCGATTGATTCTCCTGATTAATACGGAAACGTATAGAAAACTGCGTATAAAGTACGATAGACAGAAAAAGAATCAGAAAGATGGAGAAAATCATAAAGCTCATTAAGAGCATATTATGAAAGGAACGAAGGGGTGAAGTAATAGAAAAGGGGACGGAGACTCCCTTTTGCAAAAAAACATCAGACAATAGATTTTTTTTGAGACGTTTTTTCTCCAAGGAAATCCACCTCCCCTATACTTAGAAGGATTCTACAGTCCTTCTTTCCCCTTACTGTTGGATTTATATTTTGACGGAGACATCCCGAACTTCTTCTTAAAGGCATAGCTGAAGTAATTCGGATCCGAGTACCCTACCGCCTCGGCAATAATATAGGTCTTCTCCTCCTCTTCCATCAAAAGGCGGAGAGCCTTTTCCATACGATAATCCGTAAGGTAGTTGATAAAGCTTTTTCCGGTTTCCCGTTTAAAGACTGTGGAAAAATAAGCAGCCGATACATGGAGCTCCTGAGAAAGAGCCTCCACCGTCAAGTCCTTATCCATGTAATGGCTGTGCACATGCTCCACCGCCTTCTTAACAAAGGACTTGGTCTTATCGCTTCGCATCTCCTGAATGATAATCTGCATTTTCTTGCAAATCTCCTTCATCCACTGAGAAAGTTCTGCCAGACTGAACTGTTGTACCTTCTGGTACACATCCTCTTCCTTCGGAAAAATCAATCCGGTATCCACCTGATTGGCCAAAAGGAACTTATGCATATTGGTCACCAAATCCATTAAGAAGAAATGGTATTCCTGCAAAGAAGGCGAATCCAAACGACTGTTCTCGATATAGAGGTCAATGCATTTGTCCAGCTCCTCTTCCGAGGACATCCGGATGCTTCGATAAATATCCAAAAGCCGTTCCTCATCAATGATTTCTTTATTGACCTTATGTTCTTCTTTTCCTTCTAAGCCGATTTCACTGATGGCAATGGCTTTTCCTCTACCGTAAAGCACTCGGTATGCCACCGCATCTCTGGCACCAAGATAGGAAAGAGGCAGATCCATTAAATTGGATACGGTTTTTCCGATTCCGGCTGTCACCGTCGCCTTACAAATATGTCTGGCCATTCGACAGAGGATTTCACAATCATCCGTAAGCTTTAGGCTGTCCGATTCCTTATCCATCTGGGCAATGAAAAGCGTATTTCCCAAATAGGTAAAAAAGCAAGGACGCCAGTGCTTTTGCAGTCGTTCCTCCGCCAGCTTTCGAATGGACATGGTAATCAACAGAGGATTAATTCCCTCCGGAGACAGGCTCAGGCTGTTATGCAGGATAACCACCGCAAAATATTTTCCGGGAAGGGAAATCTGATAATCCAACAGTGTGCTTTCCAGATCCTGCTGGGGCAGGGTTCCCTCGATTAAAGAGGTATATAAGCTTTCCTGCAAAATAGGAAGGCTCTCTAAATAATAGTTTTTCAAGCGATGAATGCTTTGCTTTTCATCAAATTCCTGATCCAGAGCCTCATGCACCTTCTGGAATACTCTGGACAGTTCTCCCGCGTCCACAGGCTTTAACATATATTCCTCAGCCTCCAAACGGATGGCTTCCTTGGCATACTCGAACTCGTCAAAGCCGGAAAAAATGATAATCTTAATAGAGGGATACAACTCCTTCAGACGATGAGAAAGAGTTAATCCGTCCATATAGGGCATCTTGATATCGGTCAATACCACATCGATTTGCTTTTCTTCCGCTATTTCCAAAGCTTCCAAACCGTTCTTGGCATAACCGGCCAGAGAATAGCCGAGGCGGTCCCAGTCAATCTTTTGGACTATGGCCTCCACTACATCCTCTTCATCATCTACTAATAACACGGAATATTTTTTCATTAGTGTTTGTCTCCAACATATTTCTCTTCTAAGGTTCTAAATCGTACAGCCATCACCAGGGTGCCCAAAACAATCAGTCCGATACCTAAAAGAGGATGAACAATCATCAATATGGAAGACAACAGAGAAATACCTGCGAATATCAGAATCAAAACTCCCGCCTCTTTACTATAAGCTTCCCGATCCCGTACAGGAGGACGTCCCTTGGGACGAATACTCTCCACATCTTTAAAAACCAACAGTTTGACGGCGTAATACAATAAAATCGCAGTAAACAAAAGGGGCAAGCCCATTTCCTGTCCTATTCTTTCCAACATTCCTGCTTTTCTTCTCCTTTAATTGCTATTTCTTTTCCAACTCCGGCAGAAAAAAGCGTAGAATTGGGCACTATATCTTCTTCTCTTATCCCCAATATAGCCTATCCTCCTGTTTTTCACCAGTGCGGAGAACGCATTGTAAGAAAATCTTTCGCGGGGCAATCTTGGAAATATTAGAAATATTCTGTAAAAACTTAAAAAATAGTTCTTTCTCAAAAGTATTAAATAATTAATTCATTTAACAAAGTTCTTTCTTATTTTACAAAATCCATGCTTGTATTGCAATACATAGCCCCGGAGACTTTTAATTTTCTTGAAATTTTTCGCTATTCATGCCATAATTTCCCCGGTTTTTATTATATGGAAAGGAGCTTTCATGAAAAATCAAAATTTTGTGCGAAACCTTGTTGGAACGGCTATTCTTGCCGCTTTGGTTTTGGCCCTACAGTTATTGCTGGGAAGTCTTAAGCTGGGCCCCTTTAACATAACCTTAACTTTGGTTCCCATTATTTTGGGAGCTGTCCTTTACGGTCCACTAAGTGCCGCCTTTTTGGGTGGACTCTTCGGCTTTTTGGTTTGCATTTCCGTAATTTCCGGAAATGACGCGGGGGGCTTTATGCTCTTCTCCCAAAAGCCCGTCATTACCCTGGCTCTTTGTATGATTAAAAGTACCGCGGCCGGCTATCTTTCCGGACTGGTGGCCAGAAGTCTTGCCAAAAAGAATGCTACTCTGTCCCTATTTTTAGCCGCAGGAATCGCTCCTGTGGTGAATACCGGCATTTTCATCTTGGGACTTCTTCTCTTCTTCCAAGATACCCTGGTGCTTTGGGCCAATGGGCAGGATAAAGTAGTAGACTTTCTTCTTTTCAGTATTCTGGGAATCAATTTCACCACGGAATTCTTGGTGAATCTGGTGCTTGTTCCCGTTTTAGCCCGTATCTTACGAAACCTTCGCTTTGTAAAGCAAGAGCTTGCCGTATAAGGAGAGAAAATGATTTTAGCCATCGATTGCGGGAATACCCATACTGTTTTCGGAACCATTACGGAAGAGGGAGAAATTCAGAAAATTTTCCGTATGGAGAGTAGCCGGAGAAAAACCAGCTATGAATATGCCGCAGATATTGCCCAAATCTGTCAGCTTTTAGAGATTGATTTGCAGGGCTTGGAGGGTTCCATCCTTTCCTCCGTTGTGCCGGAACTCACCACCTCTTATCAGAAGGCTATGGAGCTTCTCTGCAAGGGAAAATGTGTGGTGGTCAACAGCAGTAGTCCCATGAATATGAGCTTTGCCATGGCGGATCCCAGCGGTGTCGCTCCGGATTTGATTATCTCTGCCGTGGGGGCAAAAAATAACTATCCCCTCCCTGCCATTATTATCGATATGGGCACCGCCACCACCATTACGGTAGTGAACAAAGAGGGCGTCTTTATGGGAGGTGTAATTCTTCCCGGGGTGGGCATCTCCATGAATGCCCTGGCCAAGGAAACCTCTTTGCTTCCCAGTATCGATGTGGCACCTGCCAAGACCTTGATTTCCACCGATACGGTAGAGGCTATGCGGGCAGGCATCATTTACGGCACCGCGGGCTCCTTAGACGGTATCGTGGAGCATTTTCAGGAAGAACTGCAGGAGGAGGGTAGCGTAATTGCCACAGGAGGCCTAGCCCACCTGATTTGTCCTTATTGCAAACATAAGATGATCGTAGATGACAACCTGCTGCTGAAGGGGCTATGGAAGATTTGGCAGCTGGAGCAGGGGAAATAGGGCTGAAACAGGGCACGCTCTCGCTAGCTTAATCCTGTGTATTGAAGGACTGTTTTATTATAAAGATGCGCTCTAATGCAGTATGGGTCTATAATTGGGGCACGCTCCCGCTAACTTCGCCTTCGTAACAGTACTAACTTCAAGCTTCGCTTGCTCGCTTTCAGTAAGTACTGACGGGCTCAGATTGCCCCTATTATAGACCCACACTACATCAGAGTGATTTCCTATAACGAGTGCAGTTCTTCACTTTTACAGCCCCTTTTACAACAGTAAGACACTGAATAATACCAGCATCCCCATGGGGAGGAGCTGCCCTTCCATTCCCATTTGATAAATGCCTATTGGGGAGAGGTAGGGGATAAAGCTTGGGATATTGCTTATGGAGGAAAAGTCTATAAAGCTTCCGCCCAGGAAGCTGAATAACAGGCCGAGGCTTAAGGACAGGCCTCCTGCCATTTCCGCTCCAAAAACGGAGTAGGACAGTCTTCTGGCAAAGCTGTATAGGAAGAAGGAAAATCCCAGGGTACAAAGTAACGGAAGGAGCAAATCCTTGTAGAGTTCTGCAAGGCGAAGGCCTCCTTCTTTTTCTATTCCCAAAATAGTTCTGCCCTCCAGCACAAGGAAAAATCCCAGGCTCAAAAGGCCGAAAAGAAGAATTCCGCTAAGATGATACCGTAGTCTTCCGGCGGGATAGGTTCTACTTCTTTGGAAGACCTTTTTCTCTTCTTCTCTTCCCAATGCCGTTCCCAAGGAAAATAGGAAGAAGTACAAAACAAAGCCTAATACGGCCTCCCGCTTGGGCTGGAACAGGCTTCTGCCTCTTTCTCCTTTCATTTCCTGAATCTGATATAAAGGCTCTGTTCTCTTACTCTTTACAATGGACTGTTCAATAGCTTCTTTTTCCGTTTCGTTAAGGCTTCTTCCTAAAAGGCTTTCCCCATAGGCAAGAGCGCCCTTCTCCATGCGAAGGGTGCTGCTGAGCGCGGCTACAATTTCCCGAATCCCCATTTCCGCCAGCGAATCCGCACTGCTTTCGTAATGTAAGCTTCCTCTTCCCTCCGTATCTCCGGTAAAGCCCTCTTTAATCCAAAGTACCCCCTCTACACTGCCCTCCAAAAGAGCCTTTTCCGCTTCCTGATTTTCCACGACTTCCACTTGAAGTCCTTTTTCCTGTTGTAACTCCTGAATCAATTCTTCACTCCAGGTGCCCTGATCTTCCCGAACCAGCATAAGAGAAAGCTTCTCTTTCCCTCCGACCCGGGAATAGGCAAAAAGAGAAAGAAGGAAAAGCACAAGCAAAAGGAATCCCCTGCCGCCCCCTAAGAGGAGGGAAAAACGAAGAGAAAGCAGAGAGCAGGGAAAAGGAAGGGCAGACTTTTCGTATGATTTGTCTTGTCCGCCGTGTCTATATTGTCCATATTGTTCGTCTTGTCTATCTAGTCCGACCGGTCTATCTTGTCCGTATTGTCCATCTTGACCGTCTTGTCCGTCTTGTCTCTTGGATTCTCTCTGAAGATTTCGGGAAAATGTTTTTCGCTTAGAAAACGTTTTAAGCTTAGAAAGTATTCCTGAAAATATTTCTAAGGCAAGGGCCAGCGCATCCCAGCAAAGCAGGGGCAGGGCGGTAGACAGTAAGGTAGAGAAGGAAAGCCCTCTCCGGACACCCTCCAAGACCATTCGATTCACGGTAATGGGAGAAAGACGCTTCACAAACTCCGGTGCATTGCTCTCTCCGAACAGCTTTCCGGTATAAAGAATTCCCAAAAATAGTAGGGAAAAGGACAGTAATTTTGCGGTACTTTCCTCTCCCATAATTCGGAACAATTGGTAGAAGAAAAAGAAGAAACTTAAAAGCTCAACACAGAGGATGAAAGCAATCGGTATCAGTTGTTCCATAGGAAGGTCTAAGGATTTTTGCAGAGCAAATAAGCAGAGGAGCAAAAGGGGCAGGGCGGAAAGAAATAAAAAGAAGAGCTTAGAAAGGAAAAAGCCTCTTCCTCCCATCAGGGCAAATCGTTGGGGAATGCCCTTCTTTTCCTCTTCCGGCACCGAAAAAACGGAAGACATAGCACAAAAGGCCAAAAGGAAGAAAAAAATAAAGGAAAAGATGCGAAGGGAAAGAGCCTTCTCCACTTGACTGCTCTGCCCCTCCTCGTCAAAGACAAGCTGTCGCTTTAAAACAGCCGTAAGCAATCTTTCCGAAGCATGCTCATAGAGGCTTTCTTCCTCTTGTTTGGACAGGTTTTCTCCATACAGGGCATGAAAAACCCCTTTACTGATTTCCTGTTCCTTCTCCATAATTTCCATAATGGAGGTGAAAATGCTTTGAAACAGGAGGCTTTCCGTAGGGCGATTGGCATTTAAGCTTAAATCCACCGGTTCTCCCTCAAAGCGATAGGCGGTATAAAAGAAATCCTTGGGAATCCGTAAAATGCCTACTACTCCCTCTTGGAAGGCCTTTTCCCTGCCTTCCTGTCCGATTTCTCCCTCTTCCTTGATAACGGTAGAAAACAGCTCCACCTTCTCCATTTCCCGAATCAGGGTTTTAGACATAATGGTTTGATCTTCATCAATTACCATCACCGGAAAGGCCTGCATTTGACTGCTTTGTCCTTGAAAGAAAAAGGCAAAAAGGGGAAACAGGAGCAGAGGAAAGAGCAAGATAAATAGTCCTCCTTTTCGGAGAAATAACTTTCCGTCTTTCCAAATGGCCGCAAAAAATCCTTTCATGCTTCTTCTCTCCCTTACTTCTTTTGCTCTTCACCTATATCTTTTATAATCTTCCGCTATTTCTCTTTAAGCACAAAGTATTTCCTTAATAGCTTAAGAAATTTAGTTTCTCTATGAGAGCTTTCCCTGTTCCAGAGTCAAAATCCTATCCGCCAGATCCTCCAGCTCTCCTCTTCCGTGGCTGATAAGCAGCATTCCTGTGCCCTGCTGCTTCATTTTCAAAAGGAGATCTCGAATCCTGTGATAGGATTCCTCATCACAGCCCACGGTGGGCTCATCCAAAAGCAAAATGCTTGGACGAAGCATGAGAGCCGATGCCAAATGCACCCGGCGCTTCATTCCCCCGGACAGGGCGGACAGCTTTTCTCGGCTTTTTTGAGAAAGTCCCAGCTCCGCCAGAAGCCAGTTCCCTCTGGTTTTTAAAAGCCTCCCCGGTATTCCCTGAATTTTTCCGTAAAAAATCAAATTTTCCAAAGCCGTCAGACTGTCATAGAGGGACAGGTCCTGGGGCAGATAGGAAAGGCCATTTCGAACCTCCTTAGGCATCCGGATTTCTCCCTCCTGATAGGGAAGCAGACCGGCAATTGCCTTTAAAAGGCTGCTTTTTCCGGCACCGTTTTCTCCTCGAATCCCTATGATTTCTCCTTTGAATAGGGAAAGAGAGAGCCCCTGTAATATGACGCTCTCTCCTCTATGATACCGAAGGCCTAAGTTGTTTACGACACAAAGGCTCTCATTCATCATCCTGCAAGTTCTCCCTGTAAAGTAGCTGCAACCTTCGCCAAGCCATTTCCAATGGTCTCGCTCAGCTTATCAAAATCCTCCTGGCTGTAGTTGGAAATATCCACTTCCGCTTCCTTCGGAAGGGTAGCTGTACCGGTCTTTGTAGTGTTCAGGTTAATCTTCGCACTGCTAAAGGGCATATAGTAGTTCTGTAAGCCTTCTACCACAATCTCGTGATCGCTGCTGCCCTTCTCTCCGTCAGCAACAGTAAGGGTCAGCTTTGCTCCCATTCCTGTAGGATCTTCTACAATATAGGTTCCGTATGGCATTAAAGCGGAATGCTTAGTGGTATCAATCTTATACTCCAAAGCCTTAACATCCAGAACACCGTTTCCGCCGGAAATGCTTCCCTCCAGCATCTTATCCTTTAAGCTGTAGCTGTTCTTTACGTACATATTCTCGGAGCTGGAGCTTACAACATTGATCTGCTCGGTAACTTCCTTGCCCTTCTTGGCAATCTCCAGAGAGAAGGAATCGTCCTTTGTGGAAAGCAGAACCTGTCTTAAATCTCCGTCAACAACCGCAATCTGCCACTGGAATTCATTGTCCGCCATCTCCTTAGCGGTATCCGCAGCATTATCACGAATCTCCTTTGCCAGCTCACTAAGCTGATCCTTTGGAGTTTCTGCATCTCCCATGCCTAAAGCGCTGTCCCAGGTGCTGGTAGCATAAACATCCTCTAAAAGAGACTCTAAATCGCTGTCCTTTTCTACCGTATCTGCCAGCTTCTCGTAGAAATTCTTTAAATCTTCCTCTGTGGGCTTAAATACATAAACCTCTCCGGTATACTTCTCCTTCAGATTCTCTAAGTCGAATTCCTTCTTTTCTACCGTTAAGTTATCCTTATTCATGCTGCCGACAAGGAGATCTCCGTACTTCTTGGAAATTTCCGCCAGACGCTTTCTGTTCTCTGCAGACTTCTTTAAATCCGGAGCCACAATATCCTGCTCGGTGAGATTCTTCATAATGGTCTTTAAGTCTCCCCGATAGTAATGCTCGTCCGCTACAGGAATCGCAAAACCGATCTTGCCGTCACGATAATCCGCAAAGCCTTCCAGTAAATCTGTACCCATGATCTTGGCACTTAAATTCATGATGAAGGAATTCTTCTCCGCATCCATGTCATACTTTAACTGGATCTGAGAATCCTTCAGATACTTATTCATTTCGTCACTGCCTTCAATTTCTCCGGTAAGGGTCATATCGGAAGACTGCTTTAAATCCTCGTTAATAAAGCCTAAAGCCACCATGGCATCCAACTTATCCTGGAGATACTTCTCCTGATAATGAAGAAACTTCTGCTCTGTGCTTAAAGCTAAACCACCGGAAAATAACTTCTTTCCAAAGGCAAAAAAGCCTGCGCAAAGAAGAATAATTACGGCAACAACAGGGATTAAAAGCTTCATGCCCTTCTTTCCCGCAGGAGCCTCCTCTATAGTCTGTGCATAGGAATAGCTTGCCTGGGGCTCAGCAGGAGCCGCTTCTGTAGCTGTTGCAGCACTTACTGCATTTTCAGCAGCCGCTCCAGCCTCACTACTTTCTGCTGCAGCGCTTGCCTCAGCACCGGTAGCACTCGCCTCAGCGCTTACAGTTTCTGCGCCTTCCAGCTTTTCTCCGCAGTGCTCACAAAACTTCTCCTCGTCTTGGACTTCCTGTCCACAATTCGGACAATTTTTCATTCTGTTTCCTCCCTTTGTCTTCAATTGTCGATTGAACAGACTTATTTTAACATATTTATGGAAATAAATCTTTTAAAATATATTAAATTTTTAAGGGAGTAGTCTGAAAGCTTGCATTCTAAAATCATAGTAAGGGCGCAATCAGTCTCAAAGCCCCCTGTTTCATTCTGGTGAAAAGGCTACGATTATGTCCCTTATCCGGACTGACTTCCGTAGAAGTACGGAAAAGCTCATGAAAATCGTCCGCAATATCGAAGATACAGGGACTTTCGTACAGCAGAACTCCATTTTCAAAATGATGGTAGAAGGAACGATAATCCAAATTAAAGGTTCCCACCGCCGCCATCACATGATCCACCAAAATCTGCTTGGAATGCATAAAGCCCGGAGTATATTCATAAATTCTGACTCCTGCCCGTAGGAGTCGAGGATAGTAAGACCGGCTGATGGCATAAACAAAGGCCTTGTCCGGAATTCCCGGAAGGACAATCCGCACATCTACCCCTCGCTTTGCCGCAAGACACAAAGCCCTGCTCATCTCATCGGTAATAATCAGATAGGGAGTTGTTATGTAAATGCTTTCCGTGGCGGACTGAATCATATTCAGATAGACGTCCTCCCCCAAGGGAAGGCCGTCAGTGGGCGCATAGGCATAGGGCGCGCAATAGCCCTGACCGGTATAACGATCCCAGTGTCTCGGCAAATAATTGTAAAGTCCCCGCACAGGACTATCGTCCATGGCATGCCACATCTCCAGGAAAAGCAGGGTTAAAGTACCTACCGCCTCTCCCCGCAGTCGAATGCCCGTATCCTTCCAATAGCCGTAGGGAGAATGAATATTAAAATATTCATCCGCCAGATTATAGCCTCCGGTAAAACCTATCTGGCCGTCCACAACGGTAATCTTTCTATGGTCTCGGTTATTCATGAAAAGATTCACCATGGGGACAATGGGGTTAAAGATACGACACTGAATGCCCCACTCTTCCAGTTCCTGCACAAACTTCGGATCAATGAAGCCGATGGAGCCTACATCATCATAGAAGAGGCGAACCTCCACTCCTTCCTCCGCTTTCTTGCGAAGAATCTCCTTGATTTCTCCAAAGGACTGCCGGTCCTCTATGGCATGGTATTCCATGAAAATAAACTTCTTTGCCTGGGAAAGAGCTTCCAACTGAGCCTCCAAGCCCAAAGAAGCTTCCTTATAAAATACAAGCTCCGTGTTGCGATACACCGGAAACTTTCCGCCTCGCTCCAGATAAGCAAACTGATTTCCCACGGATTTGTTTTCCTTTTTCAGCTGATCCGAAATCAAATGAGACTGATCCAGATAAGGGAAGAGCATGGCATCCGCCGCTTCGATTCTCTTCCGCATGGTTTTTGTAAAGCCTGAGCCGTATACCAAAAAATACAAGAGCATTCCCAAAATCGGAAAAGCCATAATCATAAAAATCCAGGTCATCTTAATAGAGGCATTGGTTCGCTTGGCAAATACCCCCAAAACCATGACAATAGAAACGACTCTGGCAAAAATGGACGCCCAAAGGTAACTTTCCGTCAAATAGTACAGAAAGAACCAAAACCATATAATTTGTAAAATCACTGCCAGTATTACGAAAAGCAGGCGACCGACACTATTTTTTCTGTCCTCTTTGTGGAGGACCTTTCCCCGTTTGGGCATTTTTATTCTCCTTATTTCCAGAAAATCAATATTTTTTCAAAACAACCCTGAGTTTTTCGCCGTTCCTTCGTTTCTTCTCCTGAACTTTAAATTCTAATAAAAAAAAAGAGGAAAGTCCAGCTTTCTCTCTTTTCTTCTTCGAACTGCACAATTTTTTCGTTTTTCGTGCCCTTTTTCTCCCGATTTTCTCCGATTACAGAGCTGTAGCCATCCGAATAGCCTCTTCCTCTTCCGCCGTAAAGCAGGTGTTTTCCAGCGCTTTCACATTTTCCCAAAGCTGTTCCTTCTTGCTGACTCCCACCAAAACGGAGGTGGTGGACTTGTCCCGCAACACCCAGGATAATGCCATTTCCGAAAGACTCTGTCCTCTTTCCCCGGCAATCTTTAAAAGCTTTGCAAGCATCTGCCGTTTTTCCTCGGTAAAGTCTTCTCTATGCAAATATCTTCCATCCTTCATCATACGGGAATCCTCGGGAATGCCCTCCACATAGCGATTGGAAAGGAGCCCCTGGGCCAAGGGACTGAAGCAAATAAGCCCCATGCCTTCTTCTTTAGCGGCAGCCTTTAAGCCATTTTCCTCCACCTTTCTATCCAAGATGGAATAACGGTTTTGGTTAATTACCAAGGGAAGCCGTATTTCCTTCGCAATCTCCACAGCCTTCTTCATGCTGTCTCCGTCATAGTTGGAGATTCCCGCATAAATGGCCTTGCCGGACTGCACAATCTGCAGCAATGCCAACATAGTTTCCATCAAAGGGGTATCCGGATCCATGCGATGGTGGTAGAAAATATCCACATAATCCAGCTTCATACGCTTTAAGGAAGCATCACAGCTTGTCAGCAAATACTTTCGGGAGCCACCATTTCCATAGGGTCCTTCCCACATATCATAGCCCGCCTTGGTACTGATTAAGAGCTCCTCCCGATAAGGGCGAAAATCTCTTTGGTACAGAATCCCGAAATTTCGCTCCGCCTCTCCGTAGGGGGGACCGTAATTGTTGGCTAAATCAAAATGGGTGATGCCTAAGTCGAAGGCCTCCCTAAGAATATCCTGCATCTGCTCCTGAGAATTCCGTTCCCCGAAGTTATGCCAAAGCCCCAGAGAAATCGCCGGAAGATACAAACCGGATTCCCCCGCCTTTCGATATTCCATGCTATCATAACGATTTTTATTGGCTACATAAGCTTTTCTAATATCCATCTCATACCTCCCGAGGCAATTTATTTTCCGGACTTCTCAAAAAAAGAAATATATTGGGGAAGGCCGTCTACGAAATCACAGCTGTATTCTCCCTGAATTAGGGGACGAAGATAGGCCAAGGCCTCCTCTTCCAGACTGTGTCCGTCCCTTCCAATCCAAGATAAAGGAATCTTCTTCTCCCGATTGGCCACTGCAGAAAGAGGAACTGCAGAATATTCTACAGCATATCCGTTTACCGCTTTGCCGGATTCCCCGGCATTGGAATTCTCCGAATCCTTCTTTCCGGAAGACTTTTCAAAAGAGTTCTCTCCGGATGGCTCTACAAAAGAGTTCTCTCCGGATGGCTCTACAAAAGAGTTCTCTCCGGATGGCTTTCTCCGAAGAGAAGACATTTTCCCGTTTTCTCCCAAAACAGCCAACTCCACAGCCTGTGCTCCCAGTAAGAAGGACTCTTCCACATCGGTTTTCGAAAGCAAATGTCCGGCACAGCGCTGTAATAGATTAAACTCAATGCTTCTGGTTTTCACCGACATTTTTTCTAAAATCATCTGCTCCAACACCGCTCCTGCTCCTCCGGCAATGCTGTGTCCAAAGGCATCTTTGTTCCCTTCCTCCCGACCGTAGGTATAGAGGAATTTTCCGTTACTGTCCTTAATGCCCTCCGAAACCGCCACCATTACCTGGTCAGACTTTTCCAGAGCCTTTTCCACATCCTTTCGGAACTGTTCTTTGGAAAAGCTCTGCTCCTCCAGATAAATGAGGTAGGGAATACTGCCTTTTTCTGCGGAAAGAGCCGCAGCGGCGGTAAGCCAGCCTGCATTTCTTCCCATCATTTCCACAATCATCACATATTTGGTGTCATATACCAGACACTCCCGCTCCAGCTCCAAAAGAGAGGCTGCAATATACTTGGCGGAGGAACCGAAGCCCGGACAATGGTCGATTCCTTCCAAGTCGTTATCTATGGTTTTGGGTACCCCCACCACCACGATGTCCTCCCCCTGTTCCTTGCAGTAGGCGGACAGCTTCCAGGCGGTATCCATGGAATCATTTCCCCCGATATAGAGAAAATAGCCTATATTCCACGCCTTAAAAACGGATAAGAGCTCCTGAAACTCTCTTGGGTCTTCCTGTGGATTTTTCAGTTTTAAGCGGCAGGAGCCCAGTGCCGCCGCAGGGGTCTGGGCCAGTCTGGAAAAATACGCCGCCTCCTGCCTTGTGCTTCCTTTTCCCAAGAGAAAGTCTCCAAAGGGAGAAAGAAGAATGCTCTCTTCCTCTTTTTTCGGAAAATGCTCTTCCATCTGCTTTTCAGCGCAGGCTTTCAGCTCCACAAATTCCTCTGAAAACACGCCGGCAATGCCATGCTGTGCCCCATAGATTTTATCGATCTTTTCCTCCTGCATAGCCTTCCAGATTACCCCGGAAAGACTGGCATTGATTACCGCAGTAGGTCCGCCGGACTGGGCCACCAAAAGATTCTTTTTCATACTACTCCTATTCTACTTTAAGCCTCATCTCGCTATACCGCTTTGGGCTATACCACGCTTTACTATACTACTCTTTATGCTACTACTCTTTACTGCACTACTCTTTACTGCACTACTCTTTACTACACTTCTCTTTATGCTACTTCTCTTTACTTCCTTGCTCTATGCTACGCTTTACCGACATTTGCCCTACTTTCCCTTTTCTTCCAAAAAGTGAGACAGGAAGGACATGGGAAAGGGGGGAGAAGACAAGGGCTTCACCGCAAGCTGCATCAAAAGCAGAGGGTTATCATCCGCCAAAGCCCGGTTTAAAGAGAGCTTTCCGCAGGACTTACAAAGGTGTAGAATGCTCCAATCCCCGTCTCCCTTGGAGATTACGCCGATGGGCTCCATTTGCCCACGACAGCCGGCTTTCCGATCTCCCGGCTCCTCATCCACATGGAGACTGTACAGGCAGTGGGGACAATGATTTCTATGCTGAGAACCTGCTCCCTCAGGATGAATTTCCTTTCCGCAGTGGGCACAACGAAAGCTTTCCAGACAAGGAGTGAAACGATAATCGATGGAGCTTGACTTCCCATCCTTCCCCAAGCCGATTTCCTTCCGTGACTCGGTATCCCTCTGCTCTACTGCCTCCTTCCTCTGTTCTTCCCCCGGATTTCTTCGGGAAGCCGCCGGCTTCTTTTTCTTCTTTAATGGCATATCTCCGTTTTGCATGACTCCTACTTTCTTTTTCTCTTCTTTTCTGTTTTTCTCTTCTTTTCTATTTTTCTCTTCTTAGCTATTTTCTTTTCTTAGCTATTTTTTTCTTAGCTAATTTCTTTTCGTTTTCCCCTTCATAGCTTTTGTATTTCAGGGAATGTCTCTGTGTTGGTTTTTCTTATAGTATTAGCTTTTAGACGCCATAACATTTTCAAAAATACTCCAGGGCTCTCCCTCAGGATTTTTTATCTCATACCCTCTTTCCTCTCCCGTTTTTAAATCCAAAAAAGAGAGTTGATAGCAGTGTAAACCCACTGTCCCTTTCTGCCGGGAACCGTATTTTCCGTCTCCGTAAAGAGGAAAACCCCGACTTGCAAACTGGGCACGGATTTGATGAAAGCGTCCGGTTTCCAGCTCCACATCCAGAAGCATCCACTCCCCATTTTCCTCCAAAATCTTATAGCGGAGAATCGCTTCCTTTACGCCCTTTCTAAGGCTTTTCACCGGAAAACACTTCTGTTTTTTGTTGTCCTTATAGAGATAGTCCTGAAAGCATCCCTCCTCCGGTAAAGCTTTTCCCTCTTCTCCCTTGGGTACCACGATATGATAACGTTTTTTGATTTTTTTCTCTGTCAGCTGCTTGGACAGAGCCGCCGCAGCCTCCTTATTTTTCCCATACAATAAAAGACCGGAAGCCACCTTATCCAGGCGATGAACGGGAAGGCAGTCCTTTGGAGCATCCTTTTCGCTATCCAGTCCTGCTTCCTTATAAAACACAAGGTAGTCTTTTGTTTCTTCGATAATCAAGCTTCCTCCTCGGGAATTTTCCCTATCCGGTCTGTACCGTCCCCTATTTTAACATAAATTTTCTATCCGAAAAGGGCGGCCTTGGGATTCTTTTCTTTTTCCCGCATTTCTTGTCATTTTCCTAAAAGAATGCTAGGATAAATGCCAGTTTGTCGGGCTTTTAAGGAGGAAAAATGTTTCTAGCAAAGAATTGGGTGGATTATGCCGTTTTGGACAGCTCTTCCGGAGAAAAATTAGAGCGTTGGGGAAAGTATATTTTGCGTAGACCGGACCCCCAGGTCATTTGGCAAAATCCGAAGAAAAATCCTCTATGGAAAAAATGTAACGGCCACTACCACCGTTCCAAGGCCGGGGGAGGAGACTGGGAATTTTTCGACCTGCCCAAGCAGTGGAAGATTTCCTATGGGCTGAACGGAAATCCGGAGCAGAGCCTTGCCTTCCATTTAAAGCCCTTTGCTTTTAAGCACACCGGACTTTTTCCGGAGCAGGCAGCCAACTGGGATTGGTTTTCCGAAAAGATTGCGGAAGAAAAAAAGAGAAGGCTGGAAAAGGGAGATAAAACACCCATCAAGATTTTAAATCTTTTTGCCTATACCGGAGGCGCTACCTTGGCCGCAGCAAAGGCCGGTGCGGAGCTGACCCATGTGGATGCCTCCAAAGGCATGGTGCAATGGGCCAAGGAAAATGCCGAGCTTTCCGGTCTTGCTTCCGCCCCCATCCGCTATCTGGTGGATGACTGTGTGAAATTTGTGGAGCGGGAAATCCGAAGAGGCAATCAGTACGATGGCATCATCATGGATCCCCCTTCCTACGGCAGAGGTCCCAAGGGAGAAATCTGGAAAATCGAAGACAGCATCTATCCCTTTTTACAGCTGAGCGAAAAGATTTTGAAAAAAGACGCCCTCTTTTTCCTCTTAAATTCCTACACCACCGGATTACAGCCGGGGGTTATGGCCTATATGCTGAAGGATTTGATTCAAAAAAGCCGTGGCGGCATCGTGGATTCTCAGGAAGTGGGCCTGCCCATTGCAGAAAGCAATCAGGTACTGCCCTGCGGTTGTTCCGCCAGATGGTTTCAAGGGGAAGAACGTTCTTAAACCGTAAGCTTTTTGTCCTTTTCGTTAGGAAAAATTCGTTGTTTTTCCTATGGGAAAAGGATAGTATTATAAAGAGAAGCTGAAATAATATATTTTTACCATCCTTTAAGGATTGCCTATAGAGATTTGGAGGACAAAATGAAGAAGAGAACCCTACCCTTCCTGGTGCTTGCAGGAATCAGCCTTTTTTCCGGCACCGCTTTTGCAGCAGGCTGGAATGTAAACAGCAGAGGACAGCAGGTTTATCAAAATGATAACGGTTCCGTGGTGCAAAACTCCTGGATTAAAATCAATCAGAATGGCCAGACACTTTGGTACTATGCCACAGGAGACGGAAGCCTGAAGCAGGACGGCTGGCTGAAATTGCAGGATGCCTTCTACTATTTTGACGGAAACGGCATTATGCAGACCGGTTGGGTAAATGATGATAATTATTACTGCGACCCCGGCACCGGAAAGATGATTACCGGCTGGAAACAGCTTCCCCTTCCCTCCGGCGTTACCGCTGACGAAAACCGAAAGGGAAATAATGGAAACTACTGGTTCTATTTTAATCAAAGCACCGGAGAAAAGCTTCGTTCCAAGGATGGTCATGTTGCGGTAAAAACCTTGGACAATGCCTCCTACGGTTTCGATGAAAACGGTATCATGGTTACCGGTTGGGCAGAGGTAAATGATGCCAATCCGGAAATTGCAGGCTATGTATTTTTCGCAGAGAAAAACGATAATAAATTCAAGATGGGACAGCGTTTAAGCGGTACCTGGTACTCCACCGTAGGTCCTGAAGGAAACAGCAGTAAGCTTTCCACCGGAGATGTGGAATGGTTCTATTTTAAAAATAACGGCCATCCCGCAGCCGGTAACGAAGGAGTGTACGAAGTCCAGAGAATCAACGATAAGCGCTACCTTTTCAACGAAAAGGGCAATCCGGTTTACGGCGTCCAGAAGGGACGCACCGCTTCCAATGCACCGGAAGGCTACTACTATTGCGGAGCCAACAAGGCTGACTGTTCCGTGAAAACCGGAAGAATGAATCTGGTGGACGGAGACGGAAACAACATCACCTGTTTCTTCGATCAAAACGGTCGAGGGGTCACCGGCATCAAGCAGGATTACCTGTATTTTAACGGCCGTCTCCAAAAGGCGGACCAGGGCTCCCGTTATCAGAAGGTCACCCTTCCCGGACAGAACAGAAGCTACGTGGTGAACGAATCCGGCAAAGTCATGAAGAATAAGACCAAATACCGTGATGGAAACGGCAATAAGTGGTCTGTCAATGCCAGCGGTGTGATTACCTTGGATGAGGGACTGGACAGCGTAGAGCTTCAATCCCCGAAGGTTACCGATTTAGATTAAAAAAAAGGAACTGAAAAAAATCAAAATATAAAAGATTTTCGGCAATATAGGTCTGAATGCAGGGTAGTCTAAGCCCGACGGTACTTGCGAAAAACAAGAGAAATGCAGTTTTTCGCTTAGTATCCGCTTCGTGGCGAAGCTAGCGAGAGCGTGCCCCAATTTCAGACCTATATTGCTTAGAAAATCTTTTTGATTTTTTACAGTTCCTTTTTAGTTGCGGTTTAAAGTGGTAACCTATCGGGCATAAGCTCCTTCGGAAAGCAGCTGTCCCTTCATCCGGTACAGGCCTTTGTGTACCGCGGGAACCAAAAGTACCCCAAGGGTAAGAACCATTTCCACGGAAATATAGCTGATATTATAGCTGAAGGAATACCAAATGGGATTCATGCCTTCCGGGGCATAAGAAGCAAAGAACAGTACGCCGGATAAGAAGGCGAAGAAAAAGCGTCCCAGACAAGCCACAATATAGCCGATAAAAAGGCCATGTTTCTTTTGGGAAAATAAACCGGATAAGCCTAAGGCGGTAAAGGCTAAAACATAATCCGTAATAAACTGGGCAGGACTATAGAAATAGGGCTTCAAAATAAAGCTCAGAGCTCCATAGGCCAAACCGGACAGGAATCCGTAGGTGCCGCCGAAGAAAAATCCCGGCAATGTGGCAAAAAGCATAGAGCAGGCGGTAACAGATCCTCCCATAGGCAATGAAAAAAGATTAATCATTCCCAGTACCAAAGACATAGCTACGCAAACTCCGGACAAAGCAATCTTCTTAGTATTATTATGCATAAAAAAATCCTCCTATGCTGTCCAAAGGACAATGGAGGGCTCACTATAGCTTCCCTACGCTGGCATTATCCAGGTCAGGTTAAAGGGTTGGTTTTCACCTCTCAGCATACAGCGCCCCTAGCAACAGTATCAGTTTAGTCCGAATAGGATGGTTCGTCAAGTTAAAGGATTTTTGCTATTTCATAAAAAATTCTAAAAGCTTCTTTTTCCTATAGATCCAAAGCATCCCTTTCCTATAGAGCCATAACAGCTCTATTCTTTAAATATTTCGGCTCTCGAAATACTACTAAGCTCTTCCTCCATTTAAAAATCTCCATAAAGGATTCGCATACTTTTGAAGAAGATAAGCTGTAGCTTGGGATAAAAGCAGACAGTAAATTGGGCTCAAACTATAAAAGCAAAAGAGCAAAGCCTCTCCCGCTTCCGGAAAAAAATGCTTTTGCAGCATAAACCAAAGTCGCAAAAAAAGATAATGCACTGCATACAGATAAAAATTATGGTCCGCATACTTTTTTCCAAAGGCAAAAAAGCCCCTTTGGCAAAGAAGAAGCAAGAAAACTGCCGTACTGATACGGTAAAAAACCGTAGCCAAAAGCAAAAGCCCGATGGTCTTTCCCAAGATTGTATAGCTATAGCAAAGAAGTGCTGAGAGCAGGAGGAGAGACGGGGAAAATGCAGATTTCTTCTTCGTATTTTCATAAGATAAACTCTTCCCCTCCCCGGAAAAGCCAAAACCAAGCAATGCCAAATAAGCACCAAAGCTATAGTAAAAAGCCGCATCTTCATTGAGGTAGGGAATATCCAGGCGAAAATACACCAAGCCAAGAAAGAAGAGGGGAAAAATGCCAAAGAGCAGGTTACCCACCTTCGAAGAAAAGCATTTTCGTAGCAAAAAAAGGCCTAGGGCAAAGAATGGACAGGCATAGGTCAGCAGAATCAGCTGAAAAAAATACCAAAACACCGGCTGATACCGATAGAGAAAAATACCCTCAAGAATTCCGTGGATACTAAAGTCCGCCTTTTGGAACAAAAGATACAGAACAGTCATTCCGGTATTCCAGAAAAGATAGGGGAGGACATAGGAAAAAAAGCGTTTTCCCAGCTTCTCTTTCCATTGGGAAAGGCTCTGTAAATTCCGGAAAAAAAGATAGCCGCTGACAAAGAAAAATCCGGGAACCGCTACCTGGCCTAAGAATTCCGAAAAGAAAAACTCCCATTTTTCCAAAAAAGAGCTCTCAAAAAAGGGTAGCCTTGCTACTCTCTGCAACTCTTCCACGGAAAAATGGGTGCTATGAACAAAAACCACCAAAAGGGATAATAAAAAACTATATTGGGGAAATACAGAAAGAAGGCTTGTTTCCAAGCCTCTCTTTTCTTTACATATCATCTTCCAACTCTAAGCTAAACTGTTCTGTCTGGGAAGCTCTGGCTTCCTTGTACTCGGCAACTCTCTTCGTAATTCTGCCCACCGGATCCAGGATAGAGGAAATGGAAATATCATGGTTCATATTGTCAATAAGAAGGGCAATGTACTTCGCCATGCTTACATTGATATACCATTCTCTCTTTAACAGCTCTTCCGGCTGATAAATCAGGTCTGTAGTCAAAACCCCTGCCAAAATTCCGGCTGCATAGGCTTCATCGAACTTGTTAAGACCGTTGGTAAATAAACCGAAGGTACAGCAAGCATAAACGCGCTTTGCCTTTCTGTCCTTTAATGCCTTGGCTGTATCGATTAAAGACTCTCCGGAGGAAATCATATCATCAATGATGATAACGTCCTTTCCTTCCACATCCGTTCCCAAGAACTCATGAGCCACGATAGGATTACGTCCGTTTACCACCTGGGTGTAGTCTCTTCTCTTATAGAACATACCCATGTCTAAGCCTAAGACATTGGCATAATAAATGGCACGATTCATTCCGCCCTCATCCGGGGAGATAATCATCATGTGATCCTTATCAATGTCCAAATCATTTACGTTCATCAGAAGAGCCTTAACGAACTGGTAGGTACAGGAAACATTGTCAAAGGAGTCTCTGGGAATGGCATTCATGACTCTGGGATCGTGAGCATCGAAGGTTAAGAAATTCTCTACACCCATTTCATGAAGCTCCTGCAGCATCATTGCACAGTCTAAAGACTCTCTTCCGGATCTCTTATGCTGTCTGGACTCATACATAAAAGGCATAATAACGTTGATTCGCTTAGCCTTTCCTGTGGTTGCCGCAATCAGTCTCTTTAAATCCGCATAGTGGTCGTCCGGAGACATGTGGTTCACATGGCCGAAAATGGAATAAGTCATGGAGTAGTTCATCACATCCACCATCAAGTAAATGTCCACTCCTCGTACGGACTCCAGGATTTCTCCCTTTGCCTCTCCTGTTCCGAATCGGGAAATTCTTGTTGGAACAATGTAATCCGATTTCTGGTACCCTGAAAAGGCAAGAGTTTCCTTATGCTCACTTTCTCTCTTGGTTCTCCAGGTAACCAAGTAATCGTTTACCTTCTTTCCCAGGGGCTCAATGGACTTTAACGGCATCAAAGCCAAAGGTCCTACCGGAATACGCTCAATGAACTGTGAAGTTCTGGAATCAGCCATGACTATTCTCCTTCCAAACATATAGACACTTACGGATTAAAAATACAGGAAAGCAAAGAAAAAGTCTATGCTCTTTTTTGCTTTTAGGAAAAAACTTTTGTCGAAGAGATTTTTGGGGAGGGGTGACGGAAAGGAAAATGCTTCGCATTTTTCTTTCCTTAACTTACTCTTATTTTAATAAGCGCCCCGGCAGAGAATAGCGGAATGCTTCGCATTCTCTACTGTACGCTACCTGTGCCGTCTCCGAAATAGATATTTCGAGAGCGGCTCAGGTAGTGCACAGCAGTTTCAAACTTGCAGTGTCCTGCAAGTTTGATTTCTTTCTTCTTACAGTCTCTGATCTTTCCCATATAAGGGGATGATTTCGTAGTCGGACATGAAGCGGGACACCACTCTGTCGGAATAGGTCTCTCGTAATTCTTTAAAATTCAAATTTGTAGATATCAGCATGGTTTTTCGGTCTAATATCCGTTGGTTGAGTAGAGCGAAAAAGCGGGAGGTGGTGAAGCTGTTGGAAAACTCTGTTCCCAAGTCGTCAATCAGGATAACATCTACCTCTTCGATATAGTCTTCCGTATCTTCTTCTCGCATTCTTTTGGAAAAATACTCAAAAAGCCCTGTTGCCGTAAAATACAAAACGCTGACTCCCCTATCCAAAAGGGCTTTAGCTATGGAATGGAGAAAATAGGTTTTTCCGGTTCCGGTACTGCCGGTAAAGAGGATGCTGCGGTTATTTTTCGGATATTCTTCACAGTAGTCTATAAGGTAGTCCCGAATCTCCTTAATATATTCCCGCAGGGTTTTGTTTCCGCATTGGCCCAGCTTTTCTTTATTGTCAAAGCGCTCCAGCTGGAACTTGGAGAAGTTTTCCCGCTCCAGCACCGCCCCCATACGGGATTGTCGGTATAAAAGCTCTCCCTGCAGCTTTAAAAAGCATTGGCATTTCTTCCCGTCCACATAGCCGGTATCCTGACAAAGGGGACAAAAATGCTCTTCTTCCTCTAAATCCTCTATCCTATAGCCCGCAGTTTTCAAAAGCGCTTCCTTTTCCTGATGAAGCTTTCCGATTTCTTCCTTTAATCGAAGAAGTCCTTCCCGATTGCCCTGCTGCATTTCTCCGGCAACGGATAAAGAGAAGGTTCTAACCTTCTCCTCCAGCTCTTCCAGTTCCGGAAGCTTCCGGAATATCTCTTCTCTTTTCTCCAAATATCTTCTATGGGCTTCCAGCTGTCTTTCTGAAAGAATCCTTTGTATCTCCTGAACCTGTCCGTTACTCAGTGCCATGCTTTGCCTCTTCTCTACTTAGCGGTATGAAACTGTCCAAGTCGTTCTAAGGCCTTCTGCTTAGCCAAAGAATCATAGTCTACCTCTTCCTGACTGAAGTTCAGGAAACGATTGCTCTTCTTCTCTCCGGAGGAGCTTCCGCTCTTTCCTTTCGAAGAAAATGTATTTCCGCCGGATTTACCTTCTCCGCTTCCAGGCTTCATGCCCTTCGCCATATCAAAGTTCTTCACATGCTCTCTGGCAGCCCGTACATCTCGAATGCCCAATTCGTGCCAGTCCACCGCCACCTTCTGCATATAGCGACAGTTGGTCTTTTGCAGGCTGCAACAGTAGTCTAAGAAAAATTCAATCAGCTCCGCATCCATTTCCAAAGACTGATACATATATTCAAAAAGCTGGACATGGGAAGGGGTTACCACAGGCATCAAATGCTTGGCTACAAATAAGATGCCGCCAAATTCTTCCTCATCAATTTCCCGCTTTTTCCCGTCCATTTCCTGTTTTTTCTCATCAAAAAAAGAAGTCCTATCCATACGGCTCAGCCTCTCTTTCTGAGACAGCTTTTCCTCGGAAAGAAGAGCCGCCTCTTCCGACTGCAATTCCCTCTCCAAAGCTCTGGCCGTTCCTTCTTTTAAAACCCCCTTTTTCTCCCAAAAAAGGATGGCTCTTTTCACGTCCTGATCGGTTAAGCAAAGGGCCTCACCAATTTCCTTGCCCTTCAGCTTTTCTTTTTGGTGGCGAAGCAAATACAGATACACCTTCACATAATCTCCATTGGCTTCGGCTACATATTCGTCTATAAATGCATTCGGAACACAAGTAATCTCCGCCTGGATTCCCTCTTGAAACTGTATCTCCATCGCTTCCCTTTCTCCCCTAAGTCGTCGGTGAGCAAATCATAACATAGGAGCTTTTTCAGTTCAAGAAGACTACTCCACAAGTTTATCCACAGGACTTATCCACAGCAATGTGGATAATGTGGGTTTCTTTTTTCATTTTCTTTAAAAGCTTGATTTTACTGGCTTTGTCTATCCTTTTTTGAAGGATTTTCACTCCGCTTATCCACAATTCTTTGGTGGATTTCCGGAAAATCAGGAAAGAAGAAAATAATTTTCTTTCCCTCAATCCCTCCTGTTTTCAGGAGATAAAAAAGAAGGTTTCCACCGTTTGGGAAAAGAAAAAATTCATTTTCTTCCACAGTGAAAAACCTTCTTCAAAAAATCCTATTCTTCTCTTTCCGCACCTTCCAGAGAAAGCAAATCCTCTCCCACGTCTACGATATTTCCCGCACCCATGGTGATCAAGAGATCTCCCTCCTTCACATGCTCCAAAATAAACTTCTCAATGGAAGGAAAATCCGGAATATAGTACACGTTGGTGTTCTGAGAAAGCATCAGCTTTCGCAAATCATCCGAACTGATGCCTACGGTATTTTTTTCTCTGGCCGCATAAATGTCCGCCAGAATAATTTCATCCGCCTGGGCCAAAGCTCCCGCAAAGTCCTCCATTAAGGCCTTCGTTCTGGAATAGGTATGGGGCTGAAAAACAATCCAGAGCTTTCTATGAGGATACTTCTGTGCCGCCGCAATGGTTGCCGCAATCTCCTGGGGATGGTGGGCATAGTCATCAATAATGGTAAAGCCGTTAATCTTTCCCTTTCGCTGGAAACGACGATCCGTTCCGGAAAAACGATGCAGAGCCTCCTTGATATCCTCAAAGGAAATCCCCAAATATCTTGCCACCGCAATAGCAGACAGGGAATTGTAGATATTGTGCTCTCCGGTAACGGAAAGTGTCACCTTGCCTCTATCCTCTCCGTGCTCAAAGAGGGTAAAGCTGGGTCTTGCATAATGGTCATAAGAAATAAAATTCGCCGTATAATCCGCGTCCCCATGACCGAAGGTAATTACCTTCCGTCCGCCCAAATCCTCTACGAAATACTCATAATGAGGAATATCCTTGTTGATGACCACAAGGCCATCCTCCGGCAATCTTTCGATAAAGGTCTTGAAGGAATCCCGAATCTCATTAATATCCTTGAAAAAGTCCAGATGGTCCGCTTCCACATTTAAAATCACCGCAATGCTGGGGAAGAAGGAGTGGAAGGAGTTGGTGTACTCACAGGCCTCTGCCAGGAAAATGTCGGATTGTCCTACCCGAAGATTTCCCCCGATATCCTTCATCATCCCCCCCACCGTAATAGTAGGATCCTTTGCCGCCTCCATAAGAATCTCACCGATCATGGAGGTGGTGGTGGTTTTTCCGTGGGTACCGGCCACATTGATCGCCGTAGCATAATTTTGCATAATGCGTCCCAAAAGATCTGCACGAGTCATCATGGGGATGCCTCTGCGCTTTACCTCCTGAAACTCCTCATTGTCCTCGGAAATGGCGGCGGTATACACACAAAGCTCCACCCCATCCTGAATATTTTGACGGCTTTGGGGAACAAAGACCTTGATTCCCAAGCTTTCCAGATGCTCTGTCAGAGGAGAAGTTTTGGCATCCGATCCGGTTACGGTAAAATGACGATCCAGCAGAATTTCCGCCAGGCCGCTCATGGAGATACCCCCTATTCCGATAAAGTGCACCCAAAGTGGTTTGTCAAAATGAATATCGTACATATTTCCTCCTAAAGCATTTCCTTACTACTGCTTAGTTGTCGAGCTCTCTACTTCCGTCCTATACCATAACTTCTCTATCTTGCCAAGGAGAAGCTTTTCCTCCGGCAAAATACCGGCTTTTCTGTTAAACGCCTGCGCCGAAAAGCACTTCCTTTCGACCTTCTAAAGCCAAAAGCAATGCATTTCCCAAAACGCCTACCGCAATGACCTCTCCCAGTCCCACGGTAGCAAAGAGGAAGGGATAGCTGTCCGGTACCCCGTAAGCATACTGTAAAACGAAGGGCACAATGATGGCATTAGCCAGAATAGGCGGAACGCATACCAGGAACTTATTCTTGTTCCGAAGCTGATAGCTTAAAATTGCCGCAATCAGGGTAGCCAGGGTTCCGAAGATAACATCCGGCATTGCCGCACCGGAAAAGAAGTTTCCTAAAAGACAGCCCACTGCCAAGCCCGGAACAGCCGCAAAGCTGAAAAATGGCAAAATACAAAGGGCTTCCGCAATACGGAACTGAATCGCCCCGAAGCTGATGGGCTTAAAAATCAGCACTAAAGCCACATACACAGCGGCAATCAGCGCCGCCTGAGTCATCATCTTGGTTTTTTGATCTTGAAAATGCATAAATTCTCCTTTAGTTTTTTTTAGCGTGTGGAAGGTCTCGAACACACGGGTGAATAGTTACAATCCGTGAGATTTTAGCACAGAATCGGCGTTCTTCATAGTTTTTATTTTCGTGATAGGAAAAAAGTACAAAAATAGGAGCTGTAAAAAATCAAAATAGTTTTCTATTTCTTATTTTGTTTTTTTACAGCCCCTATTTAAATAGACTCTCTTAAAGAAAAGCTCTCTCCAATAGAATTCGGCTCAAATGAATTCGGCTGAAATCGAGTTCACTTTCCAAAGAATCTCACTTTATACAGAAGTCTTTTTCAAAAAATTTCACCTATATAGAATCCGAAGAGTAGTTCGGTGCTTCTTTTGTGATATGAATGTCATGGGGATGAGATTCCTTTAAGGATGCAGGAGAAATCTTCACAAACTCGGAAGTTTCCTGCAAGGTGGGAATGTCCTTTGCTCCGCAGTAGCCCATGCCGGCACGAAGGCCGCCGATAAACTGGAAGATGGTATCTTCCACCTTTCCCTTGTAAGCCACTCTTCCTTCCACTCCCTCCGGCACCAGCTTCTTGGCTCCTGCCTGGAAATAACGATCGGAAGAGCCGTTCTTCTCCTTCATGGCACCAATAGAGCCCATGCCGCGATACACCTTATATTTTCTTCCCTGATAAAGCTCAAACTCACCGGGAGCTTCATCACAGCCTGCAAATACGGAGCCCATCATTACAGTGGATCCGCCGGCAGCCAATGCCTTCGTCACATCTCCGGAATACTGGATTCCACCGTCTGCAATAATAGGAATGCCGTATTCCCTGGCTACGGAATAAGCATCCATAATAGCGGAAATCTGCGGTACACCGATTCCGGCAACCACTCTTGTGGTACAGATGGAGCCGGGCCCGATTCCAATCTTAACACAGTCCGCTCCCGCCTCAATCAGCGCTTTCGTAGCCTCTTTGGTGGCAACATTTCCGGCGATAAGGGGAAGGTCGGGATACTTGTCCTTCAGCAAACGAATACAGGAAATAACATTTTGAGAATGTCCATGGGCGGAATCCAGAACAACCACGTCAACATGAGCCTTTAAAAGTTCTGCCGCCCGATCCAATACATCCGTGGTAATGCCCAGAGCCGCACCGCAAAGCAGTCTGCCCTGCTTATCCTTTGCCGCATTGGGATATTTGATTTGTTTCTCAATGTCTTTGATGGTAATTAAGCCCTTTAAATTCCCCTCATCATCCACAATGGGGAGCTTTTCCACCTTTGCCCGAGCCAAAATAGACTTGGCCTCCTCCAAAGTTGTCCCTTCCTTTGCGGTAACCAGATTCTCAGAGGTCATGCAGGCGGAAATTGGACGATCAAAGTCCTCTTCAAAAACAAGATCACGGTTGGTAATAATGCCGATAAGCTTCTTTCCTTCCGTAATCGGCACACCGGAAATCTTAAACTTCGCCATCAAATCATTGGCATCCTTCAGGCTATGATCCTTGGTAAGAGAAAAGGGATCGGTGATGACACCATTTTCCGAACGCTTCACCATGTCTACCTCTTCCGCCTGGGCAGAAATCGACATATTCTTATGGATAATGCCGATTCCTCCGCATCTTGCCATGCCGATGGCCATCTGATGCTCTGTAACGGTATCCATTCCCGCAGAAATAAAAGGAATGTTCAAACGAATCGTCTTCGTTAAATACGTGCTTAAATCCACCTCATTCGGCACAAGGTCTGAATAATGTGGAACCAGAAGTACATCATCAAATGTAATGCCTTCTCCAATGATTTTTGCCATATTTCGCCTCTTTTCTTTAGCCAAATGAATCCACAGAAAAATATTTTTCAGTACTATAGCATAGGCAATTTTGAAAAACAATATTCTTAATATTCCTGTCTGAGCAGAAAATTAGTACTCCTGACTCAAGAGAAAATCCACCATGTGCACAAGCTTTACCCCATTCACATTTCCCCCTGCCAAGTCATCCAGTGTCACCACGTACTTCGGGTAATGGTCCTTGATTTCCAAAAGATTAGCCAGCTCCCGATCCGATTCCTCCGGAAGATTCCGGCAGACCTGTACATAGATTCGCTCATCCCGTCGAACCGCCACAAAATCAATCTCCTTCGTCTCATTTTTCCCGATATAAACCTCATAGCCTCTTCTTTTCAACTCAAAGTACACAAGGTTTTCCAGCATGGGAGCAACGGACTTGGGATTAAAGCCCATCATGCAATACTTTAAGGAAGAGTCTGCCAGATAGAATTTCTCCTGTGTTTTCAGGACAGACTTCCCCTGTAAATCATATCGGGGGCAACGATAAATCACGAAGGCTTTTTCCAGATAGCTTAAGTAGTTGTATATGGATTCAATGGAAAGGGAACGCCCCTCACTTTTCAGAAACTTGGCGATGGCATTGGCGGAAAAGGTTTTTCCTACATTTTCCACCACAAATTTAACCACACGCTGAAACAAATCCAGGTTTACAATCTTGTACCGCCTGGTAATGTCACTGTTAATGACGGAATTATAGATTCCTTCCACAATCTGATAGGCGGAGCGTTCCTCAAAATTGCTGCGGGCCACGATGGGAAAGCCCCCCATACGAATATAGTCCTGCAAGAGCTCCTTTTTAGAGCGGGAATCTCCTTCCTTAAAACGTAAATACTCGGAAAAGGACAGGGTGTAAACCGGAATGGAAATATATCGCCCCGTTAAATAGTCGGAAATCTCTCCGGACATCAGCTTGGAATTGGAGCCCGTCACATAAATGTCGGTGTTTGCGTCCTCTAAAAGACTGTTTATCGCCTTTTCCCAGCCTGTCACTTCCTGCACCTCATCCAGCAGAAGATAATAGCGGTCTTGGTCCTGCATTTTCCGCTTTATCCCCTGATACATTTCCTTACTGTTCATTCCCTCTTCCAACTCTTCCGAGGTATAACGCAGGCTAATGATATGATCCTCCGAAATTCCGCTCCGAATCAGCTCTTCCTTTAACATTTCCAAAATGGTGGTTTTTCCGCATCGCCGAATTCCTACCAAAATCTTTACCAAAGGAGTATCTCGATATTTGCCCAGCTCCTGTAAATATTGAGGACGCTCAATTCTATTTTGTTTTTCCATACTATCCTTAACTCCTTTGTTTGCTTTATTTACCCATACTTTTTCTAAACTATCTCTATGCTATTCTCTCAACTTGGATTGTTCTATCATTTTACTTTGTTCTATCATTTCGTATTATATCACAAGCATACAGAAAAACTTCCATATATTATATATTTTTTACTTCTCTATACTAAAAAACTATATTATTTATAAAAGTTTATCTCTGTATAGCAAAAAGAGACAGCCTAAACTGTCTCTTTTCCATACACTTAGCTTTCGCTATTAATGATAGGTTCCAGCATTTTCCACTTATCCATAGATAGATTTTTTATCTTCTATCATGGTTTATAGGATTCTTTAGATACTTTTTCTCGCCTAAACATACATCCAAAGTACAAGCCATTACAGTACAGACTCTAACTTCTGTGGGTGAATCCCGTGCTTCTCCGCATATCCGGTAAGAATCAATGCCAATGCACCGTCTCCGGTTACGTTACAAGCGGTTCCGAAGGAATCCTGTAATGCGAAGATGGTCAGCATCAAAGCAGTTCCTGTCTCATCAAAGCCAAGGACACCGGTGATCAGTCCCAAGGAGGCCATAACGGTTCCACCGGGAACACCGGGAGCGCCGATTGCGAATACGCCCAGTAAGAGGCAGAAGAGAATCATTTTCTCTACGGAAGGGAACTCATTGTAAAGCATCTTGGATACCGCCATAACGAAGAAGGTCTCGGTCATAACGGAACCGCAAAGGTGAATGTTGGCAAAAAGAGGGATTCCGAAGTCCACCATATCTTCCCGGATAGTAGGCTCGGACTTTTTTGCACACTCCAAAGCTACGGAAAGGGTTGCTGCGGAGGACATGGTTCCTACTGCTGTCATATATGCAGGACCATAATGCTTTAAAACATTCATCGGGTTCTTCTTCGCATAAGCTCCTGCAAGAGAGTAAAGAAGAGTCAGCCAAATGTAATGTCCGATCATTACGATAATGATAATGATTAAGAAGATGGGTAACTGCTTGGTAATGGTTCCTTCGTAAGCCAAGGTGCAGAAGGTGGTACCGATTAAAAGAGGCAGTACCGGAATAACGAACTTGGTTACGATGGATAAAACGATGTTCTGGAACTCTTCCAATGCCTGGGTAATAATCTTGGAATTGTTCCAAGCTGCCGCAAGTCCCACCAATACGGAGAAGAAAAGAGCAGACATTACCGGCATAATCTGAGGAATGGACAGCTGGAAGACTACCTCAGGAAGCTCCTTTAAACCATCCACATCCGGGTTGATGTTTAAGTGGGGTAAGATGGTGTATCCGGAAAATGTGGCAAAAAATGCCGCTCCGATAGAGGATACATAGGCAATGAATAAAGCGACTATCAGCATACGAGAAGCATTGTTTCCCAGTCTTGTGATGGAGGGAGCAATAAATCCGATGATAATCAGCGGTACACAGAAGCTGATAAACTGTGCCGCGATATACTTTACAGTTACCACAATGTTCAAAATGGCATGGGATACACCATTATCCATTCCGCTTAAAGCCAGTCCTAAGCAAATGCCCACAGCCAATGCCACCAAAAGCTTAAAGGGCAGACTATGAATAAATCCTTGTTTTTCCATACTTTTTCTCCTTCTTATTTTGTTGTAAATTTTCAAGCCCAATCTCAAGACATTTCTCAGTCTTTTTCTTCGGCTATTTCTTAAGCCATGCCTCGAGCATATTTCGGTCTATTTCTTAAGCCATGTCTCGAGACATATTTCGGTCTATTTCTTAAGCTTTGCCGGTTTACGCAGTTCCGTCCCCTTGGTCAGGACGCCAATAATTCCTACACACAGGAATTCACATCTACCTGAGCGGTCATTACCTTCAAAATCTCTCTGTCGGTGGATTGCATACCTACTTTTCCGATATAGCCCATATTTCTGATGGTCTTCTCCACATCCTCTTCCACAATGCCTTCTCCCCCATGGAAGCCCTGATCCTTCATACTCATGTGGTGAGCCAAAATAGCGGCATGGACGGAGGAAGCAATCTTCGCCGCACAGCTGGGCTTGGCACCGTCACAGACAATGCCCCCCACATTGCCTAAGGTATTGCTGATGGTACGGCCGATCTTCTGATAATTTCCTCCGCAAAGGTAGGTAATACCGGCACCTGCACCGCAGGAGGCACTAACCGCTCCGCAGAAGGCGGAGAGAGCACCGATATAGTGCTTAATGTAAACGGACACCAGATTGCTGACAATCAAGGCTCTGTACATCTTCTCTTCGGAAATGGAAAGGGCTTTCGCATATTCCACAACCGGCATACTTACGGTAATACCCTGATTGCCGGAGCCGGAGTTAATCACCACCGGAAGGGGACAGCCGCTCATTCTGGCATCAGATCCTGCTGCCGCTCTGGCGCATGCACAAGCCCGTACATCGGAGCCCCAGGTCTCCAAAATCGTCTTTCCCACACTGGCCCCCCAGGGATTGTCCAAGCCCTCTTGGGAAATCGCCAGGTTCATCTCCACCTGTCTCTGTAAAGACGGTCTTACCAAGGATAAATCCACTGCATTGGCATAGTCCAAAATACCCTGAAGAGACATCAGACTCCGGTCTCCTCCTGTGGAAATCACATCCTGCTTATCCTCTTCTCCTTCTTTGTAGAGAACTTCTCCGTCCTTTTCCATGTAAATGATGTTACTGTGCTGGTTGGCAATCTCCAGCTTTACCTTGTGATGCTCGGACTGAAGTTCCACCGCAATATAAAGCTTAGGGCCTTCCTCCTGAAAGCTGACCTTGCAAAAACCGGTATCCACCAGCTTTCTGCACTGTTCCCGATCCTCATCCGTAACGGTAGACAGAACCTCCAGCTTTAAATCGGAGTCACCGCCAAGTACGCCTAAGATGGCCGCTACCTGCATACCCTTCTGGCCGCCGGAATTGGGGACGGTAACCGCCTTTACATTCTTAATAATGTTCCCGGAGCAGCAAAGCTTTATCTCCTTAACCTCTTCTCCCAGAAGCTTCCTTGCTGCCGCTGCGGCATAGGCAATGGCAATAGGTTCCGTACAGCCCATGGCCGGCACCAGCTCATTCTGTAAAATCTCCGTATAATTGTTCATCAAGCTCTCTTCCACCAATAGCACCTCCTAAAATATGTCTGACAGGACTTTTTAACTAAACATCCCCTCCCATAGTAAGCGTGAAGATAGTCTTTCAAAGTAAAACCCCGAAATCTTCCAATTCTTATTTAGATTTACCCTAATCATATCAGTAATGCGATTAAAAAGCACTAGGCGGATTTTGACGATTTTTTAACATAATTTTTATATGATTTGTATAGTGATTCTATAAATATTACAAGATTTTTATGCAATATATAAGTGCATAGAAGTACGCCCTCACAAACATCACCAGTGAGAACCATATTCAATATGAGAAAGCCGCTCTGATGCAACATAGGCCTGTAATAGGGGGCAATCTAAGCCCGCCGGTACTCACAGAGCTCCGGCGAAGCGAAGAACTATAGAAATCAAATAGCTGAAGCGAATGATGCAGTATAGGCATGAAAGAGAGCAATCTAAGCCCGCCGGAACCTATGGAGCCCCTGCGAAGCGAAGGACTGTAGAAATCTAATAACCAAAGCGAATGATGAAGTATAGGTCTGTAATAGGGGGCAATCTGAGCCCGTCAGTACCTACAGAGCCCCTGCGAAGCGAAGGGCTATAGAAATCAAATAGCTGAAGCGAATGATGCAGTATAGGCATGAAAGAGAGCAATCTGAGCCCGCCGGTATCTACAGAGCCCCTGCAAAGTGAAGAACTGTAGAAATCTAATAACCGAAGCGAATGATGCAGTATAGGCATGAAAGAGAGCAATCTGAGCCCGCCGGTACTTGCGAAAAACTAAGGTACTGTAGTTTTTCGCTTAGTACCGCTGCAGGGCAAGCATAGCGGAAGCGTGCTCGTTTTCATGCCTATACTGCATCAGCGCCCCCTACCCCGCCATGCGTTCATACATACCGTAATAGCTTCTATCCTCCAGCATATCCTTTCGAAGCTTAAACACATCCTCAGGATCGTCCGTAATCATGCCGTCCACCGGACTTTGCAGGTATTTGATGATTTTGTCTTCTTCATTGATGGTCCAAACATAAATTTCCTTCCCCATATCCTGCACCTCTCCCATCAGGTAGCCGTTATAGGAGGAATCTTCAATCGCATAAAAGTCCACATTTTCCGTGGCAAAATCTCCGAATTGCACCGGAATCACCACCCCGGTCTTCCATTCCGGAGCAGTCTCTTCTATCCCCTCCATCAGGGAAATGTCTAAAGACATCAGGGGATTCGTCTTCTCCACCCCGTATTCTTCCAGCTTCTCCAGAAGAATTTCCGAAAAATTCTCCGGTTCCTTCCCATGAGGCTTAATCTCTATCAGAAGGGGCATATTCAGCGCCTTTGCCCGCTGTACAAATTCCCGAAGGCTTGGAATTTTTCCGCTAAACTCCCCCTGATGCACCGTCATAGCGGTGAGCTCCGAAAGGGTACAGTCGTAGACCTTTTTTTCTATTCCGGTAAGTCGGGAAAGATCCACATCATGCATTACCACAAATTCCCGATCCTTGGTCAGCTGAATATCCAGCTCCACCATATCCGCCCCTGCTGCCTTTGCCCCCTCTAAAGACTCTATGGTATTTTCTACTCCGGTAGAAACCAGCCCTCTATGGGCAATGATTTTCGCATCCGTATTAACCTCCCGTCCCATATAATCCATAAGCGCTATGGTGCTGTGAAAAACAAATAAAGCCAGTAGGAGGAAAACGGTGGTTTTGCTATACTTTTGTTCCTCGGCAAGAAAAGCATTTTCCCCCTCTGAGCCTTCCACCGGAAGGGTATTTACCAAGAGGGAAAGAAAGCCGATTTTTGACAAAATTCCAAAGAAAAAGCGGGTAAAACGAAAGAGCAGGAAGAAAAGAAAATGAAAGATTCCCAGTTCTCCCTTTGGATCCAGGCGAGTAAAGAGAAAAGCCGCCAGATAGAGTAAAAGAGCGGCCAACAAACTCAGCAAAAACTCATACAAAAATAGGGTCAGAAACAATTTGATTCCACCTTTTTTCGTATAGGCAAAGCTTTCCCGTACCGATTTGTTAAACTTCTGCGCCTTTAAGCCCATTAAAGGCACAGTATAAACCAGACGCATATTTAAGTACATGAAAAAGAGGAACAGTAGAAAAAGAGCAATATGCCCTCCCACAGTCTTTCCCATCTCTTCCGTTATAAAATCCGGGATATGGAAGGAATCTGTTAAGGAAGAGCTTAAAATAAAGCTCGCCACCGGTACGGTGCAGAGAATATAGAGAAGAAATAACAGCACATTGCCATAGCTGAAATCCCGCAGTCGGATTAGAGAGGTGCGAAGAATTTTTCGATAAGAAATCCGAACCCCTTCCTTGGCCGCCAAAATCACCTGTACCAGGGTGAAGACCTCCACATAAAAAAAGAAGGCCAGAAGAAAAGCAAAAAGCAAAACCATGAAGAGGCTTCTGGGGCTGGTAAAGAAATAGCGAATATTGTACTGATCCACATTGGGCAAGTCCACCAGCACCAAAGCCAGACGGAAAAGCATTTGCAAAAGCTCCTTCCCTACAAAGGTCGCAATCTGCAAAAAAATGGCGGTAGACAAAAAGAGGAACTTATGGCGATTGCAAAATGTCAAAGTCCCAAAAACCTGTTTCCACATGCCCTCTTTTTTTTCCATAAGTTCCTTTCTAAAATTTGCTTAGTAAATGCTTTAAATGAATATTTTTACAATATATCTCCTTTTCGTTAAAGAAAGCGCAAATTTCTTTCCGATATCGATTTAAGAAAAATGAAGCTTTAATCGATAGGCGGAGTACTCTCCGAAGTCCTGAATATCCTCCTCCAAATAGCGAATGGCCTTCTCCACATCCTTATTTCGTAGCGCCGACACAATGTCCACATGGTGCTCCGTATCCATGGAAAAAAGAATTTCCTTGTCCTTCTTCCAATAGTACTGGGAGTAGGCTCGCTTCAGTCTGGTCATGCATTTTTCCAGCTGCTCCGTAATATAGTCATTGTGGGCACAGGCAATCAAACGAAGGTGAAATTCCATGTTATGCTTCCAGTGAGTCATGGCGTCCGTATTATTTTCACTGCACTGACTGTTGATCTGCTCCAAGTCCCGAAAATCTTCCTCCCTAAGCTCCGCTCCGCACTCCAAAAGCACTCCCCGCTCCAAGACAAAGCGGAAAGCCAGCATATCGTAGATATCTTCCTTACTGAGGCGCACCACCTCATAGCCGTAGCGGGGGATATTTTTTAAAATGCCGTCCGCACAAAGTGCCATCAGCGCCTCTCGAACCGGAGACTTGCTACAGTGATATTTTTCCAGTAGTGTCTTCTCATTCAAAATATCTCCCGGAGAAACATTGCCCTGGAAGATATCCTCCAGAATAGATTCATATACTTGGTCTTTCAGACTTTTTTCCATAGTTCTCCCTTCATTTCTTTGAACTGTCCTAGTATAGCGTAAAAAAGGAGGCTAAAAAAGCCTCCGAAGTGATTTTCTCTGATGAGAAGAAAATATTTTTATCTTAAAACTTGCCATAGAAAACTATACATACAGACTTTCTAAGGAAATCAAAAGCAAATCATCCCGAGAAATTGCTTCAAATCCGCTTTTGGAAAGGAAACCGTAACGATAGCATTGCAGGCCGCATTCCTTTACCTGCGCTATCTCCTTTTCTATTTCCGCCTTGCTAAGAGGCTTATCTTGAAACTTTACTTCATAAAAAATATAGCCCTTGGGATCGTAGGTGACAATGTCGAACTCCCCGTTGCGTCGTTCTTTCGGAATATCGTAGTAGTACCTGCCTATTTTCTCAAAGGGCTCCTCCATAAGTCCTGCCCGATTCTGCCTAATCAAATATTGTTTTCCTATTGTCTCAAAACGCTTCGGCACATAGGCATTTTCAAAGTCCTCCTGAATATATCGCTGATAAAAAATATCCGAATTCATCACGTTTAGCTGGGAGCTGTATCGGAAAATATATCGATAATAAAACAAGGACATGGGGTCACTGATATAATATCCGGACTTCTTTCGGTTATTTTCATCATTAATGGGCGCTGCCTTCTCCACCAGCTCCATACGAATCAGCTTGTCCAACACATCCACTAAGCTGGGGCCACTGGAAACATGGGACTGAGACAGGATATCGTTAAAGCGGGAAAATCCCTTTGCCATAGCCTCAAAGACTTCATTGGCATTCACAATTTTCGCAATTTCCGACTTAAGGTACATGAGTACCTCATTTTCCAGTCTTGCACCGGGAGAAGCAATCAACTCTATAATATTCTCCGTTACGGACCTGTCTTCCCGAATCAAACGATTATAATAGGGAATTCCGCCAAAAACACTATAAAGCCTCACCTTATCCTCGTCGGAAAAATGGGAATAAAACTGTGCCGAATCATAGTAATCCATGGGCTTCAGCTTTAAAACCAAATCAAAACGGCCAAATAAGGGATTCTCTTTTTCTATCAGTTTCTGCATGGTATCCACAAAGGAACCGCACAAGGCCAATTTCAATTTACTCCGGTTTCGATATTTATCAATCAGTGCCTGCAAAACACTGTCCATGCCCTTCAGCACATCACTAAGATAAGAATATTCATCCAAAATCAAAAGAATATTCTCCTCCGTTGCCTTTTTAAAAAGAAAATCCAGCACTTCCTCGAGGCCCGAAAAGGAAATCTTCGGATAGCCAAACTCTTCCGAAAGTAAAGTCGCCAAGCTTTCTACATTGTTCATTTCAGAAGTCTGTTTACACTCGTAATAAACCCTCTTCCCCTCAAAGAACTGCATGGAATGTTTCATCAACTCGCTCTTTCCGATTCGTCTTCGTCCGTATAACAGAAGAACTTCCATGCCATATGACTGATACAAGCCTTTGATTTTCTGTACTTCTTTCTCTCTTCCAATAAATTTCATTTTATTCGGTTACCTCCGATTCGGTTACTTCCGAATAAAAATTATCATATCTGTTCTAAGATGTAAAGGCAGGAATTAAACTACCGCATTTCCTCAATATGATAAATGTAGTCAATGGTGGACAGGGCTTCGATAATCTCCTTATGGGTTTTGAACTTCTTCAGTTCCTTGCTGTCTATGGTAAAAGTTACGGAATACACGCTAAGGCCGGAGCCGTGGTAGGCGGTATTTAACTCAATGTCATCAATCCGAAGTCCCAGCCTCCGGATAGTGGTAACAAAGTCCTGCAAATACTGTCTGCTCTTTAACTCCAAATGAATTTCAAAGTGGTTGGAGCGGTTTTTCAAATACATTTCCAAGCCCGGCAGGTAAGACAGAATCCAGTACAGCACAAAACAAGCCACCACGCTGACAAAATAAAGTCCCGCTCCCGCACTGAGCCCGATCAAAACGCAGGACCACAGAGCAATGGCAGTGGTTAAACCCTTAATCTGATTTCTGGAGCTAAAGAGAATCGCCTTACAGCTGATGATGGAAATACTAATCATGGCAAAGGCGGAGAGCATAGGAAAACGAAGATTTCCCTCGTTCATAAACAGCAGATCCAAAATCATGGCCAAACAGCTGGATAAAGAGGCCAAAATAAAGGTACGAAGACCTGCGGAATGCCTTTTGTTGGCTCGCTCACAGCCAATGATGGAAGCCAGAAGAACCGCAAGTAAGATTCTAAGCAAGGCGGAAGAAAGGCTTATGTTATTTTCTATTGTCAATGTCTGAAATACTTCTTGTATAATCCATTCTGACATGGCTTTTTCCTCCTGTTCTTCTGTAATCAATGCTAATAAAACTCATCTACAATCGAAATTGCATTGAAAATATCAAGTTTTAGCTCTTCATCAGTATCATATCTTCCCAATAATATGGCTTCCAAGATTCTTCTAAGAAGAGCTTCATCAATATGTCCCGCTGCTACATGATAGCTGATATTTTCCATTTCTCTAAAGTACACATTCGATACTGCCATATATCCATTTTTCAGCAAAAACATCGCAGTAAGTGTAATTGCTATACGTTTATTGCCATCCGTAAAACAATGAAACTTACACGCACAAAAAAATAGATGTTCCAATTTGTCAAGAAAGGTTGGGTAATAGTCGTCATTCTGAATGTGGACAAGAACGCTCTCTAATGTTCCTATATCCAGCTCTCCATAATCTCCGCCCCCACTATTTTCTATTGTCGCCCGATGGATAGATTTGGCTTCTTCTATTGAAATATAGTTAATGTTATCCATCAGCTACGCTCCTTTAATCTTATTAGAACGTCTTGATTTTCCTTCATCAACTTTTCTAATTCATCTCCGGATGAACCTAAAAACTTTTCATATTCCTCTGCATCCAACGGCTTAATGTATTCTTCCAGTTGGTAATGAAATGCATCTCTAAGAGCCATGTCCCTACTTGCCATTTTTGTTCTTGCCCTAATGATTAACGGCTTCCATAACGGCAAATTTTCAAAGGAACTAAATAAGTCTGCCATCTCCCAATTATTCAATTTATGTCCAAGTTGTTCTGATTGGCTCTTTATCATTGCCGCTAATCCACACTCATACGAAGCAATTAAATCCAGTACTTCTGAATACATTGTCTCACGTACACTATCTTTCCTGGATAAATTCAGAATCCGTTTATATTCTTGTGCCTTTTCTTTAAAAATACTTTGATATATTTTATCGGTATATATAGCGTATTTGCTATTCCCCATGTCAACGTAGTCTTTCAAGGCATCTGTAAACTCTCGTCTGTAATTCTCTTCTTGCAAAAATGCTGTGATAAAATCTTGATCTCTTTTGTTAATATACTTAGTTGAGCCACCTGTCCTCTGATTGACAAGATCTATAACAATATCAAGTATAATTTGTCTAAGTACTTTTGCATTTTTACTTTCAACTAGTAGCATTGCCACATTTAAAAATGCTCTAAAATCAAATAAAGCAATCTGGGAAGTTCGACTACTGATGTTCCCGACATTAATGTCGGGAACATCCTGTTCAGCTATACATTTTATAAATGCTTTCAGCCTGGCTCCTTTGACAATCTCATATCCGTTCGAGGAAATTTCATCAATATTGTCACTTACATACCTTTCTATTGTTCTTTCATCAACATCAAAATATGTAGCTACCATGGCCTTAGTAAACCTAAGACGTTCTTCAAAAACAACTCCTTGTATTCCGGTTTGTTTTTGTAACTCCGTAATAGCCAATTCATTATTCAATATATTCTGTCTATCCACTTGGCAAGTAGTTAAGTCTTTCGCCATGTTTCCTCCTACGTAAATGAACTATCTATTTTTTATCTTATATAAACCCTTAAGTAGACGCTTCAAGCTAGTACTGCTCCTCCGCCGCCTCGGTAAAGGCTTCTTCCTCTTCCGCCAGTCTCTTAGCATGAGAAGGAAGTTCCTTCTGAATGGCCTGGATTCGCTCAATCAAAAGCTCCACTTCATTTTTCTTCTTTTCCGGTTCTATGGTGACGGATTCCGTTAAATCCTCCAGACTTACCGCATAGGAATGGGAAAGATAGAGTCCCAGTTTAGCACACCCCGGTCCTATAAGTTCGTAGAGAATGCTGGAGGCAAGAATTACCGTTTCCAAGGCTCTTCCCAACTCTCCTCCCAGGATTCTTGCCCCCAAGGCGGAAAGACCGATGGCTACTCCTGCCTGAGGCACCAATGCCAATCCTAAATATTTCCGAACTTCCTTCTTTTCTCCCACCAAAGTTGGCCCCAAAATAGCCCCTAGATATTTTCCCAAAATACGTACCAAAAAATAGCTGATTCCCACCAAAAGAAGAGGAACATTTTCCCCTATTCCCTCCGAATGTAAGAGCACATCCAGCTTAAAGTTCATACCGGAACGCACAAAAAACAGAAGTAAAATAGGAGGATTAAAGTAATTTAATTGCTTGAAAATCTTGTCGTCTTCCGTGATATTGATGTAAATCATACCCATGGACATACAACCCAGAAGAGGGGAGACATCCAAAAGAGCACAGATACCGCAAAAGCTGAAAAGCACCGCAATGGTAATAATCAAACGATTGTCCGTAGAACGCTGCTTCGGCATCAAAAGCTTTAGAAAAAGCCCAAAAAGTCCTCCCAGAAGAAGTACCGCCAGATTTAAAGCAATGGGCATAAGAATACTGCTCAGCTTAAAGGAGCCGGATTGCAAAGCCACCGCCACGGAAATCGCCATGCTGTAGGACACAAGACCAAAGACATTGTCCAATGCCACCACCTGCAAAAGGGTGTTCACAAAGTCCCCCTTGGCATTAAACTGCCTTATGGTCATAATCGTGGAAGCGGAGGCTGTGGTTGCCGCCAAGGCTCCCAAAACCAAGGACAGGCTTAAATTCAATTTTAAAATAAAAAGGCAAAGCACAAAAACGAAGAAAGAAGCCAGAGTCGCTTCAAAAAGCGTAATAATACAAACCTTAATCCCATTCTGCTTTAGCGTAGAAAAGGTAAAAAATTCTCCGGTACCAAAGGCAATAAAGGCTAGAGCAATATCCGCAATAAAGCTTGTGCCTTCAATAATGTCCGGATTCACCAGATTCAAGCAATAGGGTCCAATCAGGATTCCCGCCAAAATGTAGGCGGTTACATTGGGAAGCTTCAGGCGCTTGGTGACTCTTGTTAAGGCAAAGCCGGAAAATAGCATTAAAGCTATGGGGATAATCACCCCGGACACAGAGGAGCCCCCCTGAAATATTTGCATAATGGATTGTCCTTCCATGGGATTGTCCTCCTTCCTGGAAAATAAGTACTATAATATCGTAAAAATTAAATATTAGAAAGGGAAGTGCTAAACATTGACAAAGTAACCCCGGTTTAACACTTCCCAAAAAATCAATACTTACTAAACGATTACTGCGTCATCCAACTATCTTGAAAAGAGGGTGATTTAGGACCGGTTGAAATTCTTGTATTCCCTATTTCTCCCCATAAACCTGCATATTGAACGAAATATTGTTCGTTTAACGGAGCTTCAACTTCTCCAACATTTAGCACCTTATCTTTTCCGTATAGAACTTGTCCCTCTCCCGTATAATCATTGGGCAAATACCAAGCTCTGTACTGTGTTCCGGATGTAGGGAAACTAGCATGAGTTCCTCGAGCCAAATATACAATCACATGCGTCATATCATTATTTTCGCTATAACTGGATTTTTCCATAGTTTCTCCATTGGAAAAAAATAGATCTTCTTTTACATAAGCTTTTCCCTCATTGTTATGTGAAGCAAAATAAACATTACTAATATGATTATCTTCGTCCAACTGAATTGTAATATGTTCCCAGTCACCCTCATGATTCAATTTTACTCCACCAACCGATGGAGCCTCATTATAAGGGAAAAATACCCAATATTGAATTCGAATATGAGCTTCGCTATCTAAATACACATGTGCATAAATCTTGCTACTATCTCCTGCACTATTACCTTCATAAACTTGCTCTTTATCAAAATAATCATCAGGGACTTCCAAAAAATAGCCACCAGCATTATATACATCTCTAGCTTGAGACGAAGAAATAACTTCATCAGTATAGTTCCCTAACCAATCTTTATTGTAATGTTCAATATTTACCAGATGTTTCTGGATAATCGTACCTTGGTCATAAATTTGATCGTCTGGTAGTCCTCGATAGTGAAACCTAAGTTGTGTATTCTGCAAATATTTATCAACAGAATCAGAAAAATATTTTTCTTCCGGATGAAAATAATAGCTCGGTGCAAATTTTACAGCCAAATCTTCCTCTAGTTGATCATCTAATCCATCTAAATCTCTATCTTTATCTGAGGCAAAAGAAGCTAGTTGCCCTACAAACATCCATAATAAAAAGCAAGAAAATACAATCAGTAAGTTATTCTTTTTCATAATTATTTTTCTCCTCTTTCCTTCCTGCTCGAAATTCCCGAAACATGAAAATGCTGACAGAAAGAACTGCAATCACCAGAAATGCCAGAGAAATCGGTCTTTGTACAAAAATCTTCATGGTTCCATCAGAAAGCACTAGGGCTCTTCTGAAATTTACCTCTGCCAGAGGCCCTAAAACTACCCCCAGTAAAATCGGAACCAGTTGAAAATCCATTTTCCTTAAGAAGTAGGCTAAAATTCCGAAGACAATAATCACCATTACATCATAGGAGCGGTTATTTGTGGAAAATGCTCCTGCCATACACATACTCAGGACAATACAGGATAAAAGCTCATAGGGTAACTTTGTGATATTGGCATAGAAAGGAATCAAGGCTGTACCAATGATATACATAAAAATATTGACTACAATGAGACCGAACATAATAGCATAAAGGATACTGCCGCTTTCTTTAAAAAGTGTTGGTCCCGGCACCATGCCATGAATCATAAAAGCTCCCATCAAAATGGCTGTAGCTCCGTCTCCCGGCACGCCCAAGGTCAGCATCGGAATCATGGTTGCACCACAGGCACCGTTATTGGCTGATTCGGATGCTGCCACACCCTCAATTTCTCCTTTTCCAAAGGTTTCCGGGTGCTTAGACATTTGTTTTACCTGATTATAGGCAATAAAGGCTGCCAAACCGCCGCCGGTTCCCGGGGTGGCTCCGATGATACATCCCACTAAAGATCCAATTCCAATAGGCTTTCTACATCTTTTGTATTCTTCCTTTGTGATAACATCCTTATCAAATTTTTCCGCTATTCTTTGATCTGTTTCCGGATCGTACTGTGATTTCATCATAATTTCCGAAATCGCAAAAAGACCGATTAAAACAATAATCAAATCAATACCGGCAGTCAATTTTACATTGCCAAAGGTAAATCTTGTGGTTCCACTGATTTTATCCATGCCAATGGTGGAAACAAAGATTCCGATACAAGCCCCAATCAAGCCCTTTAAAATATTCTTATTGGATACTCCGGCTATAACCGAAAGACCGAATATTGCCAATGCAAAATACTCCGCCGGTCCGAAAAGCAATGTAATCTTGGCAATCTGAGGAGCAGCAATCAGTAACACAAAGGCACTAATCAGGCCTCCGATTGTAGAAGCATAAAGTGCCATTTTCAGTGCCTTAAACGCATGCCCTCTTTCTGTCATAGGATAGCCATCAAAAAGTGTTGCGGCGTTGGCAGAGGTTCCCGGGGTATTAATCAGAATCGCTGTAATAGAACCACCATAGGTTCCTCCGCAATAAATTGCCAGCAGCATTAAAATGGCGGTTGTAGGATCCATCCCATACGTTAGAGGGATACAAAGAATGATTCCCAAGTCCGAAGTAAGCCCCGGAATCGCTCCTACTACAATGCCTAAAATAAGCCCCAAAGGGATAATGAGTAAATTTTGCCATTGAAACAAGAGTCCAAAGCCTGCACTAAGCCACTCCATGCTTATCCCTCCTTAAAACAAAGTGGGTAAATTCACATTAAGCACCTGTGAAAATACCAGATAAATCAGCAACACCGTAGCAATCCCAATGCCATAAAACCACCATTTCTTGCTTCTGTAAAACAGCAGTATAGCAACGACCAGTAGGGCAGTATCCACGATATATCCGATAACGTTAAACAGCAGACCATAAGCCAGTAAAATCAAAGCAAAAATCACAGACTTAAATTCTTTCTTGAATTTCGGGGAAGAAACCATATCTTTCTCTAAAACAATGGTTTTTTTCGGAAGTCTGAGTCCTTGCACAAAGAGCAATAAGGCGCAGATAAACAGACCGCCAATGGCTATTCTGGGTACAGTACTGGCGGTAACCATCCCCTTTTCCAAGCTTTGAATCTGCTGCGGTATTAAAAGCCATAGGATTGCAGAAGCAATCATAAACAGAGCCCCTGACAAAATCTCATTATTGTATTTTATCTTCCCGAAATTCATCTTCATCATCCTCTTTTATTGCAATAATTCAACATACTGTTTCATGTCTTCCGTTTGCTTATTAATTGCATCTAAAATTTCTTTATCATCAGCTTCCCAAGCCTTCATTCCCATATCACTCATAAAGGTCTGGAATTCCTGATCTGCATAAACCTTCTTAATGAAATCAGTAAGAATCTGTTTCTTTTCTGCATCCACATCACTCTTTACTGCAAAGTAGTCCATTCCAACAAACTCTGCATCCACACCCATGGACTTGAAGGAAGGAATTTCCCCTATTCCCTCTACTTCAATACCGTCCGGAATAAAGGTTCCCAAACAAGCAAATTCTCCACTCTTTACATACTCACGATAAACAGGGGGAGAACCGATTGCGATATCCACATGTCCGCCTGCAAGGGCATTGATGGCTTCCTGCCCTCCGTCAAAGGGAACGGCTTCCGCAGGAATATCCAGTTTCTTAAAAAGAACACTAATCATAGTGTAGCTATCATTTCCGGGACCGCCGGTGGTTGCATACTTCACTGTCTTTCCGGATTTTCCATACGCCTTTAAATCCTCTAAAGTCTTAATACCGGAATTCTTCGGATTACTTAAAACAACAAATTCTACCTGTCTCATACCAATTAAAGGACTAATATCTTCCAGTTTATAATTTGTTCCCTGAATAAAATTGGGGGTTAAAGAAAACAGAGGTCCATTACAAAGTACCATGGTGTATCCATCCGCTTCCGTTGCCATAAAATCACTCATTGCTACAGTTCCGGAACCTCCGGTATGGTTTTCTACAATCACCGGAACTCCTAGATACTTTTCCCCATAGGAAGCAACTTTTCTGGCAATGGTATCCGGTCCTCCGCCAACTGACCAAGGCATAATGATGGTCACCTGCTTTGCCGGAAACTTATCTTCCTTCTTTTTACAGGAAAACAAGGATAGGGATAAGCTTATCGCCAACAAGCCCACTAAAATTTTTTTCAACATTTCGTACCTCCTTTACAATCCAGCCTTTATATTTTTGCTTTACCCTTGCTTCCTGACATCCAAGGATAAAGTCAAATTTCTATGTTTCTTGTATATAGAGTTCTATTATTTTTCATACTGGTACCGAAGTTCTTCTCCAATAGAAAAGCAAATGCTTCGGTTTCCATACTTCACCTCTGAAAAAGTGGAATACTCGGTAGAGGGGTCTGTGAATAACACTTTTAATTTCCTCTGGTCTTCCTTCGCCCACTGCCGCAAAGCTTTATACACTTCCGGATTCGCACTATTGTATCTTCTGTCTGAAGAAGCCGTAGTCAAGCAAAATTCCAATGGCATCTTTCGCATAAAATGTTCCGAAAGAGAATCCACTTGTCCGTGGTGAGGAATTTTTATCCAAGTAATATCGGAAAGCTTCTCTTGAATCGCTTCATCCCAATGCTTTGGAGTATTGTCTCCGCAGAATAATCCTGATAAGGCCTTATATCGGATTTTCAACAGCATACAGGTATGGTTGGACATGGCATCCATCTTTTCTATGATTCCTTCTTTTTGAGAATCTTCTCTACATTCTTTTAACTGAGCATACAAAGACAAAAATTCTTCCAATATAGAATCCTTTGCACCTAAGACTTCTATCCTTAATCCACCCAATTCTATAGAATCCCCTTGCGCCAAAGTGTCTATCGGAATTCCTTTTTCTTTGCAATAGACCAAGGCTTCTCCAAAATCTTGCAAGGATTTATAAAAATATTTACTGCTGTTTTTGGAAAATTCTATATCCACCCTGGGGACATCCTTTTGAAAAGTCATAAAGCCCTTTGGAATCCACAGTTTTTCCACTGAAAAATGTTCCAACACTTCCTTCAGCTTTCCAACATGGTCTTCATGGATATGGCTAATAATTAGCGTGTCAATTCGGCTGACTTTCTGCTCTATTAAAAAGGACACAATGTCTACTCTTTCCGGATGTTCACAATACTCACCATCCAAGCCGCTTCCTGTATCCAGTAAAAGACTATGTCCATTCCATTCAAAGAAAAAAGCATCTCCATAGCCCACATTGACCGCGTGCAGTTCCATATTTTCTCCCTTTAAATCAGCTATAAAATTCCGCAATATAATCTTGTACCGCCTGTCTGTCATAGCAGAAGGGTCCCGGCTTTTCCATCTTTAAACTCACTGTGGCCGCCGCCAGAAGTGCTGCTTCCTCCATAGATTGATGGAGTCGTTCCGTAATATAGGCACTAAAACAGGTGTCTCCTCTTCCACTTCTTCCGGACAAGTTTCTGGGCTTTAGAGGCTTTTTCACTATCTCCCCTTCCCGATATACCAGAACCTCTGTGTTATGAGTAATCATAATTTCTTTAGCCCCAAAGTCCGATAGTATCTTGGCAGCCTTCTCCCTGTCTGCTGTTCCGGTCAATACCTCCGCTTCCATGGCATCGGTCTTTAGAAAATCAATTTTCGGAAGATATTCCAGTTTCTTCTCCCAATCTTTAAAAAATACATCCTTTTCAGTCATGTGACGAAGTATTCCTTGTACATCAATAGCAACTTTTGTTTTTCCATAAAAGTAATCGATAATATCTTCCGGAATATCTCCATACATAAGCCCGGCAATATGTACTATTTTTGTGTCAACATCCGGCATATCAGAAACTTGGTAAGGTTCGATTCTGGATAACGCAATAGATGTTCTTTTTTCCTTATCTGCCGTATGATAACGATTCTCGATTGAGGTATTAGTTTTTGAATATGCAGGAAAAACCTTCACGTTGCCGGCTTTGGCAAAAAGCTCTTCTATCTGCATCGGATTGTTGGACTTTGGGAGAACCCCGACTTTATGGCCAAGATTTCCTGCTGCAAATCCGGAGTAAACTACCGCTCCGCCAAGTTCCCTAATTGTTTTCCCATCGTAATCTACATTAATATCCTCAGATACCTGTCCCACAATGAATGTATCCAACATTTTATCACCTTTTTCTAGTTTTGTTGTTTTTTGAGCATATTTATTGTATTTTTTTATTTTATTATTGTATTCTTTATTTTATGTTTTGTAAATATCAATAAATCAATTATCTCATTCTTCTATATTTGAGTAAAAAGCAATAAATTTTTATATGCAATAAATAACGACAAGAGCCTTAAATCGCTTTCCATCCACCCCCATTGCTCACTAAAAAAAACCACCCGAAAATCGAGTGGCTCTCTACGACTATTAAATAACAATATCTTATCCTGAACTCATAGCTCATTGCGAAGTGCTGGCTTAGTATATCCTCAACTTTAAATGGAGCTCCTACGCAATATACACCCCTTCCTTATCCACTTTATACCCATCTGGAGTAGTGGTGTTCACAAGCATGTCTCCATTTTCGCCAAAATAATACCATTTTTCCTTCCAGAAAACCCATCCCTTCTTCATATAGCCTTCCTGATCAAAGAAATACCATTTTCCTTTGTCTTCAAGCCATTCTGCCTTCGGATAAGTTCCATCGGTTCTTTTGTACCACCAACCCTTACTATCCAAAACCCAATTACCGGCACTGAGTAAGAGCTTTTGCGTAATCGGCTTCATTTGAACTGTTGTGTAAGAAGAAGTTCTATAGGCTCTACGTCCGGAGTTTCTTTTTTTCGTTACGTTTTCTTCCTGTCCGGAAATCAGCTGATTCTGCAGTTTTCCATCTGGCTCTTCTTTGTTTTTGTCTTTTTGCTCTTCTTTCTTTACTTCCGCGGTTTTATCCGGCTCTTCCTTTTTTTCTTTCTTTACTTCCGAAGTCTTATCCGGCTCTTCCTTTTTTTCTTCTTTGACTACGTATTGTTCCAGATTCGCTCTGGCTGCATCAATAGACTTTATGAAGCCCTCCACATAAAATGGAATGGTTTCCGGTTTATCTAACTCTTCTCTGGCTGCCGCTATTGCCTGCTCCAGCTTTTTCTTGGCGTCTTCTTTTGAAAATGTATTTTCTGCCAGATATTTCTTTGCCTCAGTAATTTTTCCTTCCAAATCATCCCTTAAATGTCTTCTGTCTTCCTTTGTAACATAAAAAATCGGATAAATATCTCCCTCTGTAGTGAGTTCTCCCTTTTCATCTACATGAATGGTGATTTGCTCCGGCTCAAATCTCCACAAAAACTGTGCGTTTTTTGAGACACAAACCGAATAGATTTTACCGCCTTCCTGTCCTTCCAGATGAAATACAACTCTACCGGTTTTATCAGACTTTGCATTCTGATAAGAGCTTAATCTGGGCACCAGAGTATTGGCCGTTAATTCCACATCCTGTACAGGAGTCTGTGTTTTTTTATCCACAACATAAAATTCCACTTCTGTTGTAGCTAATTTATCGGAATTCTTCTCATAGCCCCTAAAAGTAATCTCTCCATCCTGCGCAGTCTGAACCGTTTTTCCATTAATTTTAACTATTTTTCCGCTCTCATTTGTTTGGAAGTTCACGCTATCTTTATCAAACTTCAGTTTAGGGTTCTCCATCATAATGATATATTCGCTATTTGCCCGAAAATCACGAAAACTGTATTCTCCCTGTTCATCTGTTGTTCCGCCAAAAACTACTGTAGGAATATGACCCTCAAATCGGAAAAGTCTAAAGGGAGAATTTGCTAAAAGCTCATCATCCTTAAAGGTGTGAATGATGATACTGTCCAATCCTTCCCCTTCCGACACTTTTTCTTCCGGCCTTTTATCCGGCAGCTCTTCCGTTGCTGTTCTTGTTCTTAAGCTTAGCTTTTCTATACTCTTACCTGTTTCCGGGTCAATAGGATCTTCTCCCTGACTCACAAATTTTATAGGGGGTAAACTATATTCCTTGTTATCTTTAAGATACAGGGTATAGACTTTATTCAGGTCAATCTCCACCACCAAGTATCCAAACGTCGATTGATGCTCCTCTACACCACCTTTGCTATCCTCTAAGATAAAAGAAAGAGCATCCGTAACAGGATTTCCTTCTTCATCCTCCAGAATAAAACCGCTTTGCACTTTTTCTTCCGCATAAGCTATGCTACTCCCCCATAAGCATAGTAATGTGCAAAGAAACAGTAGCCTCCCCATAAGTTTTCCAAACCTCGTCTCCATTTGATTCACTCCTTTGTTATTTTGCATAAATATTATTATAAGCTTAATGAATAAAATATAATTTTTCAATAGTAATGTTTCATTTTTTATAAGTCTTATTATCTTATTTGCCTTTCCTATGAATCTCTGCTATGATATAAAATAATAAAATTTATCATTTTTGAAAGGAGTCTTATGTATAATCAGGAGCGGTATCTTTTTCGGGCGGCTACTGAAGAGGATATCCGAGAATTAGCAGCGATAGAAAAGATATGTTTTTCGGAAAATGAAGCCTGTAGCTATGAAGAGGTCAAAGACCGTGTTGAGAAAATACCGGAAGATTTTTTGATTGCCTTTGATCAAGTGAATAAAAAGATTGCCGGTTATATGAGCGGTATTCACTCCGGTTCTGAAGTCTTTTTGGATGAATTCTTCCGAAATGCCTCTTTACATGAGAAGGGAGCAAAGCATTGCTTTCTTTTAGGTCTGGAGGTTCGGCCGGAATATCAAGGAAAAGGGCTCGCCAGCCAGATTATGAACCGCTATATCGACATGGAGGAAGAGCGGGGTACGGAGAAGATTTTTCTCACCTGCCATACCCACTTTGTTCCTTTCTACAGCGGTTTTGGCTATGAGCACTTGGGTAAATCTCCCTCCACCTGGGGTGGAGAGAGCTGGGAGGATATGGTTTATATCCTTGCGTAATAAGATAAAATTTTAGACAAGAAAAAAGAGGCTGTTAAAATCAAAAAGGTCTCCTATGCAATATAGGGCTGAAATGGGGCATAAACTCAGATTACTCCTATTTCAGACCTATACTACATAAAGACTATTTATATTTTGATTTTTACAGCCTCTTTTTGCTAAACTACAGTTTTTTTAACTTGGCAAAGCCTGCCAGCATCTTCTTCTGCCCTGCGGTATCAAAAAGCACCGTCACCAGCTTGTCCTTCTTATCCTCTTCTATAGCCAGTACTTCCCCTTCACCGAATTTCATATGACTGACCCGGTCTCCCACCTGATAATCAAGGCTTCCGGAGCTCATGCCGGAAATGCCCTTTTGAATAATGCCGGCCTGCTGATAGGCTTGAAGATCCAAAGGCTTTTTGGAGGAAGCAGAATAACCGGCGCTGCCATATAGAGTAGAGGATGAACGCCCTGATGAACCGTAGGCACCGGCAGATCCGTAGGAACCGGAAGTACCATAGGAACCGGATGAGCCGTAGGAACCGGAAGTGCCATAGGAACCGGATGAGCCATAGGAATCTGACTGTCCCATATAGGCTTTGATAGACTGATTGGCCTGCTGCAAATAGGATCCATAGCCGGAACGACTGCTTTTTTCAAAAAACAGATCTTCCTCACTGGGCTTTTTCCGGTAAAGATACTTCTTTTCCAGATACTCTTCCGGCACATCATCCACAAAGCTGCTCACCAGCATGGATTGATACTGCCCATGCACCACCCTGTCTCTTCCTGCGGTTAAATACAATTCCTTCTCCGCTCTGGTAATACCCACATAAAAGAGTCTTCGTTCTTCCTCCCGCTCTTCGGGGGTAAACATGGACTGGGAGCTGGGAAAGAGGCCTTCATTTAAGCCCACCAGATAAACCACCGGGAACTCCAAGCCCTTCGCCCCATGTAAGGTCATAAGAGTAATCTTGTCCTCCGTCAAGTCACTTCTATCCAAGTCGGAAAGCAGGGAAACCTCTTCCAAGAAGGCGGAAAGACTGCCCTCATCTCCATTTTCCTCAATATAGGATTGGAGCTTTCCCTGTAACTCCTGAATATTTTCCATACGGCTTTCCGCCTCTATGGCCCCCTCTGCCTGAAGGTCTTTTTCGTATTCCGTGTCCTGTAAAATGCGGTCAATAAGGGCGCTTAATTCCACATCCTCCCAGCCCTCCAGCATTTCCAGAAAGCTTCCCACCATGCTTAAAGCTTTTCCGGAAAGTCCTGCCGCCTTGGCAAAGGGGAGAGATTCCACCAAAGAAAATCCTCCAAGGCTTTCTCCATACTGCTGCAATTTTAAAAGGCTGGCCTCGCCAATGCCCCTCTTTGGCACATTGATGATTCTCCGAAGTGCCACATCATCCTTTTTATTCACCAAAATCTTCATATAGGAAAGGATGTCCTTGATTTCCTTTCTCTGGTAGAAGTTCACGCCCCCCACAATCTGGTAGGGAATATTCCAATGAATACACTGTTCCTCCAGTAAACGGGACTGGGCATTGGTGCGGTACAGTACCGCCTGATCCTTATAGCTCCAGCCGGCATCCCGAATGCCTCGGATAACAGCCGCCGCCTCCTCCTTGGCACTTTCATATTCCTGAAAGCTGACCTTCAAGCCCTCCTTCTCCGCAGTCCAAAGCTTCTTTTGCTTTCTGTGCTGATTTTCCGCAATGACCACATTGGCCAAGTCCAGAATAGGAGCGGTGGAGCGGTAGTTTTGTTCCAGCTTTACCACCTTGCAGTTTGGAAAATGAGATTCAAAGGAGAGGATATTTTCCACATTGGCACCCCGGAAACGGTAAATACTCTGGTCGTCATCTCCCACCACGCAGATATTTTGATACTTCTTAGCAAGGAGATAAACCAAATGGAACTGCACATCATTGGTATCCTGATACTCGTCCACCAAAATATAACGAAAACGCTCCTGATACTTCTCTAAAACTGCCGGAAACTTCTCAAAAAGCTCCTTACAGCGTAACAAAAGGTCATCAAAGTCCAAGGCATTGTTTTTCTTTAGCTTTTCTTCGTACAGTCGGATGCAGGCACGAATCTTCCCATCCAGAAAATCCTCCGGATCCTCCAAAAGATAGTCGGAAACGGTTCGCCCCTGATTCTTCACCTGGGACAGGGCGGAAAGCACCAACCTTTCCTTCAGCATCTTGCTATCTATCTGCAATTCCTTAAAGACCTGACGCATCACGGTTTTCTGATCATCCGTGTCATAGATGGAAAAGTCGGAGTCATAGCCCAGATTTCCGATTTCTCTTCTTAAAATCCGAAGACACATGCTGTGGAAGGTGGAAACCCAGATTTCTCCCTGCCGCTCCGGCAGAAGCTGATTCACCCTGTCCCGCATTTCCTGGGCCGCCTTATTGGTAAAGGTAATCGCCAGAATTTGATAGGGAGATACCCCCTTTTCCAAAATCAGGTAGGCGATTCTGTGGGTCAGCACTCTGGTTTTTCCCGAGCCTGCCCCCGCCAAAATCAAGAGAGGCCCCTCTCCAAGGGTGGCGGCCTCATACTGTTCTTTGTTTAATATATTTTTCAGCTCCATGGCTTTCCTTTCTTTTCCTTGCTATGCTATACTTGCTTTTATGGACGAACAATATCTCAATGAATTAACCGAATATCTTAAAAGTTTACATCATGTGCATGCGGGTAGCCTGCCCTCCCTGGACCTATACATGGATCAGGTAACCGGATTTATGGAGGAACATCTGGCCTCCATGAAGCGTCATTCGGAGGACAAAGCGCTTACCAAAACCATGATTAATAATTATGCCAAAAATAAGATTCTGCCTCCTCCTGTTGGAAAGCGCTACAACAAGAATCACATGCTGATTCTGCTTTTAATCTACTATTATAAGAGTATGTTGAGTCTTTCCGACATCCGTACCGTGGTGGATCCCTTAGCGGAAAATTATTTTTCTCTCCACAGTAAACCCAGGCTCACCGATATTTACGAAGAAATCTTCTCCTTTGCCAATGGAGAAATGCAAAGCTTAGTGGAGGATTTAGAGAAAAAGTTTCAAACCGCCAACAGCTCCTTTTCGGAACAAGATCCCGCCTTTGCCAACTTGGAGGAATCGGAGCGGGAACAGCTCCAAAGCTTTTCCTTCCTAAGTCTCTTGGCCTTTGATGTCTACCTCAAGAAACAATTAATGGAGAAGATCGTAGACCGCATGGAGGAAAGCCAAAAGAAAAGGAAGAGGAAAAAGAAATAAAAGGAACAGTAATCATCAAACAAGGCTAGCTTCTCAGCGATATAGCATTGGAATACGGGGTAGTCTGAGCCCGCCGGTTCTTAGCTTTTGTTTTTTGAAAGCTTAGAGCCGCTGCGTGGCGAGGCTAGCGAGAGCGTGCCCCGGTTCCATGCTATATCGTTGAGAAGCTTTTTTATTGTATAAATCTGTTCCTTTTATTTTTCCTCTTCCTTTTTGGCTATCCTCTCAAAGGCTACCGCGTAGCCGTCTTCTCCATAATGTAGAGAGCGGTTGACTCTGGAAATGGTTGCGGTGGAGGCTCCGGTGGCCTTCGCTATATCGATATAGGTTTTGCCTTCCTGCAAGAGCTTGGCCACTTCATAACGCTGGGCCATGGCCAAAAGCTCATTGATGGTACAGAGGTCCTCGAAAAAACGAAAATACTCTTCCGTGGTTTCCAGCTGCTGCATTCCCTCAAATAAATGTCGTACCTCTTCGGTGTCTAGTTTCCGGTTCATTTTCTTCCTCTCCAAATGCTTCTTTATTCCCAGGTTACAGGGGTAGGTCTTCTGGTATCAAAGACCTTCTTCACGTCAATCAAGTCGGAAAGTCTATCCGCTGCGCCGCTGTAGGATTCATACAGGCGATACCCGTCCAGATTTCTTCTTCCCTGCCGGACAAAATCATCTCCGTACTGCATCCAAACCTTTGCGGAATCTACGTTACAGAAGTAATGGAAGCCTGCCGCCTCCAGCAAATCATATTTTCCGTCTTCTTTTCCCTTCTGATAGGGATGCCAGTCCCCAATATCATCTCCAAAGGGGTAAAGCAGAATCTCACAGGGATCCGGCAGAAGAGGCTCCACGTTTCTCTCCCAACGATCCGTATCCTTGGAAATGGAAGCCAAATCTCTGGTACCGAAATTGATATGTCCCCAGGAGTGGGAGGCAAATTCATAGCCGTCTTCCTTCATGGCCCTGGTAATCTTCTTAACGGTTTCCTTATCTTCTTCGATATTTGGGTTTGCCCTGTTCTTCGGGTCTAAGGCAGGAGAATTAGGATCAAAGGTCTCATCGGTTCTATAGCCAAGAACGCCGTTATAGCCGGTAAAAGCAATCACCGCCTTATGGCCATGGTAGGCAAAATCCGGATGCTCCTCCACGAACTTATCCAAAATCGGCACCAGGTCATAATCCCCAATGGTAACATTTCCGTCCTTATCGGTATACTGGTTTTTAGGCTTTCCATTTTCATCCAAAACCATCTTGTCCGCAAAGCCGTGACCTTCCATGTAAACGTAATAATTCACATCGTCCTGGGACATGACGAAGGGCTTCTTGCCCTCCGGAAGCATAATCTGCTTCTTCACCATTTTCTTCGTTCCATCCGGCTGTTCCTGCATTTCCGCCAAATCATGCATATGCACCATCACATAACCTCGATCGTACATTTCCTTGATAATTTCCTCAAACTCCGGAATGGTGGTCATTACGGAATTGAACTGCTTTCCCTGATGGGTATCCGTAAGGGCTCTGGTCGGGTCCACAATCAGGATATGGAAGAAAATGTGGGTGATATCATCCATATTGGCGGGAACCAGCTTGCCCTTCTCCTCTTCATACTGAGAAATCTTCGAGGAAATCTCCGTATCGGAAGACAGGTTCAAAGCATTTAAGGTGGCGATGGCACTGTCATAGTCATACTGCTTCGCCTGAAGCTCCGCCGTCTTTAAGGCCTCATCCTTTTCCGAAAGAGCCGGAGTTTCACTTGCCTCTACTACATCGCCCTTCTCTTCCGTTTCCCCTTCCCCAAGCTTTACAACCGGGCGATTCTTGGCAATCGTACTTTCAGAGACCTTTTTCCCAAAGGAAATGCCTCCCTGCTGTTGCACATAGGGCAGGGCATAACGTACCCCGATAAAAGCCAGGAACAACAAAAGAAGCAGAAGAAAAAAGAGCAGGATATGCAGGCGCTTCTCCTTCTTTCTTTTTTCTCTCCGCTTCTCCATCCGAATGCGGTGTTCCATCATTTTCTGCTGGTAATACTCGTCATCAAATTCTTCTCTGTTCATCCGACACCTCTCTCTGTCTCCCTCTTATTGTACAAAATATTGCCTTGAACGCAAGGGGGAAATGGCGAGGACTTCAGGAAGTACAGAAGGAAGAAAGACCGAGTTTATAATTCTAAGATTACGACTTTCCTTGCAAAACTAAGCCATAATCGTCCAATGCAGATTGTTGATATCTGGAAAACCATGGTTCAAAAAATGGATCCTCCTTCTCGAAATTATGATATCTTTCTAAAATCATACTATTTAGCTGTCTAAAAATCTCTTCCATATTCAGAGTAAAACTAGCCTCTCCTCTATGTTCTTTATAAAGCTCATAGAAGATAATCCTCAATAAATTACTAAACATTTTCATATGTCCTGATACTTCTATTAGCTCATAAATTCCGGCCTGATATCCTTCAATCACCCTTGCATCTTCCGTTTCTGCGTAATACTGGTGAATAGCATCAATAACTGCCTGATTATTGTGGCCTTCTTCCGGACTGATTCCCACAAAATAATCTCCTAAGCCGGTTAGAATAATTACATAAGCTATCTCTTTTCCGGAGCAATATTCTCTGTGAATTAATTTCACACCGAATTTTGCTTCGCGTACCAGTCTATCGTATCTTGTTGAACTCATAGATAATCACCTTGTAGTTAATACTTCTTTTTCTGAATAATCTGCAAATCTAACAGAAAGTAGAAACACACACTGTCCTAGCTCGATTGCTCCGGCTTTCCTTGCAAAACCAAACTATGTTTTTCCAATGCATAGGTTTGCATTCTAGAAAACCAACCCTCAAACCTTGGACTCTCATTCTTATAAGTATCATATCTTTCTGAAATCATACTATTCAACTTTTGGACAATTTCTTCCGTATCAAGAATAAAGCTGGCATTTCCCTCTTGTTCTTTCTCAAGTTGATAGAAAAGAATATTAAGTATGCTATCTAGAGTTCTAATATTTCCCGCAACACGAATGAGAGTGAATATCCCCATCTTATACCCATCAATCACTCTTTGATCGTCCGTTTCAGCATAGTACTGATGAATAGCATCTATAACTGCCTGATCGTTGTGCATCTCATCAGGATTGACCGCTACACGATAATCTCCAAGTCCACTTAATATCACTACATACGCGATTTCTTTACCGGCACAATATTCTTTGTGAATTAATTTCACACCAAATTTTGCACTGCGTACCAGTTCATCGTATCTTGTTTTACTCATAGAATTCACCTTGTAGTTAATACTTCTTTTTCTGAATAATCTGCAAATCTGACAGAAAGTAGAAACACATACTGTCCTAGCTCGATTGCTCCGGCTTTCCTTGCAAAACTAAGCCATAATGTTCCATCGCAAAGGTCTGCTGTCTAGAAAACCAATCCTCAAACCTTGGACTCTCTTTCTTATAAGTATCATATCTTTCCGCAATCATACTGTTCGTTTTTCGGAAAATTTCTTCAATATCAACAGTAAAGCTGGCCTCCCCATTACGCTCCTTCTTCAGTTCATAAAATAGCAGACCAAGTAAATCACCCAATGTTCTAACATTTCCTGCAACGCGAATTAGCGTGAATATCCCCATCTGATAGCCATCAATCACTCTTTGGTCTCCCGTTTCAGCATAATACTGATGAATAGCGTCTACAACAGCCTGTTCATTATGATCCTCATCAGGATTGACTGCTACACGATAATCTCCAAGTCCACTTAATATCACTACATAGGCGATTTCTTTACCCGCACAATATTCTTTATGAATTTGTTTCACGAAGAATACTGCTTCTTCCACTAAATCATCATATGCTCCCATAAAAATTCACCTTAAATCAATTATTTTATAACTGACCCCTTCTTTTATGCCGGATAACTCATTTGCTCCTGTTGCTATTGCATTACTAATTATATCCGGTAATGGTCGTTGTGTCACTTCAATTTCACCACTCAACAGTCTTCCTCCCGAAACAAACTGGTCCATGTATGCACTTGGACTATTAACTGAAGGCATAGATACATAGCCATCCTTTAAAGGAACTAGAGTTTTAATCATATAAACGCCCTCATTTTGCTTAAATTTAGCTCCGGATAATACTTCTTGGCCGAATTTTTCAAAATCAGATATTGAAAAAGTTCCATTTTCATAAGAACATATATTACTGTATTGTGTTGCGTAATGCTCCAGACTACTTTCTGGAACAGAAAAAACTCCTCCCCCTGATACTAGACTATTATTTGGATTTCCAAAATTACCATTATGAAAATAAATATTATTAGCATCTTTTGCTGCATTTTGAAAATGTACAAGCTCGACTTCTACAGGATGTGAAGCTAGTTCATTTGCAATTTCTTGTAAATTATTACAATTTGAAATATTACTATTGTTGGGGCAAAGATCCTTAATGTATTGCACAACGGCTTGATCTGAAATAAACTCATCAGCACGTAGTAGATAAGAGCTATTACTTATTCCTGAATATAGCTTTGGGCTAGCAGCCTTTTCCATTTTTAATTTTAAGATATCATCTAAACTATAGGTAGAATCAAATATACCATTATCATATCTATTCTTAAATTCAACGATAGTCTTGATTCCATTTAACTTTTTCTTTACTAGACTTTCTGCCGCATTCATCCTATTTGTACAAACATCTTTTAGAACGTCTTGATTCTCAGGAGATAAGGTATCCCAGCCATCTCCCCACATCTTTCTTGCCCTCTCAGTCTTTTCATAATCTATATCAACTTCTAACTTTTCAATATACTTTTCTATTACCCCTCTGGAATAGCCTGCATTCTCTCCTACTTCTAGCAGAGCATTAGATGCTTCGTCATCAGCTGTAAAGACATTTCTTTGGCTTAAATCCTTAATAGACTGATTTATAGTCATTAAATAATCTTCACTCAGCTTATCTTCTCCGACAGAATCTACAATTTTATCTAAATCGCTATCCAATAGATTTTGAAACTCATCCACATAATGATAGTCTTCCGCATTATAAACATAATCCGGATATTGCTCCATTGGTGCATCACTTTCTACTTCTCCCAATCTTGGGACAAGAGTAACCAAGCCAAATAAAAAAGTTTCCCAGTCCCCCATCTCTGCCGCATAAAGACTATCTCTTACTCCGGTTGTATAATTAAGTGCAGTACCCAGCCCCGGTACGAAAGACAACGTAAATCTTAAATATCCCGCATTCTTATTATCTCCACCATAAGGGCTAAATCCTCCCCAGATAAAATCATAAGCTTCTTCTCTTCCTTCTTCTGAAAATGTCGTGTAGAGAGCTGAGATGCCAAACATCGTTCCGGATGCCACCGCTATAGCTGCTGTTCCTAATCCAGCGGTTGCGCACCCAATGCCTACAGCCACTGCTAAAACAAGGGAATATGCCACCACTGTAGGCCAACCAAGATTTTGTATAAGTCCTATAATAGACGATCCTGATTCAGTCCATCCGCCGTCGTCCGCAAGTACAGATATTTCTCCATACCTTGCCAGTACGGCAATAATGATAAAAGCAGTACAGCAAACTAAAACTACAGTGGTAATCGACTTATTAACTTTTATAATACCAATCTTAATAAATGATAAGATAATAAGAATCGCAGATAGTATCAGCCTGATTTCAAAATTAAAATCTACAGTAAACCACAAACAAAGGTTTAGAGCAGAACATAGGAATAAACCAATACTTAATCCTAAAAGCCTTAATTGAAACCCTCCAAATATAGGAGGCTTCTGCTGCCCTTGAGCTACTTTTTGATAGCGAAAGCTGGCATTAAGCATCATCAACAAGGGGGCTATTCCCCCATTTTCATACTTCATACATGAAATGAGAAGCATCACAGACAGCAAAAAGACCGCATAGGGATTAAAAATAAATAAATTTAACAGAACAGCGAGAGCCAGCTCTTGCCATATGTAAAAGTCTATCTTATTACTGGTAGCCTTCTCACACCTTTTAATGTCTCTCCTAAAAGATAAGAAATAAGAGAAATTAGACTTCAGCTTTCCGGATACTATATCAGCAATAAATGTCCGAACTGCAATAGCTAGAAGGTAATAAAGAACGGCAGTAATCGTTACTGTATTTATCGTATCTACAAACCTAGGAAGCCCAATTACCCCAGAGGCATCCGCTCTCCCGGCCAATAAATAAGGGGTCGATTTCCCAAAAATTGATTGTATCTTTATATAAAAAGTATCATTTAAATAGCAGAGCGCAAATATATTCCAGAGAAAAACTGCTAAAGACATAAATGCTGTGATTGCAAGTGTTTTTAAGAGGTTTTTCCAATTCATAAAGCCTTTAATAATATTTAATATTATTAATTTTATAAATCCAAAAAGCTCCTTGGGGAATTTTTGATCTTGTGTTAATCTTTTAAAACTAAGTCTGGTATAGTACTCCGGATCCTCTTTTTCCAAGTCTTTAGCTCTAGCATAATTATCTAAATCAGAACAGCAATTTTTCTCAATATATTTAATAATAGTCTTGCCAAGCGTTTTATTTCGTCCTCTTCTAAAATCGAGAACTTTATGAGCATCATCTACCTGTATAATTTCTAACTGTTTTTTTCCGATATGAATCAGTTCATCAACTTCATATTTTTTTCCGGAATTATTGTCAAAACACTGCAAAAAGACCCTTGAAACAGGAGTCACTTTAAGAGGAACCTCTCCACTATATTTATCCGAAACTTTATCTGAAAAAGTTAATTTATTTAACGTTCCTAAATCACGTTTTTCAATTTCCTCTCTCAACTGATTATAAACTGTTTTAATATTGGAATCTGCAATCAACAGTGCTTCATCTTTTTCAGCGTCTTGCTTGATTGCCAAATATACGCCCTCAACATTTGTAAAGAATATCCCCTTACTTTCTGCAAAAGACGGCTTTTTCAAGGCAATAATATCCTTGCTTTTTATCCAGTTCTGAATAAATGTAATGACGATATCATTGATTGCTATACCTTTTTCCGTATTAATCAATGTTTTATGTTCTAATGCCTCACGTGTTAAAGACTCTAGTCGAGTATTATCCAGAGTTTCAAACAACAAAGGGGTATTTACAAATCCCATGCTACGTATATGCTTAGTCTCCGCCATAATATACTTAAAAACCATAATATATTCATTTAGAGACATTGTATGTAAAATTACAGGTCTTTTCCCTCTCATTTTTACCACCTACTTCATTATGTCTTCCGGAACAATTGTTAATCCGTACTTGCCACCCAACCAATATTCTTTATTCACTTTAATAATGCATTTAATTTCATTATCAGAAAGACCTGTTTCCTTGGATAAATATATATTCTTACTATCCATCCAATCAAAATTATAATTTCTTCTTTTAATAAGCACTCCATCATATTCAGTTGTCACCCATAAAGAATAATCATCTACGAAGAGATATCGAACTTTTTCTCCCGGTAATCCATCTTCAACTGAATACTTATTTATAATTTGAGGCTTCTCATCATTCAAAGTTACTTGGACAAGACCACCTTCTTTCATATACCCTGTTCCAATCCAAATCTTTCCATCTGTGTCTTTTACTATGGAAGTAACATACGGATGGGTAAGTCCGGTATTTTTTCCCAAATAACTGATATCACCATCATCAGAAATATATGTTATTCCTCCCTGTGAATCTAAATATGAGCCAAAAAGAATACCCTGTTCCGTTGGCAAAATAACATTTACTGAATCAGAAAGTAATCCGCTTTTCTTATTTAGAACATCTTCTACCTCCCAATTTCCCCTCCTCTCCACCAATTTAGCAGCACCATTGTATGTCCCACAGTATATTTCATGATTTTTCAACGCTATTGTATTCACTCTTCCCTTAGGAATCTGTGGATATTGAAAGTTAGTTTTACTACCATTGCTTTGAAGATGTGTTAATCCCTCTTCATGCCCAATCCAAACTCCTCCTTCCCCATCACCTACAATACTGGCTGTATAAATCATCTTGATGCTTTTAATTTCTGATACTATTGTTTTTGTAATGGGATCATAGACCTTTAGACCCTCATTCGTTCCAACATAAACATGTATCCCATCACTATAAAGAGCTGATATCTCTGATTTATCCTCCAGAATTTGGAAATGATAGGAAGAAGCTTTATATTCTCTCTTTTTTTCTTTTTTTATGCCATAACTCAGGATACTTGCTACCATTAAGGCAAATATGATATTTACAATTATGTTAAGTTTTTTCATTTTCCGATATCTAATAGTCTAAATGGCAATTCTTTAACTTCACCACGATCATGCGTAACATATATGATACATTTACAATTACAGTAATTCTTCCTTAAATAGTCCATTATGATTTGCTTGGTTTGAACATCTACATTGGATAATGGTTCATCCAATAATAAATTTCCCTTATCAGACAATAATGCTCTTGCTAAAGAAACTCTCATAGCTTGTCCACCTGATATTTCCTCAGGATACTTATGCAGTAAATGTTCTATTTGAAGTCCGTTAACAACTTCTAATATTCTTTCCTCTCTTTTCTCCATCATTCCATATGACACATTTTGTTTCACTGTCATGTGGTTCCATAAAGTAGGATCTTGAAAAACTATTCCGATATCTCTTTGATTAGGACTGAGCTTTTTGTCAATTTTCTTTCCGTTAATACTAATTTCACCACTGTATTCATAATCAAATCCAGCTATTATTCTTAGCAAAGTTGATTTTCCGCACCCACTGCTCCCAATAATAAATAAGCCATTATTATCATCCACACGAAAGGAAATACCCTCTAAGACTTTAATACCATTAAATTCTTTTTGTATTTCCTGTACTTCTATCATTTTATTCTACTCCTCTTAAATATTTTAACAAAACAAAATAATATTATTTCTATGGCTATAATAAATAATACCACAATTATGGAAAATGCGGATACATATTCTGATGCACCATAGTGTAAATAATTGTAAATTTTCACCGTAACCGTCTCTTTACCCGGTGCCATTAAAATTAATGGGATGCCTTCCTCTGCAAAAGCAAAGAAAAAAGATAACACCATACCCAAAAGTATACTTGACAATAACATATCAAACTTTATTCTAAAGTAATCTATGTACCGTATGGATAAAATTTCCGCTATTTCTAAGGCTTTTTTGTCCACCCTTAGCATAGAAGCATATAGTAATAAAACTATAATAGGTGCAGACTTTAAGGCACAGCCAAGAGACGTCATTAAAGTACTATGTTCAAGTCCTGTCCATCCAAAAGAATTTACTAGCTTTAATAATCCCATAGCCTGGATTGTACCCGGGATTGCTATGGCATAAAAAATAAAACCTGCCAAACCGAAACGCTCTTCGCTTAAAAATTTCGCAGGATAATAGGAAATCAAGACACATATTACAGCGCTAAAAACAGACATCCAAAAAGATGTCTTAAATTCTTCAGTAATTAAAGCAAACGATGCAAAAAAGTTATTAATCCCTCCCATTGTAGTCCCTAAAGTTATGATTGGAAAGGCCACTTGTATAACAAGTATAAAAAACGCACAAAAACTTAATAATTTAGTCCAACCGGTAATTTTCAAGCAGTACTTTGTCCTAATATTTTTTTTGCTGCTAAAACTTCTTAAATTGCTAACCAGCCAATGAACCGGGACGACCAGTACTATAAACAAAGGAATGCATTGTGCATATGCCTTTATAGCACTTCCTGTTCTACTATACACAGAAAAAATATCCAAAACATATGTATTATATTGAAACATAGAAGGAACAGAAAACTCTGTCATTGAAAAGGTACATATCAGTCCGGCTACCGCAAGCCCATATGGGCAAAGAGACTGTAAGATTACTTTCCAGACAGCGAAATTATCATTTCTGTAAATAACAGCCATTCTAAGTTTATCCGTATCCAGATTTTCTATGCCAAGTAATAAAAACAGTACAGTAATAGGAAGATACGCCATCACCTCAACAAAGACGCATGCCCAAAATCCGCTAATGGAGTATTGTATTATACTGGGTTGGAATATGCTAAGAATCTGAAGAATATAAATCCAACTCAAAGCATAAATATAAAAGGGTATGGGAATCGTTATCACAAAGAAATAACGATTCCATCCCTTTAAATGCTTTGAATTGCTAATATACAATGCCGCAAGAAACCCAAGTACTAAATTAATGATAGTCACTGCGACAGCTAACTTCAGACTATTTTTTAAGAGTAAAAATTGTCGCGTTCCAAACGAAAAGTCGAATAGACCTATCTCTTGAGCTAAAGTTCCAATAATTGGCAAAACAATAAATATGATATATATCAGCAAACCTATATACTTTTCTTTATTGGTAAATGGATTTTTCATACTTATTTTGCTGTAGCAAAGAGTTCTTCCATATCTTTAGCAGAGACTTCCATAGAATGATATATTTCCTCCAAGCTTAATGTCATCCCTTTTATGCCATTCTCTTTTGCATCTCTGATGGACAGGTCATAAAAACCGTCTTCCACTAATTTTCTTTCTGTTTTTTCTTTTAAAATGTAATCAATAAATATTTTTGCATTTTCTTTGTTGGGTGCTCCTTTTATCAATGCAACTGTACTTGGTGTTACAAGGGTTCCCATTTGGTTATCTCCTTGATCAGGATAAATCATAGATACATGAGCACCATCTTCTATAGCTTCTCTGGCATCATCTGAATCTGTAAAACCAATAGCAACCTGACCTTTCGCCGCCATATCTTTTGTCACTGAATTTCCATCAACCACATTCACGCCTAAATTAATAATATCTGTAAAAAATTTTTTTGCTTTTTCGTTTCCCCATTGTGCATACAAGGCTGCCGCCATAGTTTTCGTTGTTCCAAACATCGGATAAGCAATCGCTAGCTGCTTTCCTGAATATTTTCCACTAGTAAAATCTTCAATCGAAGTAGGAAAATCCTCTTTAGAAAGCAAATCATTATTTACTAAAAAGACTCTGGCTCTTCCTCCAACCGCAGTCCACATAGAACTGCTGGATTTATAATACTGTGGAATGTCTGCTGCCGAGGGGGAGGTATACGCATCAAGCACGCCTTGATTTTCCAGGGTAATAGTTTGAACAAATTCATTATTCCAAAAAACATCACAAATAGGATTATGCTTTTCAGCAATAATCCTATTCACTAATCCGGTTGTTTTATTTGCTTCTGTATCATAAACTACCTTGACTTTAATTCCTGTTTCTTTTTCAAAATCATTTATGATTTTTTCACTAAACACCTGATCGATTGCTGTATAGACAACCACCTCTTTTGATTTAGTTTGTGCTGCCCCACAGGCAGTTAAACTCGCCAAAAAGATTGAAATTGAAATTAAAATAAAGCTTTTCTTCCAAATCATTTGAAACTCCTTTTTCTATCACTTGACAGTTTGAATGCATTTTCTAACATTTCTTTAAAAAGTGAGCTTTTATATCACTAATTAAGTAAAAATAGATTATTTCATATATTCAAAACTGTCAAGTTGTATGAAGTTCCAAAGAAAGAAAGTCTTATGTATTATCCCTCTCCATTTAACTTATGCAGGAAAGGAGATACTCCTTTATACAGTAGAAGGCAAAGAACTACATCAATCATGCCTTTCACAAAGGTAAAGGGCACGTTAAAGATAAGCAAAGCCTTTTCAATGCTGCCGATGGAGGGAAGAATCAACTCATAAGCAGAAAGCACTACCTCTTTCGGCATAAAGTTGTAGTAGAAGGGATAAACCACCAAAAGGTTGGAGGGGTAGGAAATAGCCGCCATAACCACTGCACCAACAACGGAGGCAATAATTGCACCCTTCTTCGTCTTATTTCTCTGATAAATAAATCCTGCGGTACCTGCAAAGCTTGCCCCAAGGATAAAGTTGGAAAGTTCTCCCACGCCGAAGGACCCGGAGCTAAAGCTGTGAAGAATATTTTTGATAAGCTCCACCAAAATGCCGGAAACAGGGCCTAGAGCAAAGGCTGCAATTAAGGCAGGAAAATCCGAAAAATCAAACTTGATAAAGGGAGGCATTAAAAAAGGAATAGGAAACTCAATCCACATCAAAATATACGCTATCGCGGATAATATTCCTGTTACCGCCAAAAATCCTACACTACTCTTCTTCACACTGCTCACCATTCTTCCCTGACTTTCTGCTTTCATTGCTGTCCTCTCTTTCTTTGCATTTTCTGCAAACTGCATTCTTCCGGTGGTTCTTTTCGAAAGGCTTTAGGACCGGGCATTTTCCTTCTTTTTTGTATTTTCAAAGGAATCCTCTTGGAAAGCACCTTTGAAAATAGAAAAAGCCCTGTACAAAAAGTACAGGGCAGAAAGCACAACGCTCGTCTTCTTCCATCCAGACTATACTGTTGGTACCGGAGTTTCACCGGTTCAACTGCTTTCGCAGGTCGCGGACTGTACCGCCAGTGGGGACTTACACCCCGCCCTGAAGAACATTCATTTTTACGATACTAAGAATACTCCTCTGCCTAAAACTTTGCAAGGAATATTTTTTACGCTTTTAGAACTTAATCCATCCCAGTACACCGGCTACGGAACTGAACAGAATAATCGCCACAAAGAAGGGGCAAAGGTATTTGATCATAAAATTAAATACCGCCTTTCTTTTAAAGGGAGCATCCTTTCGCATAACTTCCGCCGCAATGCCCTCTACACCGATTACTCTGACCACCAAAAGACAGGTAGCCATAGCCGCGATGGGCATCATCACGGAGTTGGTCAGGAAGTCAAAGAAATCCAGGAAGGGCATATTTTTCAAAATGGTTACAAAAGATAAAGGCCCATAGCTTAAAGCACTGAGGGTTCCTAAAGCCACCATAATCAGCAGTAAAACCACTGTGGATCTTCTTCTACTCCACTTCAGTTCATCCTGGAAGGTGGAAACCGCACTTTCCGCTAAAGCGATAGCGGAGGTCAGTGCCGCAAAGAAAACTAAGGCAAAAAAGAGAATCCCCACTACTCGGCCAAAGCCCATGCTGGCAAAGATTTTCGGCATAGTAATAAACATCAGGGAAGGGCCTGCCTTTAATACGGAGGGGTCTCCGTTGGAAAAGGCGAAAACCGCAGGAATAATCATCATTCCTGCCAAAACCGCAATGGCCGTGTCAAAAATCTCCACATGGCTGGTGGATTCTTCAATAGAAAGGTCAGATTTCATATAGGAGCCGAAGGTAATCAGGATTCCCATGGCAATGGAGAGAGAGTAGAACATCTGTCCCATGGCGGAAACCACCGTCATCCAGGAAAAGTTCTTGATATTGGGAACTAAGAAGTATTTTACTCCGGCAAAGGCGCCCTTTCTGGTTATGGCATAAATAGAAAGCAGAATTGCCAGAATCACCAGAATCGGCATCATAAAGGTGGACACCTTTTCGATGCCATTTTCCACTCCCATAAAGATAACCCAAAGTACCAGCAAGGTGAAAATCAAAAACCAAAACTCCGTCTTTACCCCATTTCCGATAAATGCCGTAAAGTACTCGGCCGTGGCCATGGCTTCCGTTTCTCCCTGGATATAGCCGAAGAGATATTTGCATACCCAACCGCCGATGACGGAATAATAGGGTACAATCAGGATGGGGATAATGGCATTAATCCAGCCTCCTGCCTTGAACATCCAGTCCTTTCCAAAGTGGGCATAGGCTCCCACGGGGCTCTTTCTGGTCATTCTACCAATGGCACTTTCCGCAATTATCATGGTGTAACCAAAGGTAAGCATCAGAAGAAGGTAAACCAAAAGGAAGATTCCCCCTCCGTATTTCGCCGCCAAATAAGGGAATCTCCAAATATTTCCCAAGCCCACCGCAGAGCCTGCAGCGGATAAGACAAAGCCCAGGCGGGAGCTGAACTTACTTCGTTTTTGCTTTTCACTACTCATTTTCTAGATCCTTTCTACTGCTATAACATTTCTTTTCTATTTTCTTAGAAGCCTTCTCCATAACTTCTGGAAAAATCACATTTTTTCAAAACAATTTTCCATGCCACACCAGGCAAGGACCATGCCCCTGTTCACAAAAGCGATAAGTAAGAGGGGGCAACTCCCACACACAGAAGCTCCACTCAGAAGCTACAGCAAAATTTTTCCTTACAATGCCTCTCCTTCCGCTCCCAAAAACTTCAAGGCCTGATAGAGTCTGGCAAGGGGCAGGCCCATCACATTGTAATAGTCCCCTGCAATGCCCTTTACAAAGGGGGCAAAACGCCCCTGAATCCCGTAAGCTCCCGCCTTATCCATAGGCTCTTTGCTTTCGATATAATCCCAAATTTCCCGCTCCGTAAGTCTTGCGAACTGCACCTCGGTCTTTTCGTAAAAACCCATTTTCTTCCCCTGAAAATGAAGGCTGACCCCGGTATAGACCTGATGGGCTCTTCCGGAAAGGGCGGAAAGCATCCTGTAGGCATCCTCCTCACTTTTCGGTTTTCCCAAAATCCGATCCTCGAAAAATACCACTGTGTCCGCCCCAATCACAAGATAGTCCTTCGGATACTGCTTTGCCACGTCCTCCGCCTTCTGAAAGGCCAGCTTCTGCACCAAAAGACTGGGATCCTCCTCCGTTACATCCTCCGCTATTCCGCTGGGATGAATCTCCGCCTTAAGTCCCAGAAGCTGAATCAGCTCCTGTCTTCTTGGAGATGCGGAAGCCAAAACCACCTTGGGAAATAGCACCGTGATGGGCTTTTCCTTTTTTTCTGCTTCCTTCCTTCTTTCCTCCCGCTCTTTTAATTTATGTTCCAAAAGGTCTACCTCTTCTTTGGAAAGCCCCAGCTTTTCCAAGAAGTCCTCGTCTTTATTTGTAGCGTCTCCCATTTTTCTTCCTTTCTTTTTTGCAATTGCCCCTCTGTTTTTGCAGTCGCCTTTCTATTTTAACGATTTTTTTCTGTTTTCACAGTAATTTTTTTACAATTTGCCATAAAAATGATTTTCTTTCTCTTTTTTGTGAAATACGATGTTTTCCGGGAAAATAAGCGGAGAAAACAGCAAAGAAATTTCCTCTTTTCTCCAAAAGATTTCTTCTTGCATTTTCCTCCGCTTTATACTAAGGTGAACTCATCGCACTACGCGCAGTACATGTCTTAGAGAAAGGGAATTCTATGAAAATCGAAAACGTAAACAACGTAGAGGGCTTATTTAAGCTATTGAATGACTTACACGGAAAGGTAGAATTGGTTTCTCCGGAAGGAGACCGTATCAACTTAAAGTCCAAGCTCTCCCAAATGCTGATGATGTCCCAGATGTTGGACAAGGCTTACATTAAAGAGCTGGAACTGATTGTCCATGAGCCGGAGGACATGAAGAAGGTTGTTGAATTCATGATGGGAGATGCTCACAATTGATTCTCTGCTCTTCCAAAAACTTGACTCTTCCCAAGCCGGAAGAGTCTTTTTTTTCTGATTTACTGGTGGTGGGAGGAGGCTGTTCCGGCTTAGCCGCAATCTCCGCCGCAGCGGATCTTGGGATTGAAAACAGTCTTTTATTGGAAAAAGAAGAAAGCCTTGGAGGGCGTTTAGGAAAAAGCACGGAAGAGATAAGCGGGCTCTTTACAAAGACCGTTCAGCCTAAAGAGCTTCTAGCGCATTTTTCTCTTTTTCTGGAAAATTATGGAGTCGCTCATCAAGAGGGTGTGGAAGTAGAGGAAATTTATGTTCTTTCAAGGGAGGCTCTTTCGATAGTGCATTCCCAAGACGAAGCTTCTGCTTACCGCTATCTCTTAAAGGCTAAAACAAAAGAAGGCTCTTGCTTCTTTATCGGTAAAGCCTTAGTTTTGGCTGTAGGAGCACTTAGTCCGGAGGAAAATGCCGCTGTTTCCGCTCTTATAAAAGAAGAAGAAAAGAAAACAGCCTCTCCCCGACTTTTCCTGACAGGACAAAGTCTTGCCCCCTCCCAAAGCATTGCCGAAGCAGTGCAATCCGGTGGAGCTGTGGGTAGAATGGTAGGAGAAATGCTTTTAAAAGAAAAGCATAAACAGGGATTTTAAAACAAGGGGCTGTAAAAAAATCAAAATAAGAAATAGAAAACTATTTTGATTTTTACAGCCCCTTTTTTGTTATGAAAATACTTTCATGCTTTTTCTATTATAGCTTGATTATCCGATTCCACCGTAAAATGCACCTGCTATAAGTGCAAGCAATGCAAGTCCTGTATAAACATACTTACCCAAAAAGAACCAGGTATCTCCTTTAGGCTTCTTTGCACCTGTATTTACCGCTTCCATTGTATACTGCTTTCCAAATATGAAGAACAACATTACTGAAGCAAGTACCGCACCAATAGGGCAAATATAGATAGACACCGCATCCATCCAACTTCCTACAATTCCCTGTATCAATACTGCAACAACGACGCCGAGTACACCAATTATTCCTACTGACTGTATTCTACTCAGTCTAAACTGCTGCTGCAATGTAGCTACAGGCGCCTCATACAGATTCACAAGGGAACTGAGTCCTGCAAAGGTAACACATACGAAGAATATAATTCCTACAAGCATACCACCGGGCATCTGATTCATGATATTTACAAGGTAAATGAACATGAGTCCCGGGCCACCTTCACTAAGCTCTGCACCGGATGTGGCCATAGCAGGGATAATCACCAATGCTGCAAGAAGTGCTGCAAGAGTATCAAATATGGCGATATTCATTGCAGAGAAAGGTACATCTTCTTTCTTACTGAGATAGGAGCCGTAAATCACTGTGCCGTTACCTGCAATAGAAAGGGAAAAAAACGCCTGTCCGAATGCAAATATCCAAAGTCTTACATCCTTTAATCCCTCCGGATTTACAGTAAAGATATACTTGTATCCGTTTACTGCCCCCGGTTGAATTCCTATGTAAATAGCCAGTCCAACCATCATTACGAAAAGCAGCGGCATCATAAACTTGTTTGCTTTTTCTATACCATCCGCAACTCCAAATGCCATAATGGCGAAATTTACAATAAGCGCTATAATGATCCACATATTATTTCCGAAAGCCGTAGCGGTGGATCCAAAAGTTCCTCCTATGACATCCATATTGGTGCCCATTCCAAAGAGCTTACCTGTAAATGCCATGACAACATATTTAAAAATCCAGCCTACTACACAGGAATAGCCTATAGCAAGAGCCAAAGAACCTATTGTCGGTATAATTCCTATACTCTCACCAAGTTTTCTGCTTTTTCCGGCATGTGCCATAGCAGCGCCGAATGCACCTATAGGACCTTTCCCTGTGCTCCTTCCTAAGGCGATTTCCTCCACCACTCCCGTGCTACCGATCAAGATAACAAATAAGAAGTAGGGAATCAAAAAAGTCATGCCTCCCCAGGCTGACACAAGCACCGGAAATCTCCACAGGTTTCCCATACCAACGGCTGAACCTACACAGGCTATAATAAAACCTATTTGTGAGTTAAATCCATCCTGCTTTACAGCGGTATTATCTGAACCCATAAGCTTCCTCCATCTTGATAAAAATGTAAGTCTCTCTTGTGGATAGCAGTCCGGTCTCTACAAGACCGGACGCCAAGATATTTTATTTTTTTACGAGTATCGCCGGCATATCCTACGATATCTCATTTATTTTTCCCAATATTTGTAATTTCCTTCATCACACATTTCTTCCTTAGATGGAGCGTAGGGCTCTGCCCATGCATGGAAATGTCTCATTGGTAATGTATGACCAAAGGTAATCTTTAGATTGGGAACTGTATCTCTGTCTTTATAAAGTTGTGTCAGTGCTGCAATAATATAGTCCATGTGCTGCTTGCTAAACTGACTTCTGTTAATCGCCAGACGGACAACATTACATACTTCCTTCTGTTGCTCAGGAGTTTTCAGATCATATTCCATAGAGAAATCTCCAAGCTCTGAACAACGGATACCGTAACGGTGAATCATCTCCAGAGAAAGTGCCTGTCCTGCAAAGCTCTCATGACCTCTCTTATAGTTAAAGAACTTATCAACATCAATATAAATTCCGTGTCCTCCTGCAGGCTGTACTACAGGAACACCGTTTGCTGTAAGACCGTCTGCCAGATACTGACACTGTCTTACTCTTTCGTCCTGATAGTCAAATCTTGCCTCTTCATACATACCCTGGCAAAGCGCCATAATATCATGTCCGGACATTCCGCCATAAGAATCATTTCCATAAGCGGAAATCTGGCGAACCTTCAAAAGGTGTCCGATATCTGTCTTTACGCTGCCGTCCTCATTGAACTCTGAGAACTTCTGCCAGAAAAGTCCCTTGTCACGGAAGGCCAAAACACCACCCATATTGGCATGTCCGTTTTTCTTAAGGGATGCGGAAACCACATCAAAGTAGGAGAACATCTCTTTTGCAATTTCACAGATAGACTTGTCCCCATAGCCCTCTTCATTCATCTTAATGAAGTAACAGTTCTCTGCCCATCTTGCACCGTCCATAACAAATGGAATATTGTACTTGTGTGCAATCTTGGAAACCTCTCTGATATTCTTCATGGAAACAGCCTGTCCGCATACAGAGTTATTGGTCACTGTAGAATAAATCAGCGGAACATTCTCTACGCCTACAGCCTCAATAAGCTGGTTGAGCTTATCAATGTCCATATCTCCCTTAAAAGGATTCTTCTCATATTTTCCGCTCTTTGGTACCTCAAATAAGATTTCCTTATGGAAAAGGTTTCTGGGTACATTGCCCATTTGCTTGATATTACCTTCTGTGGTATCAAAGTGAGCATTGGAAGGAATGGTGAAAACTTTACCCGGCCATCTCTTTGCAAATAATGGTTTTAATACATCAAACAAAAGTGCCTCTGCACAACGTCCCTGAGGAACGATAAATGTATTAGGTCTTGACAGCTGGTACTTACCACCATTGATAAATCCGCCCTCATAGTCCACCAGATACACTTCATTCATCATTTTTTCAACATCATCCTTGTCTACACCTTCTTTGATGTAATTGATGAGTCTCTTCTGATCGTCTCCTCTTTCCCATACATCTCTAAATGCATCCAAAAGAACATAATATCCTTTGTTTCTTCCGTAAGATTCATCTGCAAGGAACATCGCTGACCACTGTGTGTCTGTCATGGATGTAGTACCCGAATCGGAAAGACAGTCAATGTATAAAAGACCTGCCGGAAAAGCAAACTCATTGTAATGCGTCATTTCCAGAGCTTTTCTTCTCTGCTCCTGGGTAACTGTAGGAACTTCTCTCACTACGTGTGTCCATGACTTTGGTGCCTCTACACCTAACATTTTCTCGTACTCCATTTTAATACCTCCATATATAAAAATATATTTTGATACCCCGGTCATCGTAAGAAACGACTGGCGGACGGTATTACAATCCCTTGAAGCAAGATAGAAATACTGCTTTAGCCAATATGCCGCTATGTGCTTAATAACCAAAATTTATATATTCAAATATATTATTATAAGCATATTGATATGAGAATAATTTATCACCCTTTTAACCACTTGTCAATATTGTTTAATTAAAGGCTATTTTTAGTGATATTTTAGTGCATTTATGTTTATTTTGTACAAATATCAGCTTTTGAAACAAAACTTCAGAAATAACAAAATAGTGATTTGATAAATTTTGTGGGATTTTTCTTTGCCTTTACGCTAGGTTTCTGCGTAAATGTATAAAAAAAAGCCTTTGTTTTCCTATATGTCTTTGCATCAAATAATATTTGAGAATTTTGTTGAGAATTTTTTCTCATTTCTTTTCCATCTATCTCTATACCCCAAATTTGTCATTTTGGTGATTTTGCTTAAAAACCGATTTTAGGAGCATGAAGTTTTGCTATAATAAATAAGAACTGTTTTTATAAAATTTTTTGTGTGCTGAAAGCATACAAATAGAATTTGGAGCGATTATGAATGAATTGGATATAAAAAAATATATTGATCTTTCTGATTTTTTAGGTACAGTACTGGGACCTGATTACGAAATTATAGTATATGATCTAAAGCAAATCCTATATATCCTTAACGGAAATATCAGCGGCAGAAAAAGTGGAGATCTGCTCAGTCCAACTATGAAAAGTATTTTACAAAGAGAAGAGTCCGCCAAGGAAACATGGCTATCAAATTATAGAGCGCTTTCCTCCAATGGCAAGATTTTGAGATCCTCTTCTTTTTTTATAAAAGATGAAAGCTGCAAAGTCGTAGGTGGGCTAAACATAAACTTCGATGATAATCGATACAAAGAACTATCAAATCTAATTTTTTCTCTATGTCATCCGGATAATTATGTATCCAAAAATATTTCCATAGAAATAAAGGGAAATGATGAGCAAACAATCTTTTCGGAAAATATTTCAAATACTATAGACGAAATATTGAATAGAATAAACAAGTCCCTTCCTTTCAGTTATCTAAGTCATTCAGAAAAGCTTGATATCATACGACAGCTTTATCAAAAAGGCATCTTCTCTATGAAGGGCTCTGTAAAAACTGTAGGGAACAGGCTATCCTGCTCCCCCGCCAGTATGTATCGGTATTTGGAACTTGTAAAAAAGGAAAAATAATTTGATATGTTTTTAAGATTAGCATAAATACAAAAAGGGACTGTAAAAAAATCAAAATAACTTTCTAAGCAATATAGGCCTGAAACGGAGCATGCTCTCGCTAGCTTAATTCTATGTATCGAAAAACTTTATAAAGATGCGCTCTAATGCAGTATAGGTCTGTAATCGGGGCACGCTCTCGCTAACCTCGCCTTCGCAGCGGTACTAACTTCAAGCTTCGCTTTGCTCGCTTTCAGTAAGTACCGGCGGGCTCAGATTACCCCTCTTACAGACCTATACTGCATTATTCGCTTCATTTATTGATTTTTACAGTTCTTCAATTCACCGGATTTCGCAAATATCGGGCTCAGACTACCCCGTATCCAGACCTATATTGCCAAAAATTTCTTTATCATTTTGATTTTTTCACAGTCCTTTTTAGTCTTTAATCCTTCTTTTCCTTGTCACCGTATTTTGTCGCAATCTCAAACAGTAAGCTTTTACCCTGTGATATCTGTAAATCCACACCTGTATCGTTGGGCTTGTTCTCTGCGAATTCATAGTCCTTATCCGGAAGAATGGCATTTAACAAAATTCCCACCAAAGAGCCTGTAGCAATGCCGGAAAAGGCAATCTGGATACCGAAGAGCTGAAAATGCAGAGCTCCCTCGGAGGAGTAGTTGATTCCGATGGACAATACCAGAATCATAGCCGCCACGATGATATTTCTACTCTTGGAAAAATCCACCTTGGTCTCCACCACATTTCGAACACCCACCGCAGAAATCATGCCGTATAGCACCAGGGAAATTCCGCCGATAATCGCCTGAGGCATTGCTTCAATCACCGCGGAAAACTTCGGGCAGAAGCTAAGGAGTACCGCAAAGCAGGCAGCCAGACGAATGACTCTGGGGTCATACACCTTGGTTAAGCTCAGCACACCGGTATTTTCTCCGTAGGTTGTATTGGCAGGAGCACCGAAGAGGGAAGCAAGCGTTGTGGCCAAGCCATCTCCCAAAAGGGTTCTGTGTAAGCCCGGATCCTCCAGATAGTTAATGCCTACCGTAGAGGAAATGGCGGAGATATCGCCGATATGCTCCATCATTGTTGCAAAGGAAATGGGGATAATGGTCAAGCTGCTGCTCAGAAGTAGAGCCGGATCCAGCTTACCCTCTGTAAATAGGGAGAAAACCGTTCTGTGATAGTCTATCGGAAAGCCGAAAATCGGCGCTTCATTAATACTGTCAAAGGGCACAAAGCCTAAAACTGCCGCAAAGCTGTAGGATATCAGAACCCCCAGCAGGATGGGAATGATTTTCACCATTCCTTTTCCGAAAATGTTGCAAAAGATGACTACGCAGATAGCCAGAAGAGCCAGTCCCCAGTTGGTGGAGCAGTTTTCCACTGCAGACTTGGACAGGTTTAATCCGATGGCTATGATAATCGGTCCCGTGACCACCGGCGGAAAATATCGCATAACCCGGTTGGCTCCAAAGGCCTGAAAGAGGAAGGCCAGCACCAGATACATCAGTCCTGCGCAGGCTACTCCGAAGCAGGCGTAGAGCAGAAGCTCCGGCTCCTTGTTGGGTGCTATACTCATATACCCCGCCAGAAAGGCGAAGGAAGAGCCTAGGAACGCGGGCACCTTATTCTTTGAAAGGAAGTGAAACAAGAGTGTACCCAGTCCTGCAAAAAGCAGGGTGGTGGAAATGGACAAGCCCGTCAATAGGGGTACCAGCACCGTTGCTCCGAACATGGCAAAAAGATGTTGTAATCCCAAGACCACAAACCTTCCTTTTCCCAAGACTCTGGCATCGTAAATAGCTTCTTCTCCGATATTTTTGATTTTCTCCACATTAGCCTCCTTTGTAGCTATTCTCAGGGAATCTCAGTCTATTCAATTTTCTTCGTACATTTACGCCGTTCCCTATCATACTCTCAGACTCGGACTATGTCAAAATTATTTTCCCGTACATTTCGAAGGAAGACTATTCTTTCCCTACTTATTTTTCTACTTATTTTTCTACTTATTTTCCTACTTATTTTCCTTCTTGTTTCCGGCAGGTTTTCGGCTTTGTTTCGTCTGCTCTCGAGATGCCGTGATGGAATACGTCTTGAAAATGCGTAGAATTTTCAGAATCTTCAGAAAAGCGTTCCTTTCCCCCTTCTTCCTTTTGTGATAAAATAAACATAAGTCAATAGGAAAATTTTTTATTATAAGATATTTTGCAAGAAACGGAAATAAATTTTATAGGTCGTTTTCAACAAAAAATTGAATATTGGTTATATACTGAGAAGATAATGCGTGGAGGATAGACATCATGGAAATAAGACAGCTGCATTCTTTTATAAAAATCGTTGAATTACAAAGCTTTTCCAAGGCGGCAGAAGCCCTGGGCTACACCCAGGCGGCAGTAACTATTCAGATTCGCCAACTGGAGCTGGAATTCAACACCCGCTTTTTTGACCGGGTGGGAAGGCACGTTGAATTAACCCCTCCCGGAAGGAAGTTTCTGATGTATGCCAATGAAATCCTTCGAAAAGTGGATGATGTCCATGCGATGTTGGGAAATGCCGTAGTAAAGGATCATAGGTTGCGTATCGGCACCTTGGAATCCCTGCTCAGTTTTAAACTGCCGAAGGTAGTCAGTTATTTCTATAAACACTACCCTACCGTGGCTTTGGAAATCCGCTCCGGAACACCGAAGGAGCTGAACGAGATGCTGGATCATAACCAGATTGATCTGGCCTATTACATCGACCAGAAGGTTTACGGACAAAACTGGGAGAAGACTTTAGAGGAACCGGAGGCTGTAGTTTTTGTGGCTTCCAAAGACGCCAAACTTCCGGAAAAGGAAGAATATCTTTTGGCTGAGCTTTTAAACCAGCCCTTCTTCCTCACGGAGAAGGATTCCAATTACCGTTATGCATTGGAGCAGGAATTGGCCTCCCGACATTTGGGTATACGCCCCTTCTTTGAAACCAGAAATCCGGATGTGATTATCGAGCTGATTAAAGAAAACCAGGCACTTTCCTTCCTCCCCAGATATGCCGTGGAGGAAAGTCTGAACAACGGAAGCCTACGGCTTCTGAAGGTGCAGGACTTTGAGATGCAGATGTATCGTCAGCTCTTCTACCATAAGGACAAGTGGATTACGGAGGAAATGAAGAACTTCATCGCTTTGGGTGAATTATCGATGCTATAAAAGAAGAAAAAGAAGCGAATATAAAACAGTAAGCTCTTCCTGACAGGAAGATTCGCTTTACTATTTTTTCCATTCACTTCTAAAAAAGAATGAACCGCCCTACAGATTTGTAAATCAAAGATGTAGGGTGGTTTATATTTATGCATATAATCCAGTATCAAAGCCAATTTTTGAAAAATATCAGCTACGGTTAACTCATATACGTAGGCGAAGTTAGCGGGAGCGTGCCCGAATTTTAACCCTATACTGAAAGGAAGGCTTTCTCTATTTTTCCAGCCCCATTTGTTTTATAGTAAGTGGTACTTTATCAAACCGCCTTTGGTCTTATAGCCCGTATCCCAAAGCGCCTCCAGAGAAACCCATGCCGCCTCCGAGTAGGTGACGGTCTGTACCTGAAAATCATTTCCCTCTGCCAGCGGGTCTTCCCCCTGATATCGGTAGCCAATCAGTAAAAACCAGTGCCAGATATAATCATCCAAGTCCTGATTCTGATGGTTTAAGACCAAAATCGGCACGGGAAGATTCTTATCAATCTGCTCCACAATACAATCTTTCGCCTTCGCTACATTTTCCTCTCCGGAAACTATGGTCATCATCAGATTTTCCTCCTGATGATCCTTAAGGAAATTTTGGTATCCCTCCACATATAATTCCGGCTTATCAATGCCGGACCAACGGGGATGCAGGTATTTCTTCATTTCTTCGGTAAAATAAAGGTACTCGTCCTGATCTAATTTTTCCAAATTTCCGGAATATAAAGATTTTTTTCCATGGTGCAGGGCAAGATAAATCGAACTGTCACAGGCGGTAATGGCGCCACAGCCCCCCAGCTGCATCATATGGTCAAAACACCAATCCTGGTTTCCCCCATAGGACTCACCGATATAAAAAAAATCCAGTTTCTTCTCCATTTTCTCAGGACTTCTCCTTCCCTTTTATATAGATTTCGGGTTTTGCATCAAGCGCATGGCGTTGATGATGCAAATGACGGTTACCCCCACATCGCCAAACACTGCCGCCCACATATTGGCAATTCCTACGGCACTTAAAATCAGCACCAAAAACTTTACTGCAAGGGCAAAAACAATGTTTTGCATGGCAATCGTCATGGTCTTCTTTCCGATGGCAATGAGGGTGGGAATTCTACTTAAGTCGTCATCCATAATGACTACATCCGCCGCTTCAATGGCTGCATCCGATCCCATAGCGCCCATGGCAATGCCCACATCCGCCCGGGAAAGCACCGGTGCATCATTGATACCGTCTCCGATAAAGGCAAGGTAGCCACTGCGCTTCTCTCCCTCTCCACTTAAAGAACTAAGGATTTCCTCCACCTTCTCCACCTTCTGGGCGGGAAGCAGCTCTCCGTAAACGCTGTCCAAATTCAGCTCCCGGCCTACCGCCTCCGCTACAGGAGTACTGTCTCCGGTAAGCATAACCACACTTTCAATGCCCTGCTGCTTCATTTTCGAAACTGCTTCCTTACTGCTTTCCTTCACCTCATCCGCAATCAAGATTCTTCCAAGATACTGACCGTCCTTTGCTACCAGGCAAATGGTGGCAGCTCCCTCATCCTGCTGTGGTACGGAAATGCCTTCTTCCTCTAAAAGCTTGGCCTTTCCCACTAAAATTTTGCACCCTTCCACAATGGAAATCAAGCCTGCACCGCTGCGATTTTCCGTATTTTCCGGGAAAGGAAGACTGTTGCTTTCCTTTCCGGAAGAATGCTTCATCGGATCATTTTCTACTACGACATCTTCCGGAGAAGCATTAGCCTTCGAAGAATCTTCCATCCATTTTTTGTAGGCGCTGAGAATGGAAAGCCCGATGGGGTGGGTGGAACCATTTTCCGCCATAGCGGCAGTGCGAAGAAGCTCATCCTTGGAAATTCCCTCCCAAGGCTCAATCTCCTGCACGGCGAAATTCCCCTTGGTTAGGGTTCCTGTTTTATCGGACACTACAACCTTTAATTTGGATACCAGCTCCAGATAGTTGGAGCCCTTTACCAGTACACCCTCTCGGGAAGCCGCACCGATTCCTCCGAAGAAGGACAGGGGCACGGAAATCACCAAGGCGCAGGGACAGGACACTACTAAAAAGGTACAGGCACGATATAACCAGGTAAGGGGAGGATGGGCTGCGAAAAACTCCGGAGACACCAGGCCTATTTTTGTTCCCAAGAACAGGCCAAGGCTTGGCAGTATAGCCAATGCCAATGCCGAATATACTACGATCGGGGTATAAATCCGGGCAAACTTTGTGATAAAGTTCTCCGCCTTGGATTTCTTCTCGGAGGCCTCCTCCACCAGCTCCAAAATCTTGGAAACAGTGGAATCCTCAAAGGCCTTCAAAGCCTCTACACGAAGCATGCCCTCTCCATTGATACAGCCGGAAATAATCTTTTCTCCGGGGAATACCTCTCTGGGGACGGACTCTCCGGTAAGGGCTGCCGTATTTACCATGCTTTCTCCTTGACGGACAATGCCGTCCACCGGCACTCTTTCTCCCGGCTTTACCAAAAGCATATCCCCTACTTCTACCTCATCCGGATCCACGGTATCTACGGTGCCGTCTTCCCTTTCAATGTGGGCCAGCTCCGGTACAATATCCATCAGCTCCTTAATGGACTTTCTGCTTTTTCCTACCGCATAGCTTTGGAAAAGCTCTCCCATCTGATAGAAGACCATTACCGCCACCGCTTCCGCAAATTCTCCGGAAAGGAAGGCGCCTAAGGTGGCCACAGTCATCAATAAGGCTTCATCAAAGGGACGCCTGTTTTTGATTCCCAGAAAACATTCCTTTACCACGGAAAGACCGCTGAGAAAATAAGGAATAAGATAAAGCGGAAGATACCAAAGAGAATGCTCCGGAAGGAAGGGAAGAATCCCCGTCTTTTCCACAATCAATAAGATTAAGAATAAGATGACGGAAAGAAGAAGCTTGTTTCTTTCCCGAATAAGTTTCTCTGACATGGTATTTCCCCTTTACTATATTTTTTCTACTCTATGCTTTGCTCTTCTTTACTATATTTTTTCTACTCTATACTTTACTCTAAACTATTGCTTTTCCGGTACTTACTCTGATAATCCGCTTCAATACTCTACTCATAGTACTGCAAGCTTTGGACTTTATTCTCCTACACGCCCTTCACGGTGAAGTCCGGCTCAATGGTCTTTCCTATACGGATGGCTTCCTGCAAAATCTCCTCAAAGCGATCATCCTCCGCCTCCAAGGTAAACTTCTGCATCATGAAGTTTAGCTTTACAGACTGTACTCCCGGAATCTTTCCGATAGCTTCCTGTATCTTAGCCGCACAATTTGCACAATCAATTTCACATTCAAACTTCTTCTTCATTTTTTCTCCTCTTTTCTATATTGATTTTTATTGTTTCCTATAGTAAATAGTTTCTGTTCTTATGATTTCTCATTGATTTCTCATTGATTTCTCATCACTTCTTTTATTCTTCGATATGCTCAATGCCCATGGCAATGATGGTCTTGACATGCTCATCCGCCAAGGAGTAGAGAATGCTTTTCCCCACTCTTTTTCCGCTAACCAAGCGGGCGGTACGAAGAATCTTTAACTGATGAGAAATGGCGGACTGATTCATTTCCAAGTCCTGACAAATCTCCGTAACATTTTTCTCTCCTTCAAACAAATCGTAGAGAATCTTGATTCTGGTGGAATCTCCAAAGACCTTAAACACTTCCGCTAAATCACATAAGCTATCCTCGGAAATCGTTGCATGACTATCTGCTCTTTGATGTTCCAAGGCAATCACTTGACTCATTCCTCTCCTTTCTGAGATTACGGGCTTTACGAGCTTTACGAGCTTTACGAGCTTTATGGTAAAAATTTTTGTAAAGTCCCTCTTCTCTTGCATAATGAATGGCAACTGTAAAAAACCATTCAAAAAGCAACAATAGATTTACATGTGAATATATTATCATATATAAATCTGTTGTCAAGAAATTTTTTCTCTTTTTTTATTCCCGTCTTAAGCGCTCTACCCCTTCTCGAATCGCCTCCACGGTAAACTCCAGTTCCTCTTCCTTTAAGTCCTCTTCAAAGCTTAAACGCAGTCCGGAATAGGCCTCCACATGGCTTTTTCCCATAGCCAAAAGTACATGGCTTGGCTCCACGGAACCGCTGGCACAGGCAGAACCGGCACTGGCACAAATACCCTTTTGATCCAAAAGCAGCAAGAGACTCTCCGCCTCTATTCCCTCTATGCAAATGTGCACATTGCCGGAAAGTCTATTTTCCTCGGATGCTTCCAGTGGATTCACCCCGGTTATCTGCATTCCGGGTACCTCTTCCAAAAGCCTTCTAAAGAACAGCTTCTGAAGCTCCCGTTTTCTTTTCTCTCTTTCCCCCATGCCGGCAAAGGCCTCCTCTGCCGCTCTGGCAAAGCCTACGATAGCGGGAACATTTTCCGTGCCGGCACGAAAGCCCCGCTCCTGAGCTCCCCCATGAAGGAAGGCCGGAAGACGAACGCCCTTTCGAATCACCAAAAGTCCAATCCCCTTGGGGCCATGAAGCTTGTGGGCACTGGCGGAAAGCAGGTCTATCCCCATTTCCGAAAAGGACAATGGAATCTGCCCAAAGGCCTGCACCGCATCCGTATGAAAGAGCACCCCATGCTTTTTCGCAATTTCTCCGATAGCCCGCAAATCCTGAATCGTTCCCATTTCATTGTTGGCCGCCATGACGGAAATCAAAACCGTATCCTCTGTAATCGCCTGCTCCAAGGCTTCCAGATCCAAAAATCCCTCCCGATCCACCGGAATACGGCTGACTCTTGCTCCCAGACTTTCCGCAAACTTGCAGCTTTCCAAAACAGCATGATGCTCTATTGCCGAGCAAATAATGTGAGGCTGTCTTTGCTTCTGACCTGCTGCATCGGAGTCGGATAGACCGCTCTTTTTTTCCATGGCGGAATAAAAGGCTGAAAGAATCGCCCAGTTATCGCTTTCCGTCCCTCCGGAGGTAAAGTAGATTTCCCTTGGATTAATGCCCAAAAGACCGGCAAGACTTCTCCTGCTGTCCTCCACCGCCTTTTTCGCCTTCTGGGCAAAAAGGTAGAGGGAGGAGGGATTTCCGTAATCCTCAGAAAAATAGGGAAGCATAGCTTCCCTGACACTCTTTGATACCGCTGTTGTGGCTGCATGATCCAGATAAATCATTCTTTCTCCTCTTCGTAATAGAAGGCACCGCTCTTTCCCCCCTGCTTTTCCACAAGGTGAATCCCCTCCATATGCATCCTTTTGTCAATGGCCTTACACATATCGTAAATCGTTAGCAAGGTCACGGAAACACCGGTGAGAGCCTCCATTTCCACCCCTGTTTTTCCGGCAGTTTTACAAAGACACTCCACCGTAATCCTTCCCTCTTCCTCCGAAACCTGAAAAGAAATCTTTGCGGATTGTAAGGGCAAAATATGGCAAAGGGGAATCAGCTCCGAGCATTTTTTTGCCCCCATGATTCCGGCTACCTGGGCCACGGTGAACACATCTCCCTTTTTGACCTTTCTTCCCAGTACCGCCTCCATGGCTTCTTTACTGAGGAAAATGCTTCCCCTGGCCACTGCGGTTCTTTCTGTATCCGCTTTTCCGGAAACATCCACCATTCTGGCATTTCCCTGATCGTCAAAATGACTAAACTCTCCCATACTTCTCCCAATCTATTGCATATCTTCGCTTTTTGCAAATTCGTACATTTCTTGAATTCGTTTACTCTGCTAAAAAAGCAAGTTTTCTATACCTTAGTTTTCCTCCGTCAAGAAAAGTACTTTCTCTTCCCGAAGCTGTAAAGCCTTGGGAATCTCCTGCATTTTACCATAGGGGCCGTCTCTTTGCACCAAAAAGCAAATTTCGCCCTCACCCTTTTCCGGCTTAAAATAAAAGTTTTGCTCAAAGGGAAGCTCCGCCTTGGAAAGCAGTTTCACCGACACAGAATTCTCCTCTCCCCCGGAAAAAAGCGGAATAAAATCATGAGCACGATAGCCAACGGCAGAAAGCTTTTCCGGAATTTCCCGCTTCATCGTAAGCTCCAGCCCCCAGTCTTCTATGAAAATGCTATGCTTTCCTATCTTTTTTGCTTTAGCAATATTTTTACAGCCGGTCAAGATAGCCGCCTGACGATTCTTGGGCTGTCTAAAAACTTCCTTGGTCTCTCCCTGCCCGATTACCTTCCCCCCTTGCAGCATAATCACTTCCTCTGCAAAACGATAAATCTCATCCCGGGAGTGGGAAACCATGATGGCCTGCCCCGGAAAATCCTCCAGATGCAGCATCAGCTCTTCCTGCATCTTATCCCGCAAATATAAATCCAGCGCAGAAAAGGGCTCATCCAGAAGAATCATTTCCGGCTCATTGGCAAAGATGCGGGCTAAGGCCACCCTTTGTTGCTGCCCTCCGGAAAGCTCTGCGGGAAAACGCTTTTCCAGTCCTGAAAGCTCCATTTTCTGAAGCAGACGGAAAATCCGCTCCGACCTGCTCTCCCTTTGCTCCCTAAGCGCCGAAGAATTTGCCGAAATCTCTCTATCTCCGCTCTTTCCCCTCTTCCAAAAGTTTGATAGAAGATTTTCCTTATCCTGTCCTTCCATGGCGATGGCAATATTTTCCCACACCGTCAAATGGGGAAAAAGGGCATAGGACTGAAAAAGATAACCGATTCTTCTCTTTTGAGGTGGCAGATTGATTTTTTTCGAAGAAGAAAAAAGGCAGGAATCCCCTAGCAGAATCTCCCCCTGCTTGGGAGTCACAATCCCGGCAATGCTCTTTAAGCACATACTCTTACCCGAACCCGAAGCCCCCAAAATTCCAATCCGCTTTTTATTAGAAGAAAAATGAATATCCAAAAGAAAGCTATCCAAAGGAAGCTGAAAGGACAGCTTACAAAAAGACGATTGTTCTGCTTTCTCCATTACAACTCCTTTCAAAACTTTCTATTTTCGGCTTTTGCTTAGTAGCTGTAACGCCGTCATGCAAAACAACGAAATCAGCATCACCACCCCTACCCATACTCCCGCAGTCACATAGTCCTGGTCCTGCATCACAAGGGCAATTCTTTGGGAAATGGTGGCGGTTTTTCCGGGGATGTTTCCCGCCAGCATGGATGTGGCGCCATACTCTCCCAGAGCTCTGGCAAAGCTTAACACCGCGCCCGATAGGATTCCCGGACCGGAAAGGGGCAGAATAATCTTCCAAAAAATCTTCGTTTCCGACAGTCCCAAGGTTCTTCCCGCCTGCACCAAATCCTTGGGAACCAAGGCAAAGCTTGCTTTGGCATTCCTATACATTAAAGGCAGAGAAATTACCGTAGCCGCAAGAACACAGCCCAAAAAGGACTGAACCACTTTAATGCCGAAGTGAGAAAATAAAAAAATGCCCACCGGCCGTCTTTTGCTGAAAAGCAAAAGCAAAAAATAGCCTGCCACCGTAGGGGGCAAGACCATGGGAAGAGTCAGAACACTGTCTACAATGGATTGCCAGGGCTCCTTCCATTTTCCTACCTTTTGGGCTAAAAAAATCCCCAGAAAGAAGCAAATCACTGTAGTGATGCAGGCTGTCTTTAGGGATATCCATAAGGGACTCCAGTCTAACGACCGGAGTCCTGCTAATAATTCATTCATCATTATTTTACGTCAGTATCGAAATAATACTTCTGGAAGGTGGTCTTTGCATTGTCGGAAGTGACGAAAGCAATGAAATCTTTTGCTGCATCCTGCTCTTCCTGACTTGCTTCTTCATTCTTAATCTGCGCAATAGGATAGATGACATTTCCGGTCAAATCGTAAGGCACCTTCTCCAGAATCTGAAGCTTGTCCTCATAACCGTAGGTATCGGAATAATAGGTGGTTCCTACTTCGGAGGATCCCTCTACCACTGCCGCCAAAACCTTGGAAACGTTGGACTGCTCAGAAATTTCTACACCGCCTAAAGCTTCAGATACTTCCTGAGTACTAATCTTGGACACATCCTCCGTCTCGGGAAGAATTTTTAAAGCAACAAGAGCCTGTCTTGTGTACTTTCCTACAGGAACGGTACCGTCTGCCAAGGCGATGGACTTCGCATCCTTCAAATTCTCTAAACCGGTAACCTTGGTTCCGCTGTCCTTTAAAGTAACTACGCAAAGCTGGTTGTTGACTACATTTTTTCTGCTTCCCTCTACAAGGTTTCCTTCTCCCTCCAAAGTATCCATCTGCTTCTGTGCAGCGGAGAAGAAAATGTCGCAGGCATAGCCTTCCTGAATCTGGCTTAAAAGCTTTCCGGAGGAATCCGCGTTAAATACCAGCTTCACCTCGGGATGCTCCTTCTCGTACTGCTGCCCCAGGTCTTCCATCACATTCTTTAAAGAAGCTGCTACGAAAACCTGTACTTCGGTCTTCTCTCCATCCTCTTTTGCAGCCTCGGTAGCCTTTTCGGAAGCCTTTTCACTGGCTTTCTCAGAGGCCTTCTCTGTTGTTGCCGCAGCGGTAGTTTCAGTCTTCTTTGCTCCTCCGCAGGCTGTCATAGCCAATGCTGCTGCAAGGGCCAAAGCAAATAATACTTTTTTCTTCATACTTTTCTCCTTTTTTATGTTTTCTCTCCCCAATCCCTCCGGTCTTACTCCGGAGACTTCAGGAAAAGTAGTGAGCTTCATCTATATCCATTCTCAGAGAACTTCAAGAAAGCAACAGGCCTAATCTATACCCACTCTCAGAAAATTTCAGGAAAAGTAGCGTACTTAATCCGTATCCGTTCCCCGAAGGATTCCCAAACCGTGGAATAAATCCGGGAAAAGGTAGTCCAGATTCTCCTTGCAGGCCTTGGGACTGCCGGGAAGATTAATCACCAGAGATTTCTTCCGAATGCCTGCAGTCTGACGACTGAACATAGCCTTCTTGGTGATGGACAGGCTATAAGCGCGTAAAGCTTCCGGAATCCCCGGTACTTCTCTTTCACATACCGCCTTGGTAGCTTCCGGAGTACAGTCCCTTTCGGAAAATCCGGTGCCCCCGGTGGTCAGAATCAAAGAAATCTGTCGCTGATCCGCCAGTCTCTTGATTTCTTTCTCCAGCTCCGGTCTTCCGTCGGGAAGAAGAAGCTGTTCCTCCACAATCATGCCCTGATGTTTCAAAAATTCTGCAATTACGGGGCCGGACTGATCCTCATATACCCCTTGAGAGGCTCTGTCCGACAGGGTAATCACCGCCGCAGTAAAGGGTCTGTCCTTTTTCCCGGGGAGAATTTCCACCGGATCCCCCACCCGGATTTTTCCTCCCTTTTTCACCACGGAGAAAATGCCTTCTCTTGGCATAATACAGTCTCCCATACGGTGAAAGATGGCGCAGTGGCTGTGACAGGCCTTTCCGATTTGGCTAAGCTCTAAAATGCAGTCTCCTATATGAATTTCACTGCCCACCGGATACTTGGACAGGTCAAATCCCTCTATCACCAGATTTTCTCCGAAGGCTCCAAAGTCCACCTGGGCTCCCTTCTTCCGAAAATCATCTATTTTCTCAAAGGCCAAAAGGCTCACCTGTCTATGCCATTTTCCGGCATGGGCATCCCCCTGAAGGCCGAAGTCCTCCACCAGAAGAGCTTCCTCTACCTCTGATTTTTCCGTTCCCTTTTGCTCGCTCAAGCAAATGGCTAATACTTTTCCCATAAACTCCTCGATTCTAGCCGCCGATTCTTCCCATTTCCCGCTTTTCCGTCACCTCGGAAAGCTTTTCAAAGCAATGGCTTTCCGGCTTTGCCCAGATACTTTCCTGAATCTTTTCCAGTAAAATCTC